>JBEPTW010000262.1:0-4789 GCA_041691855.1 Verrucomicrobiota bacterium | reverse complement strand
AACTCTACCCGATTCCTCGACCGCTGTCGTCACGTCCAAGTTGTACGCTTACGAACATAACGCAGTACGAGGTCGTGAGGAACCACCACGCGACATCAATGACGACCATCTGGTGGCGGATATCCAGGGTTGCGATCACATCAGGCAGCGGCTGGCCCAGAACGACCCCCGCAACGCTCACGGCAGGCTTTTGTTCGTCATCCCCGATAAGGATTTCTCGTCCCGCCAGTGTCTCGAAGCTATCGAACCGAGCTTCACTCGAGCAGTGTACCCCGGTTATGCCGACCTAGTTAGAGGACTGCACATTAGCCGAGTTACAAAGAGGCGAGCCGCTTACGGTGTCTGTGGCTAACTGGGCGTTCGCACATCGTACAAGTACCTTTTCCAACTCTCCCGCCAAAATCGGTTTGCTGATATAATCATCAAAGCCATCCGCTCGGAGGTTAGCGCCATCTTCTTTGAATGCGTTGGCCGTCACGGCAACGAGCCGGGGCTGATGAGAGCCAAGAGAACGGATCGCATGCATGGCCTCAGTGCCACCCATAACGGGCATTTGAATGTCCATTAGGACGACGTCGAATTTTTTCGCGGCAGCGGCTGCAACCGCTTCAGAGCCATTGGAAACTATCTGTGGAACGTAGCCCAAGCGTTGGAGAAGATAATAGATAACCTTTTGGTTAACGAGGTTGTCTTCCGCGACCAGAATTTGGAGCGGCAACCGGTTAGCAAATGCTTCTTTTGAAGTAGCGCCTTGCGCGCCGTTTTTAGACGAACTGACCGGCGAAAACGGAGCCTCGGAATTTGTGGGCCGCGCAAAAGGATGCATGGTTCGGAAAGTTGCGACTGCCACCGTTGGTATCGTGAATAAGAAAGTGGAACCAGTCCCCAATTTGCTTTGAACGCTGATCTTCCCATCCATCAGTTCCACGAGTCGTTTCGTAATTGCGAGCCCCAAACCCGTGCCGCCGTGCCGGCGAGAAGGCGAAGAATCCACTTGTTGAAAAGATTGAAACAAAAGGGCGAGAGCCTCGGGAGGCATACCGTCACCAGTGTCCGTCACGTCGAAGGTCAACTGGCAGCCGGAGCCGTCGATTAATGCGCTCCGCACACTAAGAACAACTTTCCCTGCGTCCGTGAATTTCACGGCATTGCCAATAAGGTTGATTAAAATTTGACGGAGGCGGATTGCATCACCCACAACCCGGGAAGGAACATCGGCGGCAATCGAGTAAGCGAGTTCCAACCCTTTTTCCCGTGCACGAAACGACAGTACGTCGAGGGCCCCCTCGATGCACTCCACTACCTTAAATTCAGCTTTATCGAGGACCATCTTTCCGGCTTCGATTTTAGACAGGTCGAGAATGTCATTGATAATTGCGAGCAGACTATCGCCGCTTGTGCGGATCACGTCTACAAACTCACGCTGGTTGTCCGTCAGAGGAGAATCGAGTAACAGACTGGTCATCCCCATAACTCCATTCATGGGAGTTCGAATCTCGTGACTCATATGCGCGAGAAAATCAGATTTTAGCCCCGAAGCCTCCACTGCGGCGCGCTCACGTACCGTTGCGTCAGTATGCGCCGCTTCCGCGACCAGGCGACGCGCTTCAGCCGTGTTGAGTTGATTCGCAGAAATCCAAACCATCCCAATCAACGCGACAATACTGGATGAGGATACGAGTGCCATCCCGAAACCCGCATCATAGAGTCCATGGACCTCGCCCGCGTGGAAAAGGATGCAGAGACTTAGCGGCAAAAAGATCGCAGGTAAAAGTTGCCGCCGCGCGATGAACCCGCCGGGTGATTCCCCGAATATCACAGTCATGAATCCATCCTCCCGCCGGATGTTGAGGAGAGAAATCCCAAGACTAAAAAACCCTGCAATGGTGTGCAACGCCATGCTCGTGAGAGAAGCAACGGTGACAAAGACTCGCGCGGAAAACACGTAACCGATCATCGCCAATGCCGTAACGACAATGGTGACCAACACTAGAAGCTGCGCGATATAAACTGCGCGTGGGCCGCGGCGGAGCAGGAAAATAGAAATTCCAATCAGGAGAAAATTGAAAGCAGAATTGGGGGCCATGCGACCAGGGGTCGAGGTCCCGGTCGTTACGACGGCGTCACGAAAAAGCAGTTCGTCGATATGAAAAGAAAGTCCCGTCCAATATTCACCCAAGGTAAGTGCCGAGATCGCGATGATAATTATAACAGAAAGATTAATCAGTATTCTGCCGGCTCCCTTTTCATCTTTCTTAAGTGCAAGTATAGTACCCGCAATTCCGCTGCACAGGAATGCACCGGCGGTATTGACCTTCATGTTGACGAAGCCCGGCAGGATCGTCTTGAGGATGCCGATATCAAATATCCAACCGAGCATCACCGTTCCGCCAATTACAATTGTAATGGCTGCGGTTAGTAGCGCTATGGGGCGGTAAGCGGGTAAGGACATGAAATTACCGTCCCAACGCAGCCGAAAGAGAAGCGGAGTATATCTATTATCGGAAGGACTCCCCTTTACTTTACAGCGAATATTGCCGTCGGTGGCCTGGGTTTCTTCCTACGACACGGACCTCAACTCGAGAGGGCTCGGCCGGATGGCCTGTAAAATTTCGTACTTTGGGGGAAAACTGGTTTCCAAGCCGCCACGTCACGTTCATACGACCAATTCGCTACCTAATGTGCGCTAGTTTCAACGGCCTGCATCTACCGACTTTGGTGTACTCGACCTACACCAAAAAGTGTAGTCGGAGCCAAAATAGCGATGCCACGACATAGGACGAGAAATAGCCTTTTAGCTGGCATAAATGCCAAAACCTCACTTTATCGAGTCGTTAAACACTGATTCTTCACTTTTCCCCTGTTTTCCGCTCACTTAACCTCCGATTTTCATGCCTTTCCTTTTCGGTTCATCGGATACCGCAGAAGCGAACCAGCTCGCCAGAATGATCAAGCGGAATGAGGCGCGCAAGCTCGCTTCGCGGATCTATACCACCGATTTGTCCAGCTCACCGGAAGAAGTCATCCGCGCTGACCTACCGGCTATCATCCGGCATTTCTATCCCGGCGCGGTCATCAGTTATCGGACGGCGATTGAAGCGAAGCCCTCGTCGGGGGGATTCTATCATCTCACCTATGGCCGGAAGGACAAGACGCACGTTTTGCCGGGCGTCACCCTTCGCATTTGGAAAGGTTCACCGGCCCAAGCAGGCGACACGCAACTTGGGGCTGATTTGTTCATGGCCTCGCGTCCTCGGGCGTTGCTGGAAAATTTGACTGAGAGCCGCGCGCGCGCGGGCAGTGAACGCAAGACACTGGACCGGGCGGCAGTCGAAGGCTGGCTCGACCGGCTCTGCCGGATACACGGGCCGGACGAACTGCGGCGACTGCTGGCTTCGATGGAAGAAATTGCACCGAGCCTTGAGCTGCCCGAGGCGGCGACGCGGGCACGGACGATTATCACTGCTCTTTTGGACGGAGAAAATGTGGGCGCCTTGGTTTCACCGGTTGGACGGGCGCGCGCACGCCGCGAGCCTTACGATCCGGACCGACTGGCGCTTTTCACGCGACTCGCCACACGGCTGGCGACGGAGACTTTCGCTCCGCTGCCGGAAAGACCGACGGCGGAACGCCGGCTCCATGCCTTCTGGGAAGCCTATTTTTCCAATTATATCGAGGGCACGGTGTTCACCGTCCAAGAGGCCCGGGAAATCGTTTTCGATCACAAGATGCCCGCCGCCCGGCCGAAGGACGCCCATGACATCCTGTCCACTTTCCACCTCGCCACCGACGGTCACAATCGCCGGGAAATTCCCCGCGACGCAGCCGATTTTCTGCGGCTGTTGGAAATCCGGCACGCCCGCCTGATGCACGACCGGCTCGATATTGGGCCAGGCCGTTTCAAAGAGACAGCGAATCGTGTCGGGACCCGCGAATTCGTGACGCCCGAATTGGTGCGAGGCACTTTGCGGCAGGCATTCGAGGTCGGTCGGCATCTGGCGCAACCGGTAGCTCGCGGAGCCTTCATGATGTTCATCGTGGCGGAGGTCCATCCCTTCAACGACGGCAACGGCCGGCTGGCGCGGTTGTTTCTCAATGCCGAACTGACGGCCGGTGACTGGGGCCGGCTCATCGTGCCGACTTCGTTGCGGGTCGATTATCTGGCGTGCTTGGAGGCGCTGACCGTCGGGGGAAATCCGGAACCGTTTGTCGGCCTCATCTCCCGGCTGATCCGTTTTTCGGCGGACCTTCCCTGCGGCTCATGGGAACAAAGCGCAGCAGCCTTGGAAAAATCCGGCGCGTTGAAGGACACGCCCGCCGGCTCATGGGGCATTGCAAACGCCATGTTATAATACCAGAAACCGAGACATGAAAACCAAGGACTTCGAGTTCAACGCCGACGATCTCGTCCGCAGCGTGGAGGCGTTCGCCCATCACCTGACGGGCAAGCAAAAGCTCACCATGTGCACATCAACGATGCTGCTGCCCCCGCCGGTCAAATCGCTCACGCCTTCGCAGGTGCGACCAATGCGCTCGCCGTCAACGCGATTGTGATTATTCATCCCCGGCTCTTTAACTTTGCCACGTGAAGCCAAGGATTCCGTAGCAGGAAGAAGGCCCTATTTCGTAAGCGTACAACTTGGACGTGACGACAGCGGGCGGGGAATCGGGTAGAGTTGGCGGATGGAAAAACCAACGAACGGAGAAACCTGTCAGGGACGACGAGGGCGAAGGCACCGGTCGCGACGCGAACGCGCTCAGTTGCTGAGCGAGTATCGGGCGAGTGGAT
>JBEPTW010000261.1:0-4801 GCA_041691855.1 Verrucomicrobiota bacterium | reverse complement strand
TCAGGCAGTGGCGTTACTCGGCGGCCATCGTCGATGGTGAGCCAGTGGGAGCTCGCTTCCAACTTGTGTTCAATTTTTCCACGGCAGGTCGCATTATTTCGCTAAACCCCGTCGAAACAACCGACTGGCTGGTCGATCAAAGGATGTCCGCGCAATTAGTGAAACGCGTCTGCGCGCCAGGCGAACTGGATCATCCGCTCGAGGTGTTGCACGCCGTCAACCCGCCCAAACCCAGCCTCGCCCAGAATCCCAGCCAGTCGTCCGGATCGACCGTCCTCGATTTCTACGTGGACGAAACCGGCCAGGCCCGCATGCCGGTGGTAATGGAGACAACAAACCCCAGCTATGCACAAGCGGCGGTCAACGCGCTCAATCAATGGAAATTTTCCTCTCCTACCCGACAGGGAAAACCCACCTCGGTGCGGGTGCGGCAGAAATTTATTTTTCCCAGCAGTTCGTAGAGTGACCGATTCGAGGCGAGTTGAGTTCAACCGTCATTTGCCTTTCACTCGGAGTGCGTTCTCCTTTAGCGAACGATGAAAAATTACACCTTCGCGGAACAACTCCACGCCCTCTACACCAAAGCCTGCAAACAATACGCCGACGGAAAGCGCGGCGCAGAAACCTATTTTAATTCCATCGAAACGGCCTTTCTCGCCGCCAATGGAATTAGCCCGCAACACCTCTATGACTACGCGGAAGATGAAACGGCCGGCGGAGAACCCGGTTGGGACAAGGCACTCGCGATCGAAATGATCCGCCGGGATTATTTTCTCAACGTCCAGGCAGGAAAAGCGTCAAAGGCCATACTCGACGAAACGAAAATGCCTTCTAAAACAGACGAAATCAAAGGCATCTCGTGGTTGCCACGGATTATCCCGAAGGCTAAAGCGAAGTTGCGCGGCGAGCTGCCTTCGTCGTTGATGTATTGCTGCGGCGGCGACCGCCGTTTTTTCAAGGAGCACGACATAAATCCGGCGGAATTTCTGAGCTCTGTGTGGCGCAACGAGAACAACGACGCCGCAATCGTCGATTGGGTCGCCAGCCATCGGACGCAGTAACAACATTGCGACGCACCACGAGTCGCGACCGCTCCGCTCGGATTGAGCAAGTCCGGCAGCAGAAATTGCGGATCGACGTTTGACGTCCGAAAATCCGGGGATATTTTCCCCACTCTCTTAGTTACCCATGCCTCACTATACCCTGAAAGTGAACGGGCAGTCCCACGTCGTGGATGTGCCCGCAGATACTCCCCTCCTGTGGGTTCTGCGCGATAACCTCGACCTACTCGGGACGAAATACGGTTGCGGACTCGGATTGTGCGGCGCGTGCACGATTCAATTCAACGGAGTCGCCGTGCGTTCCTGCCAACTGCCCGTCGCCAATGCCACCGGCGAGATCACCACGATCGAAGGTTTGACGCCGGATGGGTCGCATCCTTTGCAGAAATCCTGGTGCGATCATGATGTCGCCCAATGCGGTTATTGTCAGGCCGGCCAGATCATGAGCGCCGCGGCTTTGCTGAAAAATAATCCCAGCCCTTCTGATGACGACATCGATGGGGCCATGGCTGGCAACATTTGTCGCTGCGGCACTTATCTGCGGATACGCGCGGCAATCAAGGACGCAGCTCACGCGTCGACCGGAGGCGCAAAATGAAAACGGAAACGACCACGCCATTGCAGTCCCGCTTCAAACCCGATCTCAACCGACGGGATTTTCTCCGCATTTCCGCACTCGTAGGTGGCGGACTGGCGATCGGTTTTTATCTGCCGGGCTCAGTTTTCGGTGAAGTGGCCCCAGCCCTCGAAAACACCGCGAAAAATTTCACGCCAAATGCGTTCATTCGCATCACGCCAGACAATATCGTCACGATTGTCGCGAAGAACCCGGAAATGGGTCAGGGCGTGAAAACGTCCCTGCCGATGATTGTCGCCGAGGAACTCGGGGCGGATTTCTCCAAGGTTAGAATCGAACAAGGGACGCTCGATTCCCAACTCGGACCACAATCTGCGGGCGGAAGCATGTCCACCCCGATGAATTACGAACCACTCCGCCGCGCCGGAGCAGTCGCCCGCACCTTGTTGGTGCAAGCCGCAGCCACGACGTGGGGCGTGCCGGTCGGTGAGTGTGAAGTCGAACAGGGTTCGGTAATCCACCGCCCAAGCGGACGGCTGCTAACGTTCGGCGAGCTAGCCAGCAAAGCTGCGGCGCTGCCGCTCCCGGACGAAAAAACCGTTGAACTGAAAAATCCTAAAAACTTCCGATTACTGGGTTCCCGCGTCGGCGGCATCGACAACCCGGACATCGTGACCGGCAAACCATTATTCGGCCTCGACCAAAAGATTGCCGGAATGGATTACGCGGTTTACGTAAAATGTCCGGTTTTCGGTGGAAAAGTCGCCCGCGCGAACCTCGACGAAATCAAAAAAATGCCCGGCGTGCGCGATGCATTCGTGATCGAGGGAACGGCCGACTATTTTGGATTGATGCCGGGAATCGCGATCGTCGCCGATTCAACCTGGTCGGCATTTAAGGCGCGCCGTGCACTCAAAGTTGAATGGCACGAAGGAACCGCAGCCAGCGATAGTTCGGCCAGTTATGAGCAAGCCGCGACCGAACTTGCCGCCAAACCGGGAGAGGTACTGCACAACGATGGCGATCTTGCTGCCGCTTTCGCCGGACCGGTGAAGGTCGTGGCTGCGCGCTACACGTATCCGTATCTTTACCACGCGACGCTTGAACCGATGAATGCCACCGCCCGGCCGACCGACGACGGCGGCCTGGAAATTTTTGCGCCGACTCAAATGCCCGGCGACGCCCAGGAAATCGCGGCGAAAACTGTCGGCGTACCCAAGGAAAAAATCAAAATCCACTTCACTCGCAGCGGCGGTGCGTTCGGACGCCGGCTCTCAAACGATTACGTGGCGGAAGTCGCCGCCATCGCCGCAAAAACCGGCCGCGCGGTCAAACTCACGACCATGCGCGAAGACGACACCCAACATGGTCATTATCGCTCCACTGGCTGGCACCATCTCAAAGGTGCGGTCAACGCCAGGGGCGAACTCGTCGCGTGGCACAACCATTTCGTCACGGTCGGGCTCAACAGCACCGATAAAGTTGGGCGCGCCGCGGACATGAGACCCACGGAATTTCCCGGACGATTCGTCCCTAATTATCGGTTCGAGCGATCGATAATTTCCACCAACGTCCCGACCAGCTGGCTCCGTGCGCCGGGCAGTAACGCGCTCGCGTTTGTTTTTCAAAGCTTCCTCGACGAACTCGCCCATGCTTCCGCCCAAGATCCACTGATGTTTCGCCTCAATCTGCTTGGACCAGATCGCAAGGTCCCGGGACCAAATAAACGTGACCGGCCCTACGACACCGAACGGATGAAAGGCGTGCTGAAACTCGCCGCGGAAAAATCCGATTGGGGCGCATCGCTTCCACGAGGATCCGGCCGTGGAATCGCTTTTCATTTCAGCCATCTCGGTTATGTCGCTGAAGTCGCGGAGGTCAGCGTATCGCGCGACGGACAACTGAAAGTCCACCGGGTAACCGTCGCCGCGGATGTCGGTCCGATCATGAACCTCAGTGGCGCGGAAAACCAAGTGCAGGGTTCCGTGATCGACGGTCTCAGTTCCGCTTGGCTGCAGGAAATCACCCTCGAAAAAGGCCGCGTCGCGCAAAGCAATTTCAACGACTACCCTTTGCTGCGGATCAATGATGCGCCGACAAAAATCGAGGTGCATTTCATTCGCAGTGACAATCCGCCGACGGGCCTCGGCGAACCTGCTCTCCCGCCGCTGCCTCCCGCGCTGTGCAACGCAATCTTCGCAGCCACCGGCCATCGCATCCGCGAATTGCCTCTCAGCAAAACCAACCTGAGCTGGACCTAGCAAACCCGGCCTCAGCGGTTGGCTTCTTCCTTGAATTTTCTCATATCGATCACGAGGTCATATTTGTCCGGTTGGGGCGGTTGACGACCCAGAATGATCGTCGGGAGCGTTCCTTTGGGAAGCTTGATCGGATAGCGCTCGTGTAACACAGCTTTGAACATTTCCCGTGGCGCCCAATCCGAGTCACTCGCCACCGCGCCGAACTCATCCGCATAAATCCGCTTGGTCGCCCGATCGTCGATCGTGGGCGTAATAATATAAATTTTTCCCGTCTTCGGGAAACTCGCCCGCATGACCGGGGTGCGCATCGTCTCCAATTCATAGCCTTGGGGGACTGCAATCAGCGCATGAGGATAATAGTGAGCGGATGCCGCCGCGAGCAGCGCAAGCACGAGCAACGCACCGTGATGGTGAAGCGGTTTGATTTTTTCCGCCGCCAGCAGACTGCGCAGCGCAAAAACCAACAACACCAGCACCAGGCCGGAAAGGGCGAAAAGCGTGCGATAACCGATCGCGCGCTCCGCAGCGGCGAGACTGACGAAGTGCGCCACGAACGGCAGGATCAGGATACAAAATAATATTCTCCGCTTCGCCGTCCTACCCGTGCGTTTTATTTCAGCGCAGCATCCCCAAATAATAACCAGCACGACCACGCTGACCGCCGACCAGAAAATCCATGACCCATAGTTGAAATCATCACGGAGGGCGAACAGCCCGAGCGCATTGGGCAGCGGTTTCGCGAAAAACCAAACCAATTTCGTGAAGGGATTCATCTCCAGCTGCATCCGGGGCGAAGCGTGAAATATACCGTTGGCGAAAAGAGCACCCACCAGCAAATACGCGCCCATGAGCCCGACGAACAACGCCGACGAATGAATGAGACTCCACCTCAGATCGCTCGA
>JBEPTW010000260.1:0-4865 GCA_041691855.1 Verrucomicrobiota bacterium | reverse complement strand
GTGATTTTTTGCAGGCGGATGATTTCGCGAATCTTGAGGACGTTCAGTCCGTAAGCCTCGCAATCGAGGACAACCGTGAGGTATTTGCCGGCGAGTTTAGCGGTAGCGGTAAGCGGTGCGGAGGCAGAAACGGGTGATGAGCTCATGGAAATTGTTGGGCGCGATAGTTCAAAGGCGCTCCTTTATTAACGGCTCGTTGCCTCGTCTCCTTTAGCGATTTGGCGATCAAAACCATCATCCAATTCGCAGGCATTCAGGCTAACAAAGTTTTTAAGAATCGAATCCGACGAACGACAAATCCCAACAGTTAAAATCCGTGTACAACCTATCTTAAGTTTCCCTGAAGGGTGACGATAGTCCTCTAAATCCAACGCCAATCTGGCCCTATGCCTATTTTCCCGGAATCCTTCCAGGCCCTCGACGACGCGGTCAACCGTCTCGCCGCAGAGTCCATCCTAGCCCAAGCCGGTCGCGACGACGGTCTTATCCCTTCCTACAGTTTGTTGGGCGAAATCCGCGATCTCTGCAGCGCGGAGCCAAGCCTCACCGAAGCGCTGGCCCTCATCCACGGCGAGCTCGACAAAAAACTCGACGCGGCTCAACCGTTCGATGACGCGACCCTCGCTCAGCTGCGCGAATTGATCGACTGGCTGCCCGCCGCGATCATTGCCGTGAAAACCTCTAAGACCGTGGCTCCATTCGCCAGTCTCAGCGACGCTCACGAAACAGTCACGGCGCCTCCCGCGCCTGTGGCCCCCGCCGCTCCAGCCAGTGTTGACGAACTCCTCACGATTACGCTCGACGAGAATCGCGAGTTGCTTGGCGAATTCTACGCCGAAGCGGTTGACCACCTGCAGCAAATTGAAGCGGCGTTGCTCGCACTCGAACACCAGCCGGACAATCCTGAGGCACTCAATTCCATTTTCCGTTCCTTTCATACGATCAAGGGCAATGCCGGATTTCTTCAACTCATGCCGATGCACAAGCTCGCGCACGAAGTTGAATCGCTCCTCGACCTTGCCCGCAGCCAGAAGCTGCTCCTTAACTCCGAGATCATCACCGAAATCCTTCGCAGCCGCGACGCGCTGCAAGCGCAAGTGCAACAGGTTTCGGTCGCGCTGGAAACAGGCCGGCTGCCTGATCAAATCATTCCTGTCAGTCATCTGATCACCGCCGTCAAACGTCTCGCCGCCGCCGCGCCGTCCGGCGACGTCTGCATTCTTCCGCTTCCCACTACCCGTCCGAAACCGGCGCCGATTACAGAGATAGTGGCCGACGCAGCCATCGAGGGGATTGCGCCTGTCATCCCGCTCGCACCGACGGTGCCCGCGCCAGCAAAAATCGTGGCCCAGCCCGATGGCGGCGCGCAGAAAACCTCGAGCGCGAGCGCAACCGTGCGCGTCAGTACGGACAAACTCGATTCACTCATGGATGTCGTGGGCGAACTGGTGATCGTGCAAAGCCAGCTCATCGAAACGGCGCGCGAAATCGGCAACACCGGGACAATGCTGCAACGCAACGTCACGCAACTTTCCCGCATCACCAAGGAACTCCAGCACACCGCGATGGCGCTGCGCATGATTCCCATCAAACCGACCTTCCAGAAAATGGAGCGGTTGGTCCGCGATCTCGCGAGCGATCTCGGCAAGAAAGTAAATTTCACGACGAGCGGCGAAGACACCGAACTTGACCGCACCGTGGTCGAACAAATCGGCGATCCGCTGGTGCACATGGTGCGTAATGCAATGGACCATGGTCTCGAGCCGATGGCCGATCGCGTGGCGAAGGGCAAAGCGGAAGCGGGTTCCGTTCACCTTCATGCTTATCACCAAGGTAGCAACATCGTCATCGAACTTCGGGACGATGGTCGCGGCATCGACCCGGATAAAATCTACAAGAAGGCGGTTGAGAAAGGCATTGTCGCTCCCGGTGCGATTCTGACCCGCGACGAAATCCTCGCTCTCATCTTTGCGCCGGGCTTCTCGACTGCGGAAAAGGTCACCTCTGTTTCCGGTCGTGGCGTCGGCATGGACGTGGTGAAGCGCAACATCCAGAAATTGCGCGGGATCGTGGAAATTTCATCAGAAGTGGGACGCGGTTCCGTATTCAAAATCCGCCTTCCGCTCACTATGGCCATCATCGATGGCCTCGTCGTTCGCGTGGGCGCCGATCGTTTCATTCTTCCCACCACGTCAGTTCAAGTGGCGTTGCGTCCCGCCCGCGGTTCGATCACCACGGTCCAAGGCCGGGGCGAATTGATTGAGGTGCGCGGGAAACTCCTGCCTTTGCATCGGTTGCACCGTCGCTTTGGCATTCCATCCGACTCCGAGAATCCCTGGGAGGGAATCGTGGTCATCGTGGAAACGTCCGGCCGTCAATCCGCCCTCTTTGTCGACGAAATGATCAGCAAACAGGAGGTCGTCATCAAGAGTCTCGGCGCCTTCATGCAAGGCTTGCCCGGCGTGGCCGGAGCCGCCATTCTCGGGGATGGCAACATCGCCCTGATTCTCGATCCGGGCTCGCTGTTGCAAGCTGCCTGATCAATCCATGCCCGAAGCCAATCATCCCCCAGCCATCGAGGACGTCTGCACGGCGGCGTTGAAGCTCCCCTGCTCGCCTTCCCTGTTGCCCCGCCTTTCGCAGGCGTTGCAGAGCGAATCGAGTTCGACTGATCAGATCAGCAAAATTATCCAGATCGATCCCGCGCTCGCGAGCGCCACCATCCGTCTCGCCAACTCCGCTTATTTTGGCGGCGCTGGTCGCTCGGTTGAATCAGTGGAACAGGCGATCATGCGTCTTGGGGCCAAGGAAATTTATCGTCTCGCCGCGCTCGCACTCATCGGTCGCTGGCCCGCGACCAACAACACCGGCACGCAGTTGGAGCCGGGGGATTTTTGCCGTCACGCCTTGTGCTGCGCCATCGCCAGCGAAGTGCTCGCCGAAACCACCGAGCAAGTGGAACCGCAACTCGCCTATACGTCGGGATTGGTCCACGAAATGGGCAAGCTCGCCGTCGCCCATGCCTGCGGAAGTTTTTTCCCGCTTATTCGAGCCCGCCAGAAAGAACGTGGCTCTACATGGGAGCAGGCGGAAAAAGAAATTCTTGGCTATGAGCATGCCGAAGTCGGCGCGCGGTTGTTACGTGCGTGGCACTTTCCTGAGTTAATGGTTTATTCTGCGGAATATCAGCATCGACCAACCGAGGCTCCCGCTGCCGCCCGGCCGCTATTAGCCCATTTACATGCCGGCCGCTACATCGCCGCCAGCATGGGACCGGGAATTTCCGAAGACGGATTTCTATTTGAAGTAAACGCCGACCTGATGGAGGAATGGAATTTCACCTCGACTGTCCTCGAGGGGGCCATGCTCGTTGCAGTCGAGCGCGCGGCGAAACGTCTCGGTGAAAACCTGACGCAGGGCGCGATCAAGTTTTAAGTGGTTTCGTCATCGCGATTGGCTGCAAATTGCAGCGGGAGAGAAGACCAGTAATGCCCCTCAGCGAGTGACACCAAAACCCCCTAGATGAAAGCGTTAGGGAAATCGTGAGCGTAAAATTCGTCACGATTAATGCTACAGGTGCACCCGAGCGTGCCGTTAAAGAAGAGGTCAGGGCGAATCATCACGATCCAACACCATGGAACGTTTATACGGTTATGAATCTTTATCCACCTACTCCAAAGGGCGGCCTCCACCGCTCGTTGCGGGTTATTTCACTTTTGCTGATCCAGCACGCCCTGGTCCCTCTCGGAACCGATGCGCACGCACACATGCGCCTGCCATCGAATCCGGAAAACGACCGCAACGACGCCGGCTCGCGCCCGTACTTGCGGGTCTCGGGCAACCTTCCACTGCGCTTCGCGGCCGCGCCACGACCGATCCCACTTCTTGCCGTGAAGGCCGCAGCCACACCGGAAATCACTCATCCGCTGTCCGTCTCCGCGCCGTCGCCTTCGTCCACCGAGACCTCCGTTGCACACTCGGTCGCACCGGTCGCGGAGGTAAAGGACGTGACGACCCCCGAACCGACGGTCGAAACTTCTCTCACCACCACTCCTGCCAACGACAAATCTGTCCCGAGCATATTGCCTGATGACACCCATCCTTCCACGCGCGCTGAAGATTTTCTTCCCTTCTTCCAGTTCCCGTCGGGAAAAGATGTAACCGTCGTCGTGCCCGCAAGCGCCGCTCAAGCGCCCGCGCCCGGTCACCTCCCGGCCAGTTCGGCCACTTACCAGCAAAGATGATTTTCCGACGCACGCCTTCAACGCTCCTGCTTTCGCTTGTTCTGGGTTTAACCAGCACGTTGATCGCGCGCGCCGGAACAGAACCATCCGAGCCGGCTTCATCCGACCACTCGCCCTCGGCCACAAAATCGTCCGATACTACGACCGTCCATCAAAGGCCCGATGCCGGCAAGCAGACGGAAATCGTCGAAGCACCGAAAGCAGAAAAGCCTGCTGAAGTTGCGGAGGCCAACGCCACCAATTCCGAACCGCCGGCGGATGACCCCCGCCGCGAGATCATCGGCTTGCAGCGGCTCGGTGTGAGCCTGACTGATCGCGGAGACTGGGATGCGGGCGAAATCGCGTTTCGCCAGATCCTCACTTCGTTGCGAGCGAATAAAAAGGATGTCGAGAATGCGCTGCTCGGATTGGCCCGGGTTTACCGCCGGCAGGGTTCACTCACGAAAGCAGCCGCCGTCTATGAGCGCTATCTGAAGGATTATCCGAACGCCGCAGCCGTGCCCGATGCGCTGCTCGAACTTGGACGCACCCAGCGCGCCCTCGGTGCCGACCAACTCGCGCTCACGCATTTTTATAATGTCATCAATTCCACGCTGAAACTTACCTCCGAAAATTCGGAGC
>JBEPTW010000259.1:0-4976 GCA_041691855.1 Verrucomicrobiota bacterium | reverse complement strand
GACTTACGGTACAATCCAGCGAATGGGGGAGCAGGAAACAGCCTGCCCAAATAAATATTTTAACGCGGAGTTCGCAGAGGACGCGGAGTGAAATCACGTCAAACTCCGCGCTCTCTGTGCCCTCCGCGTTAAATTCGTTTTATCCGGTTCGCGGCCGAGTTGAGGTCACTCTAATTCCTGGGATCAGGATGTCTGCGGCTACAGCCACCAGATTCGATTTCAGCTTTAGTGAAAATACTCTCGGCGTTCCCATGACCGAATCCTGAAAACCCGTCCGGAGGTCGGGTTTCACCCAATTACTTTTTCTTGTTCATCGCGGCGGTGAACCAATCGTCGTTGAGCGATTGCGGGGCGCGCGGCGCGGCGGGACGCGCGGCTTGACTTGGGTTCGGGCGCATTTGGCCCGGACCAGTCACGGGACGACCGGATGCCCCAGTCGCCGAACGGGCACCCAACTCGGGTTTACTGCGCATCGAAAGTGCGATGCGGTTGCGCGGGAGATCCACCTCGGTGACGGTGACCATCACCTTCTGGCCGGGTTTCACCACGGACGCCGGTTCCTTCACGAAATTATCCGCGAGCTGACTGACATGCACGAGACCATCCTGATGCACGCCTACATCGACGAACGCGCCAAATGCCGTCACGTTTGTCACGATGCCAGGCAGCTTCATGCCGGGTTTCAACTGCTCGGGCTTGCTGACGCCCTCGGCAAAACTGAATGCTTCAAACCGTTCGCGCGGATCACGGCCAGGTTTTGCGAGTTCTGTCATGATGTCCGTCAGAGTCGGCAATCCCACCGTCTCAGTCACGTAATTCTCCAGCGTGAGTTTGGCGCGCAAGTTTCCGTCGCGCATCAAATCCGCAACCGTCACGCCCAAATCCGCCGCCATCTTTTCCACGAGCGCGTAACGCTCCGGGTGAACGGCGCTGCCGTCGAGCGGATTGGCCGCACCGTGGATGCGCAAGAATCCCGCCGCCTGCTCGAAGGCCTTCGGGCCAAGCCGTGAAATTTCCTGCAATTCCGCGCGCGTTTTGAACGGCCCTTTCTCGTCGCGCCGCGCGACGATGTTGCCCGCAATCGCGGCATTCAGGCCGGACACGTAACTCAACAACTGCTTCGAGGCGGTGTTCACCTCAACGCCGACGCCGTTCACCGTGCTGACCACGGTATCGTCGAGCGAACGCTTCAACGCGTATTGATCCACATCGTGCTGATATTGCCCGACGCCAATGGATTTCGGATCGAGTTTCACGAGTTCGGCGAGCGGATCCATCAACCGACGGCCTATCGAAACGGCGCCGCGCACGGTCAGATCGTGCGTGGGAAATTCCTCGCGGGCGACTTCACTGGCCGAATAAATCGACGCGCCGGATTCGTTGACCATCACCACTGCAATCGAAGGGGCCAAGCCCAGTCCGCGCACGAAAGCCTCCGTTTCGCGTCCGCCGGTTCCGTTGCCGATGGCCACAGCCTCGACTTGGAAAAATTTGACGAAGCCTTCCATCTTCTCCTTCGCCTCGACCGTGTGGCGGTCCGGATAAACCACGTCGTTGTGCAACAACTTCCCCTGCCGGTCGAGCAACACGACTTTGCAACCGGTGCGAAAACCGGGATCGATCGCCATGACCACCTTTTGTCCGAGCGGCGCGGCAAAAAGCAATTCGCGAAGATTGTCGGTGAACACCTTGATCGCCACCTCGTCAGCGCGTTTCTTCGACTCAAGCCGCATTTCCGTTTCCATCGCGGGACAGAGCAGGCGTTTCACTGCGTCCGCCACTGCGAGACGAACCTGTTCGCCCGCGGGATTTTTTGCCCGGACGAAGATCGGCTCGACCTCGGCCTGACCGGCCAATTCGTCTGGCAGAGTGACACGCATCATCAACATCGATTCCTGTTCGCCGCGGCGGATCGCCAGCAGGCGATGGCTGGGCATTTTGGCGAGCGGTTCGCTCCACTCAAAGTAGTCTTTAAATTTCGCGGCCTCGACTTCTTTCCCCGTCAGCACCTTCGAGGAGATCATCGCAGTGCGCTGATACACCTGGCGCAATCTGGCGCGCGCGTCCTTGTCGTCACTGACGCGCTCGGCGATGATATCGCGGGCTCCGGCGAGCGCCTCTTCGGGCGTCTCGATTTTCTGCGCGGTATTCTTGCCGTCGTCGGGCGTATAAATATGGCCAACCAGCGCTTTCGCCGCGGCCTGCGGGTCGGTCGCGGCATCCTGCGAGAAAAGCAAATCGGCGAGCGGCTCCAGACCTTTTTCCTTGGCGATGGTGGCGCGAGTGCGCTTCTTCGGACGGAAGGGCGTATAAATATCCTCGAGCGCGGTGAGACTCTCAGCCGCGAGAATGGATTTCTCGAGCTCGGGATTGAGAAGATTACGTTCCTTCAGGGACGCGAGGATGCCGGCGCGGCGTTCATCGATCGCGCGCATTTGCTCCAACCGGTCACGCACGGCCATGACTTGGACCTCATCGAGCGAGCCGGTCACTTCTTTGCGATACCGCGAAATGAACGGCACCGTCGCCCCCTCGGCGAGAAGCTGCGCCGTGGACGCTACTTGGTGAATCTTGAGGTTAAGCTCCTGCGCGAGGCGGAGCACATGATCGGGATTCGGAAGATCCATGAAAGGCCTGATGCCAGTGTTTCAAGCGCCGCCGGCAATCCGGAAACAGTGGAATCCAAAATTAATTTTATTGCAGCCGTGCCGATCAACTGCGCCTTCCATTCATTCTACCAAATGACCACGCGGTCTTTTTCGGCGCGACGCATCGGAGCGCCTTCGGAAACGTCGAAGGCGTGGTAGAATTCCTCGAGGTTCGAGAGCGGGCCGTTGATGCGGAATTTCGCCGGCGAGTGGGGATCTGTGTTGACCTGCAAGCGGAGTTTCTGGTCGCGAATCGTCGTGTGCCACACCGTGGCCCAGCTCAGAAAGAAACGTTGCTCCGGCGTAAAGCCGTCGATTTTCGTGCGCGGTTGGTCGGCGAGCGCTTTTTGCAAGGCCGCATAGGAAATTTTCACGCCACCCAAGTCCGCGATGTTTTCACCCTGCGTCAGCTCGCCATTTACGTGGAGATCGTCGATCGCAATATAGCCGTTGAATTGTTTCACGATCGCAGCCGACCGTTCAGCGAAGCGAGCGGCGCTCTCCTTGGTCCACCAGTCGGATAAATTGCCATCGGCGCCGAACTGGCGGCCCTGATCATCGAATCCGTGGGTCATCTCGTGACCGATCACTGCTCCGATTCCGCCGTAATTTACCGCGTCGTCAGCCTTCGCGTCGAAAAATGGCGCCTGGAGAATCCCAGCGGGAAACACGATTTCGTTCATCGTCGGATTATAATACGCGTTCACCGTCGGTGGCGTCATGCCCCATTCCTTGCGATCCACGGGTTGCCCGATTTTGGCCAGATCCCGGCGGATGTTAAATTCGCGGGCGCGAAGCACATTCCCGATGAACGACGTGCGATCCACCTGAAGCGGACTGTAGTCGATCCACTTGTCCGGATAACCGACTTTCACGCCGAATGCGTCCAGTTTTTCCAACGCCTTGGCGCGGGTCGCGTCGTCCATCCATTCCAACTTCGACAAACGATCACGCAATGCCGCGCGGAGATTTCCCACCAAGGCCAGCATGCGCGCCTTGGACGCGGGAGGGAAATAATCTTTCACGTAAAGCTGCCCGAGCGCCTCGCCCACCGAGCCGTCCACCGTGTCGAGCACGCGTTTCCAGCGGTCGCGAAGCTCCTGCGCTCCGGTGAGCGTCTTGCCGTAGAAATCGAAATGCTCGTTGACGAAAGCCGCGCTGAGATAGGGCGCCGACATATTCAACAAATGCCAACGCAGGTAAACCCGCCAGTCCGCCACCGATGTTTGCGTCAATTGCGCGTCGAAAGCCTTAAGGAAATCCGGTTGGCCGACGTCCATCACTGCAGGCTCCGGAATATGCAACGCGGTGAAATAAGCGGCCCAATCGAAATGCGGCGAAAGCTTCCGCACGTCGGCCAGCGGCAACTTGTGGTAGTTCGCGATGGGGTCGCGCAAATCGACATTCTTTTTGGATCCGTTCGCGAGGGCGGTTTCCAATTTCATCACCGCATCGGCGCCCGTTTTGGCGTCCGCCGGGGTGGCACCCGCGAGTTCGAGCGTGCGCGTGACGTGCGCCACGTATTCGTCGCGCAATTTTTTGGATTTCTCGTCGTCGCGCAGATAGTAATCGCGATCCGGCAGGCCGAGACCGCTCTGACCGTTCGCCGCGATCATCATGGTCGTTTCCTTCGGATCTTGTTCGGAGGTAAAGTAGAAACCGGCCGTCCCACCCAGCTGGTGCAAGCGTGCGATCGAAGCCTGCACGCCGGCCAGATCCTTGATGGCCGCGATCCGATCCAGTTCGGGTGCGAGGGGCGCGAAACCAACTTTTTCGATGGCGGCCTCGTTCATGCCGCTCGCGTAGAAATCGCCCACCAGTTTTTCGATCGCGTCGGGACGCTCCGCCGCGACGGCCCGATCGAGAATCGTGTGCAGCGCGGCTTTATTGAATTCATCGACTTCATTAAACGCGCCCCAGCGACTGTAAGCCGCCGGCACCGGATGGGCCTTTTTCCAACTCCCATTGGCGAATTGATCGAAATCATCCTGCGGCTTGACGGACAAATCGAAGTTGCGCGGATCGATCCCGGCGTAAGCAACGCCGGCCAGACAAAGCCCGGCGGTTAAAGCAGCGACACGATTAAAGCTCATCGAGTGACGATTATCATTCGGGGATTCTGCGCAAGCCCGGGATGGAGGCTGCAACAATTAGCGGCCAACCGTTCTGCAGATTGAGCCGTTGGTTCAGATATCCTGATCCCGAGGAAATAGAGTGAGCTCAACTCGGCCGCGAACCGGGATAAAACGAATTTAACACGGAGGGCGCAGAGCGCGCGGAGCTTGACGTGATTTCACTCCGCGTCCTCCGGCCATTCGACCGGCTCAG
>JBEPTW010000258.1:0-4988 GCA_041691855.1 Verrucomicrobiota bacterium | reverse complement strand
GCGCGTTATCAAGACTTTGAATTTCGTTGCGACTGAAGTACCCCAGCAACGCGGCTGGCTTTATCATTTCATCGACGCGCGCAGTGGTCACCGGATGTGGCATTGCGAAGTGTCGACCATTGACACGGCGCTTTTCCTGCAAGGTGCGTTGGAGGCGAGGGAATACTTCGCTAATCCCGACGTGACTCGTTTGGTCAACCGAATCTACGGACGGATCGACTGGGAATGGGCGCTGAACGGTGGCGCAACGCTTTCGCACGGTTGGCGGCCGGAAACGGGATTCATTCCCGACCGTTGGGACAGCTACGCGGAGATGCTCGGCTTGTATCTGCTGGGCATCGGTGCTCCGGGTGCTCAGGCGCTGCCCGCGACTACGTGGCAGGCATGGAAACGTGGTCCAGTAGTGAATTACGCTGGGAGGACGTTTATCCAGTGTGCGCCGCTTTTCACCCATCAATACACGCAGGCTTGGTTCGATTTTCGCGGCCTTAGGGACGGTGGATTTGATTACTGGCAAAATTCGGTCGACGCGACCCTGGCCCAGCGCGAATGGTGTGCGAGCCGCGTCCACGATTTTCCTCAGTGGTCACTCGAGCTATGGGGCGTGACTGCCTGCGATACTTCGCGTGGTTACAAAGCCCAAGGCGGTCCTTTCGGCGCGACTGATAAGATCGACGGCACGCTCGCGCCGTGTGCGCCCGGCGGATCACTGCCATTTGCGCCGCAGGAATGTCTCGCCGCGTTGCGCGAAATGCGGGCGGTGGGCGGCGATCAGGTGTGGGGGCGCTACGGGTTTGCCGATGCGTTTAATCCGCAAACGGGTTGGGTTTCTCCAGACGTCATCGGAATCGACGTGGGTATTACGCTGGTAATGGCGGAAAATTTGCGGAGCGGCTTTGTCTGGCAAAATTTCATGCAAGCCCCCGAGGTCCAACGCGCGTTGCGGCTCGCTGGTTTTGCGCCAGCGAAACCGGCGGCCTTCAATCACCCCACGCTGGTTGCTTCGGTGCCCTGAGCGCGGAGACAACCGGCTGCGCCTATAACTCGTTATCGGACGGTCTGCGGACGTTATTTTCGGACACTCACGAGGAATGCGGACGGTCCCAAAGTGGTTTTCCGGTTTCCGCAGGCGGTGCTTTGGGAATGTCTTTGGTGGGAAATTTGGGAGCGCGGGCTTCCTTCTTTTGCCGAGCGGCTTTTACGGTCGCGTCGTCAGGTCGAATCGTGTGTTCGACGATACTCGAGGAGTGCGGGGCGGAGGTGATTTTATCCGCCAACGTGACAGCACCCTTCGACTCGGAGGTCGTGCGGGGAGCCTCGTAGGTTTCAGAACTGGAGGCGGGAGAATTCGGCTCCTCCGCGCCAGCCATCAACTGGCGTTCAGCTTCAAACCAGATTTCGTTATCCTGTCCGTCGGGACTTCCGGATTGCTGCCAGATTTGTCGGGCGCGCTCGGTGATTTTCTCGTGTGAAGGCGAATGGGATTTCATAATCAAGGAGGGGTTTGCCAGCGCACAAAGATGCGCTGGATCTTCTGATTATGAGGACCGATTTAATCCGACCTGGTTCCTGATGACGAATCCCAAGGTGATTTTCAAAGGATGGGATTCGCTTCGCTCAGCCGTTCGGTGGAGGGAGACTCGCGGCGTCGCCGCTGGGCGCTGAGGGTGCGGGAGTCGTCGAGGGTGCTCCGGACGTCTGGCCGTTGGTCGTCCATTCCCGGCCTTGACCGATAAACGCTTTCGGGTTGGTGGGACCTGTAGTGGGGCCGGTGCATCCGCTCGCAAAAAATGCGGCAATAGAAGCGGCGGCGACGATCATCATCCTCAATGGGATAGGACGGCGTGGACGGTTGGTGACCTGCGAAGAATCGGCTTTCATGGCGTTTGTGAATTGAGACAAGGCCGCACGTTAGCGGTTCACTCCAGGAGTGCAAGACGCCCGATTGCGATGCGGCCAAAGCGTCGGCCAAGGCATTTTGGGGAGGATTATGGATTGTTTCGTCTTTCGTTTTATCGCCGGAGCCATTTGATTTTTGGGAGCAAATCCTTCTCTTTCACCAAACCCGTTAATGTCCTCTCCCGGAGTTCCTCAAAACATTTCCACCCCTGAACAGCTGGTGGCCGCGCTCGGTCCGCTTCCGCCCACGGCTCAGGTATTAGCGCGTTTGCAAAGCCTGCTCGCCAATCCCAATTCCGATTTGGGCGACGTCTCTACTCTCCTTAAATTGGACGCGGCGATGACGACGCGCGTCATCAAGATCAGCAACAGCAGTTGGTACAGTCGGGGCTCACCCTGTCATACGATTGAGGAGGCCGTTAACCGGATTGGATTCAAGGAAGTCTTTCAAGTCGTCTCGGTCGCGGCTTCAAGTGCACTGGTCGCGCAGCCACTGACGGCCTACGGTCGCGGGGCGATTGCTACTTGGCGGGAATCAGTGGCCTGTGCTTTTGCGGGCGAATTGATCGCGGAATGTTTGTCCGAAGATACGGCGGCCGCGTTTATGAACGGATTGCTGCACGCGGTTGGACGACAAGCTTTCAATCGTTATGCGACCACCGCAGGAAAAACGCTCGCAGACGGTGGATTCCCCCTCGATTTCAGTGGTGCCGAATTTGTCCTGCTCGGCTTCACGCAGGCTGCGGCGGGAGCGTGCATGTTGAAGAAAGGCGGGTTCACCGTGGAGAACATCGAGCCCATTCGCCACCAATACGAACCGCTCGAAGCTCCCGAACCCTATGATCGTCTCTCCGCGATACTTTTTGCGGCGCGCCTGTTGCGCACCGCCATTTGTACCGGCCAGGAAGTACCGGAGGCAGCGAATGAAGGGGAGATTCTCGCAAGTCTCCGCCTGACGCGCGCTGACGTATTTTCCCATCAGCCCAGCCTTCAACATAAACTCGCGCGCGCCGAACAGATGGCGAGGATTTAGACTGGTCGGGAATTTAATTCCTCGCGGATTTTCCAACTGATCGAGCGCGCTTCGCGCCGCCCACCTCCATGAAAAGTGTATGGGGCGAACACTTTCCCGGCTGTTACGGCTCGAGTTGTATCCCTTTCGATTCGTCGTTGCGGGTGCGGTCAGCCGTTTTCAGTTTGTTCGGATGAATCAGTACGACAAGGCGGTGAGTTTTCGCGTCCTTCATCAGCAACCGGGCGTTTTTATTTTTCCAAATCCTTGGGACGGTGCTTCGGCCCGATTGTTGGTCGCGGAAGGCTTTCAAGCGTTGGCGACTTCGAGTTTGGCGCACGCGGCAACGCTGGGTCGGCGCGACGGCACCATCACGCGGGATGAGGCTCTGGCGCATTGTCGGCTGATCGCGGAGTCGGTCGATATCCCCGTGGCCGCCGATCTCGAAAATGGATTTGGCGCAGCGCCGGCTACGGTGGCGGAAACGATCCGTTTCGCGGCTGCAGCAGGTTTGGTCGGCGGATCGATCGAGGACGCGACTGGGAATCCCTCCGCTCCGCTGTTCGATTTTGCGATCGCGACGGATCGTATTGTCGCTGCGGTACAGGCCGCGCGGGCTTTGTCGGTTCCATTCACCCTTACTGCGCGAGCGGAAAATTTTCTCCGGGGGAATCCCGATCTCGACGATACCATTCGCCGCTTACAGGCCTACGAAAAAGCCGGCGCCGATGTGCTTTTTGCCCCGGGCTTGCCTGACCTCGACGCGGTGCGACGGGTTTGCGCAGCGGTTTCGAAGCCGGTGAATATGATGGCCTCCGTGCCCGGCAAAGGATTCACCGTTGCCGATCTTGCGGCTGCGGGCGTCAAACGAATCAGTCTGGCCGCTTCGCTTTACCGTGCCGCCCTGAGCGGGATGCTCGACGCGGTTCGCGAGGTGCGAGATCGGGGAAGCTTCGGGTATGTCGAGCGAACGCTCACGACCGCAGGATTGAACGCTTCGCTTAAACCGTAAGGTAAGCGCCGCGAGCGATTTTGTCCCGGCTGTTGCAACACATCGCTGGGCTCAATGGTGTTTGTCAGAACGAATGCATGGCGGACGAATCCGACCAGCCGCAGGATTGAAATGTCGTCTCCTGAAATTCCGTCTGGAAACTGCGCTGAAAAACGCGAGCGAAACGGATGCTCACTTCACCGCGCTCGCACCTTTGACCTTCGTCGGAATCGAATAAAATCCGGTGCGGGCGGCGATATAGAGTGTCTGATGATCCTTGCCGGCAAAACAGAGGTTGGCGGGTTGTTCGGGCACGCGAATAAAGCCGATCTGTTGGCCGGTCGTCGCGTTCACGACGGTGACGCCGGGGGTGTGACTATAGGTTGTCATGTAAAGATTCCCTTGATCGTCGAGCGTCATGCCGTCGGAACCGAACGAACAGACGAGTTTTTTATTCGTCAACGCTCCATCGGGTTGGATGTCGAAACGGAGCGTTTCATGACCATCGATGTTGGCAACATAGAGTGTTTTTCCGTCGGGCGTGCCGATGATCCCATTGGGCGTGCCGGGAATACCTTTGGCGGATTTAAATTCAGAAAGCACGCGGGTGAGGGTTTTTCGATCGGGTGAAAGATAATACACGGTTTTGAGTTCCTGCTCCTGCTTGCGGCCCGGCGTCCACCATTCGCGGGCGTAATACGGATCCGTGAAATAAATTCCGCCATCGGGACGAATCCAAACGTCATTGGGACCGCCGAGCAGTTTCCCTTGATAGTGTCCGTCCATGATTACCGTATGGACTGGAAGAGTAATATTCCCCGCGCGCGGTTTCTCGCCGACGGTTGGGTTCAGCGGTTGCGGATAGGAAACGGTTTCGGTTTTGGTGATCGAGATTGACCACAATTCGTTTCGCTCATCCGCGCAGGCGATGAGGTTGCCCTGGGAGTCGAACGACATGCCGTTCGTATACCCGGCAGGATGCATGAAGACGGACAACTTTCGTTTCGCGACGTCCCAACGCATGATTTTGTTGCTGTTTTGCTCGATGAAGTAGACGTCCCCGTTTGGCGCGCAAGTGGTGCCCTC
>JBEPTW010000257.1:0-5001 GCA_041691855.1 Verrucomicrobiota bacterium | reverse complement strand
GTATAAGAGACAGGGCCTGCAAAGACTCGGCGTAAGTTTGACCGACCGCGGGGACTGGGATGCGGGCGAAATCGCGTTTCGCCAGATCCTCACTTCGCTACGAGCCAATAAAAAGGACGTCGAGAATGCGCTGCTGGGATTGGCCCGGGTTTACCGCCGCTCGGGTTCGCTCACGAAAGCCGCCGCCGTTTACGAACGCTACCTGAAGGATTATCCGACCGCTGCGGCCGTTCCCGATGCCTTGCTCGAACTGGGACGCACCCAACGCGCCCTCGGGGCCGATCAGCTCGCCCTCTCCCATTTTTATAGTGTCATCAATTCCACGCTGAAACTGACCTCCGAAAATTCGGAGCATTATCAGGTTCTCGCCAAAACGGCCCAGTTTGAAATCGCCGAAACTCATTTCCAAGAGGGAAATTTCGTCGAGGCCAATAAATTCTATTCGCGTCTGCAATTGCTCGATCTCGCTCCCGCCGACCGCGCGCGCGCCCATTTCAAATCCGCTGAAGCGCTCTATCGCGGAAAGGAGTACGAAGCCGCCGTCAAAAAAATAAATTCCTACCTACTGGAATGGGCCGACGACGAAAACGTGCCCGAAGCACGCTACCTGCTTTCACTTTCCCTGCGCGCGCTCGGCCGGAAACAAGAGGCGCTCGACGCCACGCTCGCGTTGCTCCGCACCGAGAAAGCCGTCAAGGATCCAAAACGCTGGGCTTATTGGCAGCGCAAAACCGGCAACCAACTGGCCAACGATTTTTTCCAGAGCGGCGACACGATGAACGCCCTCATGATTTATCAGGGATTGGAGTCGTTGTCGACGGAGCCCGAATGGCGCTTCCCGGTCACTTATCAGGTCGCACTCTGTTACGAACGCATGCGCCTCTATGATCGCGCCGCCACCGCGTACCAAAGCATCATCGACGGCGTTAAACCGTCCGCCAAAAATAATCCCGCCACGCCAACGACCGAGACGCCCGATGCGCCGAAGGCAAATCCCGAACTCGCGGAACTCTCGCGCATGGCCGCCTGGCGGCTCGGTCAGTTGAACTGGAACACCCAGACCGAGAAACAACTCGCATCCGTTTTCACCACGCCAAACGATACCATGCCCAAGACCGCGCCCGACACGCACGCGCCCGCGCCGAATATTGACAGCAATGTCTCGAGCGAACCTACTTCCACTCCCGGCAATGAGCACTCAGGAAACGCTGCAAAAACATCTGCAAGTCTGTGACGAGCTTTATCAGCTCGCCCTCGAAGAAAACCGGCATCTCAAGCAGCATCGTCGCGCCCCAGAAGCCGCCTCACTCGACCGCAAACGGACTTTGCTTGAGCAGCTCGATCAGACGCTGACATCATTGCGGACCAGCAATGCAAGCAGTGAAGCCGGCCGCGAAACGCGTCCGCTCGTCGAGAAACTGCGCAGCCGAATTCTCCAAATCCTCCAGCTGGATAAGGAAAACGAACAACTGCTTTTAAGAGCGAGCCTCAGCCGCGGCATCGAACCCGCCGCCACGCCGGCTCCGGCCACCGCACTCCTGCAAAAGATCTACGGTCGGACCAATCCGTAGTTTTTTCCGCGCCGCTCAGCCCGCAAAGCGCGCCGCCACGAGTTCGTCCACGCGTTTTTTCGAGGCGACCACTTCGTCCGTCGACAATCGCGGACTCAGCTCGATCACGAGCGTGTGCTCGGGCCGCCAAAAACTGCTGATCATCTCAAAATCGATTTGGCCGGACCCGATGGCTTGATGGTCATCGCCCGCCGCATTCACGTCGTGAAGGTGGAAGCCAATGGCATTCGGAGCGTTTTTTTCGAGATGCTCGCGATGGTTCAACCCGCCCATGTCCTGTTTGATCTGGGCGTGTCCCGCATCGTGCCAGTAACCGCAGGCGTCCGGGCTCGCCATCGCCGCGATCAACGCCTGATGGTCCGAATCCAGCGGTAATTCGTCAAAGCGCTCACGATTTTCAAAGCCAAGTTTCACTCCCTTTTCCTTTGCATAGGGCAGCAGCGCGGTCAGCCCATTTTTTGTATTTCCCCAATACGCCGGCATGCGCTGCATGAGCTTGGACATGCTTTTCGTAAGCAATTTCTGGTAGGAAATGTCCTGCGACAAATCGTTCCCGGCGCGGGCCGCGACATAATCCTCCAGTTTGCGTGCCGGATTTCCCCAGAAAAACGACACGGCACCCAAGTGAAGTACCACTTTCTGCGCTTTGACCTGACGGGCAAAATCAATGGTCCGCCGGCTGTGCCGCAACCATTGGTCGCGTTCCCGTTCGTCGGTTGCGGAGGGCAGATAAAGATTGGGCGCCGCCCGCGTCACTCCTGCGGGAAGCGGACAAAAATTGTGGCACGAGGAGATTTTAACCACGCCATCCTCCACTGCCTTCAAAATTCCGGGGACCAGCGTGATTCGAATCCCGTGACTCAGTTCAACCCACTCAAACCCGAGGGCCGCCATTTCCTGAAGCATCGCATAACCATCCTGGTGTCGATGGGAGCACCAGCAGGAAGAGAGAGCGATTATCGGCTTCATCTCCAGCCACTACGACAGGCCAGCGAAACGAAATCAAGGCCGGTGCACCAATCCATCTGTCGGGCCGGAGCACAAAAAAACGGCCGTGTATCAAAAGATACACGGCCGTGGGAAAAAACCCTGGCAAAAATTATTCGGCGTAGCGGCGGCGGAGCATGCAGGTGAAGGCCATTACCTTCTCCTTGCGACGGCGGCGTTCCGAGGGTTTCTCGGCATAACGCTTGGTGCGCACGTCTTTAATGATACTCTCGCGCTCGAGCTTCTTCTTCATGCGACGCAGCGCACGGTCGATTGGCTCATTCTTACGCATTTTGATCTCGATGGGCATGGGAAATAGACAGATTGGCGGTGGAGAAAAGGAGCAACAAGCCAGCCTCATCCGCCTCCGTCAACCCCTATTTTTCAAGCGCAAGAAACCGAAACGCCCCGCTCCTGCGTTGTCGCGCTAAGCTTCGACTGCGAATAACTTTACGCTTTAGCACTTGCTCGGCGGACCCACCGGCTTTCCATCCCCTCCAGTGAGTTCCGGCGACCAAAATTTCGTTCATCTTCATGTTCATAGCGACTACAGCCTGCTTGACGGGGCCTGCCGGATCGACCGGTTGATGGACCGCGCCAAGGAACTGGGCATGCAAGCCCTAGCCTTGACCGACCACGGAAATCTCTATGGCGCGATCGATTTCTACAACCAAGCCAAGGCAAAAGGCATCAAGCCGCTGGTCGGTTGCGAACTTTACCTCGCGGCTCATTCGCGACTCGATCGACAAGGCCGCTCCGACGAAGGTAAATCGATCTTCCACCTTGGCCTGCTGGCGCGCGACCTCACCGGCTACCAAAATTTATTGAAACTTGTTTCCGACGCGCACTTGAAGGGCTTTTATTACAAGCCGCGCACGGACATCGAAACCCTGGCCAAGCATTCCAAGGGGCTGATTGGCTTCACCGGTTGTCTCGCGTCCGTGGTGCCGCAACACTTGTTGCACGGCCGTTACGAGGAAGCGCGCAAAGCGTGCGGACGCTTCGTGGAAATTTTTGGCCGGGAAAATTATTTCGTCGAGATTCAGGATCACGGAATCCCCGAACAATTGCAGATCATTCCGGGACTGCTGAAACTCGGCGAAGAGTTCGGCCTGAAGGTCATTTGCTCGAACGATGTTCATTATGTAAACTCCGCCGATGCGAGCCCACACGACACGCTGCTTTGCATCCAAACCGGATCCAAGGTAGCCGAGACGAATCGCATGAAGTTCACGGGGACGCAATTTTACCTGAAGTCTCGCGAGGAAATGGCGAAGGTGTTCGCCGAGGTCCCGGATGCGCTCACCAACACGCAGCTCGTCGCGGAAATGTGCGATCTCACCATTCCCTTCCCCAAGGGCTCAGAACGCTATCCCAAATATCCGTTGCCACCCGAGGTAACTGTCGATCGCGCGGGTTACCTCAAGGAGCTGTGCGTCACCGGGTTGAAGCACCGCTACAACGTCGACTACAACGCGCCCGAAACCGCCGCCGATCCCGCGCAAGCGAAAGTTCTGCTCGAACGCGTCGACTACGAACTCTCGATCATCAGCAAAACGGGCTTCATCGATTACTTTCTCGTCGTCTGGGATTTCATCGACTGGGCGCGGCGTCAGGATATTCCCGTCGGTCCCGGCCGCGGCTCGGGCGCCGGTTGCATCGTCGCGTATTTGCTCGGGATCACGAATCTCGACCCACTTCGTTTCAAGCTGCTCTTCGAGCGCTTTCTGAATCCCGAACGCGTTTCGCCACCCGACTTTGATATCGACTTTTGTATGCGCCGGCGGACCCAAGTCATCGACTACGTCCGCCAGAAATACGGCAACGACTGCGTCGCCAACATCATCACCTACGGCACGCTCGGGGCCAAGATGGTCATCCGCGATGTCGCGCGCGTCCACGATCTGCCCTACGTCGAAGCGGATCGTCTCGCGAAAATGATTCCCGATGAGCTCAACATCGAGCTCAAGACCGCGATCGAAAAGTCCGCCGAACTTCGCAACGAATACACCTCGAATCCAGTCGCGAAAAAAATTATCGAGCAGGCGCTGGTTCTCGAAGGCATGGTCCGCAACACCGGCAAACACGCTGCGGGCATCATCATCACCGACCGACCCCTCGACGAATTCGTCCCGCTGACACTGCAGGAAGGTGACGTCACGGTGCAATTCGACATGAACGCCGTCGGCAAGCTTGGCTTGCTGAAGATGGATTTCCTCGGACTGAAAACCCTCACCGTCATCGCCGACGCAGTGGACAATGTCCGGCGCACGGCCGACCCGAAATTCGATCTCGAAGCGGTGGGTTTTGAAGATCCCAAAACTTACGCGCTGCTCAACTCCGGACGCACCACCGGCGTATTTCAGCTGGAATCCGGCGGCATGCAAAATCTTTGCCGGCAAATCGGACTTTCTTCGATCGACGAAATCGTCGCGCTGATCGC
>JBEPTW010000256.1:0-5037 GCA_041691855.1 Verrucomicrobiota bacterium | reverse complement strand
GTTCTGTAAATCAACGCAGGCTCCTTCGAAAAACCCTCCAGTAGCGGAAGTCGGGCTAATCTGCCGATTTCGTGAAATGTTTTCGGATCCGGCCGACACGAAACTAGGCGGCTGATTCCACTGGCTTTTCTCGAAAAAGTGCTTGTTCGGAATCTGATGCGGGACTTGGGAAACGCTCGGGCGCGACGATTGTCACATTGATTTCGGCAAGTCGCTCGAGCCGCCGCCGTTCTTCGTGGATCGGCCACCAATCGTACAGATATATTTCCAATGGCCGCCACATCGCGACCCAGCCGGCGATGGTGAGGCCTTCTTTGATGATTCCAACAGCTGAGGTGGTGCCGGCCTTATCGAGCAAATTTCCCAACAAGAGACAAAGAATTAGGAACAACAGTCCAACGGCGAGGCTCAGACGTCCCCGCCGCATTAGGTGGCTAAACTCGAGCTGCTTGATGGACGCTCGTGTGGCGAAGTATCGGCGGACTGCGACCTGAATGCCGGCAGCGCGGTCTGCGGATGAGAAGGTGGCGAGAGTAATTATCAAATCGAGTTCATTGCCAGGTGGAAGTTCCCGCGCCCAGTTGGTAATGAATTCCTCCGCCTCCGCGTCGAGGTCCCGGTCCACGAAGGGGGACGAATCCATCGAATTGAACAGCTGCGTCAGGTCGCGTAAATTGAGACGAATGGGCGATGCGAATGGCGTGTTCATTGGAAGACTTTATTTCCGGCTGGGGGCCGGTCAAATTTAGCTCCCGTAGAGGCGGTACCCAATCGTCTCATCATCATGAGCTAGGGTACGGCGGATTTTGTCACCTCGTTGTCACGCCCGTAACTCGCTGCGACTGGAAAAAACGCGATGCGGATGCATCGTCTATCGAGAATAATCGTGCGTTTCTGGGCCGCAATTCCGCAGCTTTCGTTTTGATCGAAAACGTGTTGGGAAAAGATTCCTAGCGGAAGGTGGATAGAATAACCAACGGATTGCTTGAATAGGACGAGAAAAACTGAGTGCGTGGTTGTCTCGCCGCCGCATAACCGGCAATTAGGACACAAATCTTGGGCTCATTGGTTTTATCGAATGGTGTAAGTCTCCAGCCTTGGCTTCAGATATAAGAAAAAGAAGTGTCACATGAAAATTGTCCGGTAGTCGAATGACCAACGTAGTCGGGAGCGCCATTGGTACACGTACCCCCGTTCGTTGTTAGCGTGGATTTCGGTAGCTCAACCAGCCCTCGACGCTGAGCAAAATGCCCGCAATCGCGAACGCGCCGACCGTGATAGCGTGCGGATTTTGCAGCCATTGGCGGATCAAAACATCGGGTGGCGGGAGGCGTTTCGTGGCGTGTCGATTCGCCAAGAAAGGCTGGATTGAGGTTTTTCGCGAGAGCCTGCGCCTACTCCGATTGGGGTAGATGCAGAAGATCTGTTTTTGGCGTGTTTTTGTTGGGTGTCTGAACTTCGCGAAGTCGGGAGGGTATTGCGTCTGTTATCAAAAAGGGGCGGGTGACTTGCGCTAACCCATCCGACTAATCGCAGCCGAGGGGGTTCGAAAACGGCACGAAAACGGACAAGCGCCTACACCGATTGCGGTAGGTGTCCTACACCGAAAGCGGGGGGCGCTGGCCGTTGAGTCCAGTGACGAAACCGGCCGTGATGGATGGCATGATCACGGCCGGAACAATTCGCAACGGGGCCAACTACCTCACCCATCACCTGCGCAAGAACGACTATTGGGCGGAAGGCGAGCAGGCAGTGGTCGGCCAGTGGATTGGGGAAGGATGCAAGTTGCTGGGTTTGTCGGGTAATGTGACCGACGAACCGTTCGAGGCGCTTCGCTGCAATCGGAATCCGATGACCGAAGAATTTTTGACCCGGCTCGATGCCAAACGGAAGGTGGCGTTCATCGACGTGCAGTTGTCCGCGCCGAAGGACGTGAGTGTCCTCGCCATGGTCGGCGGTGATGAGCGGGTCCGCGCGGCATTTGTGGATTCGGTCAGAGTTGTGCTCGCGGAAATGGAAAGATTCGCGGCCGTGCGCGAGCGTCGGGGAAACGCGAAAATGACGGAGGCATTTCGTTTGACCGGAAATTTTTCGGGCGGGTTGTTTATTCATGATTCTAGCCGCGATCTTGACCCGCAGCTTCATGCTCACGCCGTGCTGGCCAATGTCACCTGGGATGCTTCGCGCAACGCGTGGTTCGCGCTGCAACCCGCGGAAATGCTCCGAGCCTCGCCATATCTCCGGCAGGTTCTGTACCGTGAGTTGGCGGGGCGATTGCGCGGACTCGGCTACGAGCCGTATGAAATGAATTCGACCGGGTTTTCCATTCGCGGAGTGGAACACCTGCGCGAGCGTTTTTCCAAGCGCACCAACCACGTCCAGAAACTGGCCGAGGCCTTCGCGCTGGAGAAAGGCCGCAAGGCTTCGAAGCGCGAATTTGAAATCCTCGTCCGCGATTCGCGGGAGGACAAGCTGACGGAAGCCAGCACGCCGCAGGTTCGCGCCCGGCAACGAGCAGAGCTGAATCTGAGCGAAACGCGTGCGCTTGATGAACTCGTCCGCGCCGCGCGTACGCAGGTGCCGCGCGAGCAATGGTCGCATGGGAACGTTCCGACAGTGCTGGAGGCGGCATTGCGGCACGTGTACGAGCGCAGCAGTGTCGTGCGCGAAGGCGTCATCCTCGGAGCGGCGCTCGAACTGCATCCGGATTTCTATCGCTGGCGTGAATTGCGCCAAGCGCTCGATACGCATCCCGACGCGATCCGAAAGGAAGGCGAAATGACCCTCCAACTCATCCGTCGGGAAGAAACCGCGACGGTCCGGCGCGTCATCATCGGTCGCAACCAGCGGTTCGCGATGGGCGGCGCCGCCCATCTGCCGACCGCCTTAACGCCGGGTCAACGAATCGCGGCGAACGCGATTCTCGGCAGTCGGGATTTCCTGAGTGTTTTGATCGGCGACGCCGGCACGGGCAAGACGACCGTTCTCACGGCCATCGAAGGGGCACACTTCGCGGCCCGCGGCCATCGGTTTGTGGCGTTGGCGCCGACCACCCGGGCTCGGGACGCAATGGTCGAAAGCGGTTTCGATGGGGCGGACACCGTGCAACGGTTCCTTGCGAACGAAGCTATGCAGCTCGAAGCAGCCGACCGGGTCGTGCTGGTCGATGAAGCGGGGCTATTGTCCACGCAACAACTCGACCAGCTCACGAAAATTGCCGAAAACGTCCACGCTCGCGTGCTACTCGTGGGCGACACAAAGCAGCACTACAGCGTCGAGCGCGGTGACGCGCTCCGCAACGTGATCGACCATTCCGGGACGCCGGTTGTCCGACTCGCGGAGGTCTTGCGCCAGCGCAGCGAAGCGGACCGGCAATTCAGCCGGTTGCTTGCCTCGGGCGAGGTCGCCGAGGCGTTCGCCTATGCCGACCGACGCGGACTGATTCGCGAAACAGCTGACGATGAGGCAATGTTCGCCGCCGCGGCCGACCATTACGTCGGCAATCGCCAAAAAGGGGTCGAGACCTTGGTCGTGATTCCGTTCTGGGATGAAATCGAACGCTTCAATGCCCACGTGCGCCCCGCGCTCCGCCGGGTTGGACTCCTCGGAGAAACGGAAGTCAAACGTGAAGCCGTCAAACCTCTCGGCTGGACCGCTGAACAAAAAATACATTGGCACCGCTACCAAATGGGCGACCGATTGCTCTTCGCGCGCGATACACGGTTTTTCAAGCGCGGCGTGGCCGCCGAAGTATTTGCGATTACGTCGGACGGTGTCTGGGTGCGGGGCCCAAACGGGCGGGAAGTAAAAATTACGCGGAAGCAACGGACCACCTTCGATGTCGGCCGCGTGCAAGCGCGCGCCGTGGCGGCCGGCGAAAAAATATTGATTCGTGGTCGCAACGACGGCGCGGGATTCGCGAATGGCGATTTCAAGGAGGTGGCGCACGTCGACGCCGTCGCGAACAAGATCATGTTCACGGATGGCAGTGAACTGCCGCCGGATTTCGCGGCGTGGACTTACGGGCATGCGCTCACGTCCTATCGTTCGCAGGGCAGCACGTCCGAGGAATCGTTGCTCGTACTCGGCGAAGTCGCCGCGCGTGCGCTCGCGCGGCGGCAGTTCTATGTCGGCAACACCCGCTTTCGCGGTGCGCATGCGATCTACATCTCGAACAAAGACGAGATTCTGAGCCGGCTCGCGTGGCAGGACTCAGGCCGCGAACTGGCGACCGAATTCATGGAGCGGCGCGGTCTCCTCCAACGTCAACATCTGGTGCCGCGGCCGTTGCGCCGGCTGGGTGTGCACATCCAGGCCGCCTGGCTTTATGCCACTGCGCAAGTGCGGCGAAATGAAACGCAAGGTGAACGCCACACGCTGTGATCCCCCAGAAATCCCTGACGCAAACCGAGCTGCACTTCGAGACGAGACTGCGCCCGAGCCACGTCTCGTTCGACCATGGCAAGGAGCTGCGCCGGAATATTCCTTCGCAACATTCCGTGGCGGAGCGCTGGGCTTGCGGAGATCGGCGTTTTACGCCGAAGGACTCGCGCCGTATCTACCGCAATTGGTGTAGATGAACTACACCAAATTAGGGGGGTGCGCTGTATTGAGCGCCGACCAGAGGTGCGTCGGAATGGGCTTCACAAAAGGAAAAATACCATGAAAAATAATTACGTCTTTCAATCGGTGGACACGTCCGAGCCGGCTAAAGAATCCGCAATTGGTCGCTTTCAATTCTGTCGGGAATCTCGCGGCGGAAATTTTATTCCCCACTTCAGCGTCGATTCGGGCGCCGAGGCCACGCGGACGGAAATATGTCTGCCAGTTCTCCTTGGCGTTAACCATTTTTATGACTGGTTTTTCGCGATGATCGCCTGCGACATCCGGAGACAAAGAAGAGCCTCGATAGGGTCGGAATGCGTTTCTAACGCTGATTGAGGGACAATGAATAGTCGCGACCCATTGCTGAGAAAATTTCAGGCGATCTATGTCGCCGAATCTTGCATTCGGAATGTTACGTTCGAAGCGCTCGGG
>JBEPTW010000255.1:0-5065 GCA_041691855.1 Verrucomicrobiota bacterium | reverse complement strand
TCGCGATGCAGCAGGTCGTGGATAATTTGTTGTCGAACGCGCTCAAGTATTCACCGCGAGGCAGTCGGGTGGAGATCGCCGTGGCGGAAAATAAAAATTGCTGCCGGATCGAGGTGCGCGACCAAGGACCGGGAGTGAAACCCGAGGAACGGGAGAAGATTTTCGAGAAATTCGGGCGCGGTAGTGCAAAACCGACTCAAGGCGAGGAATCGATCGGGCTGGGGCTTTGGATCGTGCGTCGGTTTGCCATGGCATTGCACGGGGCCGTGTGGTGCGAGCCGGGTCCGGGCGGGGTCGGTTCCCTGTTTATCGTCGAGATTCCGCTTATTCCGCCGCCGCCGACCCCAACACAACGTTGACCTCAGATTAACGCGGCGGATTTGCCGTCGCGAGCGCACGAGGCGTCAGCGGCAATCACACCGATTAGAATTCCGCAGTGCCGGGCGTGCGGGCGAAAGGAATCACGTCGCGGATATTCGCGACGCCGGTGACGAACATCAGCATGCGTTCGAATCCGAGTCCAAAGCCCGCGTGGGGTACGCTCCCATAACGGCGAAGATCGAGATACCACCAGTAGTCTTTCTCGTTGAGATGATGCAACGCCATGCCGGCTTTGAGGACGTCGAGCCGCTCCTCGCGCTGGCTGCCGCCAATAATTTCACCGATGCCGGGAACGAGCAGATCCATCGCGGCCACGGTTTGCCGTTCGGGTGCATCGCCATCGTTGACGCGCATGTAGAACGCTTTGATCGCACGCGGATAATTATAAACCGTCACCGGACACTTGAAGTGCTCCTCGGTCAGGAAGCGCTCATGTTCTGATTGCAAGTTATCGCCCCATTTCACGGGATGCTCCCACGTTTTTCCACTGCGAGTGAGGATATCGATTGCCTCCGTGTAACTGCAGCGCTGGAACGACCGCTCCACTACGAAGTCGAGTCGCGCGAGCAAATCCTTGTCCACAAATTTACCAAAGAATTCCAGGTCGCCGGCGCAGTGTTCGCGCGCGTCCCGGATGAGGTACTTCACGAATTCCTCGGCGAGCGCCATGTCGCCGTTCAGATCGCAAAAGGCGATTTCGGGTTCGATCATCCAGAACTCCGCTGCATGGCGTGAGGTGTGGGAATTTTCCGCGCGAAACGTCGGACCAAACGTGTAGATGTTCGAAAGTGCTGTGGCGAAAATTTCGCCTTCCAGTTGGCCGCTGACGGTGAGGAAGGTTTTCTTGCCGAAAAAATCCTTCGCATGGTCCACCTCGCCCTGTTCGGTTTTCGGCGGGTTGCCGACATCGAGCGTCGTGACCCGAAACATTTCGCCCGCACCCTCGGCGTCGCTGGCGGTGATGATCGGGGTGTGGACATAGACGAAGCTCTTCTCCTGAAAAAATTGGTGCACGGCGTAGGCCAGACGGCTGCGCACGCGAAAGACGGCGCCGAAAAGATTGGAGCGCGGGCGCAGATGCGCGATTTCGCGCAAGAATTCCAAGGTGTGGCCCTTTTTTTGGAGTGGGTAGGTGGCGTCGGCCTCACCGAGCACATTGAAGGTTTCTGCGACGACCTCCCATTTTTGGCCCTGGCCTTTCGATTCCACCAACCGACCGCGAACCTCCACCGAGGCGCCGGTGTTGGCCCGCGTCACCTGCCCGTAGTCCGGCAGCGTGGCGTCGACGATGACTTGTAAACCTTTGAGGCAGGAGCCGTCGTTGAGTTCGATAAAGGAAAATGCTTTCGCGTCGCGTCGTGTGCGGACCCAGCCTTGCAGAAAAATCGCGTCGTTCGGCGCGGTGGCGTTGAGGGCATCTTTGACAAGGGTGCGTGGCATAGTCGGAGGCCCGCAATCAAGGGAATCGTGGCGGGTTTAGCAAACGGGGAATGGCGGGAGAAGGAGCTGCGGGACAGGTAACGCACGCAATGGTGTCGAAAAAAGACCAGGAATATTTCCGTGGGGTGATTCCTTTTGTGGCAACCAGTTTACGGCGGACCCGGTCACAACTGGCATGAACTCTCACAAACCCCACTTCGGCCGGTCGGTCCGGTTGATCGTACAGGCGACATTGATTTCCGGCGGGCTGACCTTCTTGGCCGGCTGCGCATCGGAGCCAGATTCCCACGTTGTTTCCGCGCCGCCGCCGCCACCGCCGACGGCGCAACAAGTGGTTGTCGCCCAGCCCGCGCAGCAGACCACTCAAACGACGACGACCACCACCGGTACTGCGGTGCAGACGCAGAACGGAACGATCGTCGTGATGCAGGCTCCGCCCGTCGCGCAGCAGGAAGTCGTACTCGCGCAACCATCGTCTCAGCACAAATGGGTGCCGGGCTATTGGACGTGGCGGAACGAACGCTATGAATGGATGGCGGGTCATTGGGAAGTTCCACCCAGCCAGAATTCCGTCTGGGTTGCGCCGCGTTGGGATCGTCGTTCCGATGGCAGCTACCAGTTTTACGAGGGCTATTGGCAGTGAGTTGCGGCTCGCCGAATCCTTAATTCTCCAAGGTCAAACGGCGCGGATTTTTCCGCGCCGTTTTTCGTGTCCTTTGCGCTGTTCGGCGCGTCCGAAGAATATCCGATTATGGCCTTCGGCGCAGTGGCCGACAGGGGGGGAACTTAACCCGACCGAGATCCAGTCCGTGATCGATGTCCCCCGTGGTTGCGAGCTTGCTTCGCAATGGGACGCGACCAGCAAGCGACCCTACGCGAGCTCATGGCGATGAGGCCGTCGCGAAAAACGTTGCCGCCCTCGAATGCGCCACGCGTTATTTGGCGAGGAACCATCGGCGCGGAGAGAACTCTATCCTCTCAGCCACATGCCTCCTTCCATTCCAATCTAACCCATGAAACCATTTCATTGTGATGCCTGTGGCGGATTGGTGTTTTTCGAAAACAACGCCTGCGGCAAATGCGGACACACGCTCGGCTTTTTGCCGGAACTGTTGGATCTGAGCGCGCTGGAGCCGGCGGAGGCCACCACGTACAAGCCGTTGGCGCCCGCTGCGCAGGGCAAACCCCACCGGCGATGCGCCAACGGCCGCCAGCACGATCTCTGCAACTGGCTCGTTCCCGCTGATGATCCCGTGCCCTTTTGCGTGGCCTGCCGGTTGAATGAGGTGGTGCCGGATCTTTCCGTCGTCGGAAATCGCGAACGATGGTCCTTGATCGAACGCGCGAAACGCCGGTTGATTTACACGCTGCTCCGGTTGCGCTTGCCGCTGGATGCGGTGGCAACAGAAGGGCGGCCGGCGCTTCGATTTCGATTTCTCGGAGACACGACAGCAAAAACCCCGGTGCTGACCGGTCATGAGTCGGGCGTGATCACGCTAAACATTGCCGAGGCCGATGACGACGTGCGGGAAGCGCGGCGCGTCAGTTTACACGAGCCATTGCGGACGTTGCTCGGCCATTTTCGTCACGAGATTGCCCATTATTACTGGGACCGCTTGATCGCGAATTCGAAATGGCTGGAACGTTTCCGGGCGCTCTTCGGGGATGAGCGCGACGATTATGCGGCCGCATTAAAACGGCATTACGATCAAGGTCCGGCGCAAGATTGGGTCGAGCGAAGCGTAACGGCCTACGCCAGTGCGCACCCTTGGGAGGATTGGGCGGAAACGTGGGCGCATTATTTGCACATCGTCGATACGATTGAAACAGCCGCAGGATTCGGCCTGACCTTGAAACCGCGCCATCCCGCGGCTGAGTCGATGACTGCGGACCCGAAAAATGCGGCCAACGAACAAGCGGGATTCGACCTGATTTTGGATACGTGGTTTCCCCTGACTTACGCATTGAACTCGTTGAATCGCGGGATGGGATTGTCGGATCTGTATCCCTTCGTACTTTCGGCGGCGGCGATTGAGAAGCTGCGTTTCATTCACGAGGTCATCGAGGGATCGCGGCTTCCGGCGGCAAATTGAGATTTCGCGCAACGCGAAAGAAGTTTGGGGGCAGTAAACGTGCGGAAGAATTTTGTGCGATTCCGCTTTTCGCTTTCGACAACCACGGGGCGGCCTGCTGCATTGACGCCCGATTCTGAGCCGGCCCTCTTGGGTCGGTTACCCCAACCCCCTTATTGTTCTTATGAATCCGAACCGATTGTTTCGAGCCAGTCAGATCGCGCTGATCGTCACCGCGATGAGCTTTGCCCTTCGCACCACGTCCACCGCCGCCTGGGTGACACACTTTCATGAATCGAATGAGCGGATTGGCTGGGCCAACGGTGCCGCGCTTTGGGGGTTCACCGCCGCGATGGTTCTGGGTGGACCGCTGGTGGATGCCATCGGACTGGGACGCGTGATGACGGTGGCGATCTTCGGGCATATCGCGGGTATTATTCTTACCATTTTCGCTTGGGATTATTCGTCCCTCTTTGCGGGCAGCCTTATTTTCGGCATTGCGAACGGTGCGGTGGAGGCAGCGTGCAATCCGCTCATCGCCACGCTTTATCCGAATGATCGGATTACAAAACTTAACCACTTCCATGCGTGGTTCCCCGGCGGCATCGTAATCGGCACACTCGTGAATCTTGCGTTGGCCAAAGTCGGATTTGGGTGGCAGGTACAATTCGCCACCATGCTGCTGCCGACTGCGATCTATGCGGTCATGTTTTTCGGCCAGAAATTCCCCCAAACCGAGCGCGTCGCGCAGGGTGTGTCCACGCGCACGATGTTCACCGCCTGCTTGAGTCCGTTGTTCGTTGTGATGGTGATTTGCATGCTTTTCACGGCCGCGACGGAGTTCGGGCCGCAAAGTTGGATTCCGGCCATCATGGATAACGCGGGTATCTCGGGGACTTTGGTGCTGACGCTCATCACGACCTTGATGTGGGCCGGCCGCCAGACGGCGGGGGTGGTTGTCCATCGCGTTTCATCTCTGGGGATGTTGCTGTTTAGCGCGATTTTGGCGACGGTCGGCCTTTATGCGATGAGTCATTCCTCGGGCGCGATGCTGTTCGTGTCTGCGGCGATTTTTGCGCTCGGTGTCTGCTTTTTCTGGCCAACCATGTTGGGTACCGTCAGCGAACGCTTTCCGAACACCGGTGCGCTCGGATTGGCCATCATGGGTGGCG
>JBEPTW010000254.1:0-5087 GCA_041691855.1 Verrucomicrobiota bacterium | reverse complement strand
CCGTCGGCGATTTCCGCACGGCTCTGCTCTACTCCAGCTTACTGGCGCTGGCGGCTACCATTTGGGCTTTCTGGCTGCCAGAGGAATCACGGGACGCTTGAGGCGTGTCTGGCAGGGTGCCCTCACCCGCGGCAGAGAATTTACACCAAGCAAGCAAAGGTCGCAAAGCCGAAGAGAGGCAGGCGGAAATAAACGCGGAGAGCACGGAGGAGCGGTGCTCTGACTGCGACTATAAAGTACAGTGATCCATTTCCGCGAAACCATCTACAGTTAACCTCCTGCGGATCGCGCGCGGTCCGCCCTGGCGTTGCTCAATTCAATCCCAACTCCAGCAACTGTGGCACTGGCTCGGATGAATGCATTTCGCCACCGCCGAAGCGCCCCAGTAATCCCTTCACCGCTTCGCGCCAGAGCTGGCAGCGGCGCTCGAAAATTTCCGCTCCGCGATCCGGCGCCTCCAGTAAAATGAAATTGATGAGCGTTTGCCGGTTTGACAATCCCACCACGCGAATCGGCGTGAGCGTCATGCTTTCCGGCAGCGGCCCGGCGCGCAAATCGATCACGCCAGTGCCCGCGCTCGATTCGATATCCACGACCTGCTCGCCGTCGGCCGTGAACGCCCACCAACGCCCGCGTTGCAGCGTGATATCTTCGCAATACCCGCCAAACCATTTGGGCAGGTTTTCGATATTCGCGAGAAAGTTGAAAACAGTTTCGCGCGGGGCGGAAACCGTGACCGTGAGAGTAACAATGTTCATGGGTGGGATCGCGTCTGAGGATTAAAATTGAAATTATTCGGCGCCAGCTACGCGTTGCCTTTCTTTTTATGGATCACCAACCGGTTGCCATCCGGGTCCTGAATGGCCGCGAGATTGCAGGAAGGGAAATCAAGCGGCTCGGCGAGAAACGTCACATTAGCCGCGCGCAACGCCGCCACGGCGTCGGCAAAATCCGCGACTTCGAGCGCGACGCCCGGCCCTTGAGTGGATGGCCGCCAGCTGTCGCCACCGCTGTTGGTGATTGCGAGCGTCGCATCGCCGAGTTCGTACTCGATCCATCCTTTGCCGTCGCCTTCCCACACCGTGGTCGGTTTGAGCCCAATGACTCCCTCATAAAAACCGCGAGCCCGAGCCAAATCCGTAACGGGATAGCCGGTGAACGCAAAAGCAACAACGCGAATGGAAGTCGGAGTGGTCATGCGCGAATTGTACCATCCCTGCTGACAGCCTTATGTCAGGAGGTAAAAATAAATCCGTTAAGCAAATCCCTCATTTTCACCGTGAGGATATTTTCGCGGCGTTCCTGCTGAAACAAATAGTCCGCGCAATAATTTTGCATGAACCGAGGGACCGCGCGCGGCGGGAGCGCAGAAAATTGCCCGTTAGCTCGCAGCGGAAACCGCCGGCGCGATCTCCATGAGCCGACCGTCAAGGCGGTCGAGCCGCATGATCGCCCCTGACGCTGACTGCACGAGCAACTCATTCCCCTCATCGCCAATGATCGCAGTGCAATGCCCCACGCCCTCGGGCCATGCCGCCATCCATCGCAGACACAGATCGCCATCCAGAGAGTAAAGATTCGAGATACCCGGCAACAAACCAAACGGATGTTCGCGCACGTAGATGCAAAATGGGCTTTGCCGAAATTCGATTATCGCCGAGCCCAACGGAGCCCACGTCACCGCGCGGGCGCCGTGACGATTGAGTTGGCAAAGCGTGCCGTCGATGATGGCGGAAGCGTGGGGTAAGGTGTTCACGATGCGAACCCACATCAGAGCGTTTTCCACCAAGCCCGGCGAACATTTTTTCCGCTAAAAAAACTAAAAACAAAGATCCGGAATTTCTTGTTGCCGCCTCGCGCAAAGTAGCGCGCGTGCACCGCGACCCCAACGCGTCCTACAGCACGTGGCGACAGGCGTCTCGCCTGTCCTCCGGGTATCCCTCCAACCAACACCACCGGCCGGAGTCCTGTGGCTACAGATCTCGTGCGCTACGCCGCTTGTCTGGCCCATTCGCCGCCATCTCGCATCGTTCGATTCGAAGTCCCGAATCAGCTCTCCCCATATTTCTCCAATACCGCCCGTGCTTCCTGTTGCACCAGTTTGCGCAGTTTTGCCGGTGCAACCGCCTCAGCGTCGGGGCCAAATGACAATAGCCACCGCGCCATCCACTCGAGCGACCACGCGTAGAGCGAATACTCGGCGCCGCCATTGCGCGCTTCGCCTTCGATCAACGTCGCGTGACTTTCGCGTTGCGCGCGTTCCCTGACGCGAGCGGAAAACCACACGCGCACCGGCAGCGTGTCCGCGCGCGTCGTTGCGGCCTTCATGTGTTTCGCCAGTGAAAAATCTTCGCGCGCCTCAAATTTCTCCGAGCTCAATTCCAGCCGCCGAATGCGATCCACGCGGAAATGCCGGAAATCTTTTCTCAGCCGGCACCAGGCCACGAGATACCACGCTCCGGCATAAAAAACCACGCCGAGCGGCTCGACCTGCCGCGGTGTATCGCTCTCCTCCGTGCGCGCGCGATAGTCCATGCACAACACCCGCCGCAACACCACGCCTTGTTGCACGGGCAACAACCAGCGTTGCGCCGCCGCTTCAGGCACGCCGAAATCGGGCCGGCCATAAACCAGTGTACGCTGGGTCAGTTTTTCAATATGATCCTGCCGGTCGCGCGGCAGCACCGCGCGTAATTTATCAAGGGCCGACACCATCGGCGTGTGCAACGACGCGTCGGTGTATTGTTTCACCAGTTCGCCGCCGACGAAAAGTGACGTTGCTTCCTCCACCGAAAACATGACCGGGGGCAACTGATAGCCTTTCATCAGGCAATACCCGACGCCCGCCTCGCCCGAGATCGGCACGCCGGCTTCACCCAACGCCGCGATGTCGCGATACACGGTGCGAATATTCACCTCAAAATGCCCCGCCAACTCCTCCGCCCGGACCACGCGCCGTCCTTGCAGGTGCAGCACCATCGCAACGAGACGGTCGGTTCGATTCATGCCATCAGCAAAAGGCCGCCCAGCGCCACGACAACCCCGATTCACGCCAATCTTGTCCGGTCTTCCCACCTTAGTCTCGGGCAAAAACTGATTTGTCATTTCAGGCGCGACAACCTTCGCAACACCGTCATGAATCGCACAACTTAAGTCCAACTCGGTTATGAATAGCATCGAAATAGTCATCGTCCTACTCCTGCTTTTCATGGCGGTACCCGATGCCTGTCGCTGGTTCGGACGCCCGGCCCTGATCTATCCGGCTTTCGTCACTTTCGGACTACTGCTCGGACCCTTGGTCCAGACAGAAGTCCAGACGATGATTCAACAGGCCGGCGAAATCGGCTTTCTGCTATTGTTGTTCGAGGTTGGGCTCGAAATAGATCTGCCGCGCCCGCGCGATCTCATCCGCGCGGCGTCCTATACCGCGCGCTGGGTGCTGATCCAGTACCCCATCATTCTCGCCATCGCGCGATTCGCCGGCCTACCTTGGCTCGAATCATTTGTCGCCGCTGCCGCGATCACGGGCTGTTCGGTCGGCATGGCGCACACCGCTTGGAAAAATTATCCCGGGCTCTCCGACAACACCCGCACTTTCGCGCTCCGCATCATGGTGCTGCTCGAAGTACTCGCGATCGTGTTGCTCTCCGTCGAAACCGCGGTGCTTGATCGCGGCATCAGCTGGTTTTTTATCCTTAAGATCATCGGCATCGCCCTCGTGGTTTTTTTGTGCAGCCGCATCGCCGTCCCGCTCGCGAAGGTGCTGCAAACCGTGCTGGCGAAAACCACCCACTGGCGCCTGCATTTCGTCGCGCTGTTGGTGCTGGCCGTCTGTGCCGTGGGCGAGCGTCTCGGCCTGCCCGGACCCAAGACCGCATTTTTTCTCGGTTTGTTCATGAGCCGCGTGCAACACGATGGAAAACATCTCGAGGAATACCTCGCTCCCCTCAGCAAACGTTTCCTGATCCCCATTTTCTTTGTCGCCTTGGGCATGCAGATTCCAATCGGTCTGCTTTTTTCGCGCGCAGCGCTGCTCGCCGCAGCCGCGGCCGCCCTGATTATCGTCTATCGCGAAATGATTCACCGCCGATGGCTGCGCAGCGGAGGAAATGTCGGCACCTATCTGCTTTTTTGCCCGAACCTCACGATCGTCGCGCTCGCCGCCAGCTCGATGCTCAAAGCCCACGGTTCACCCGAACACGCCGCCTGGGTGGTGCTCACCGGCCTGTTTATCACCACGTCCGTCGTCCTCGCGTTGCCTTCGCCGCTGTCGCAATTGCTCTCGCCAGGTTCGACATTAACCGGGCCGCTGGCCGAACCCCCTGCGCGGAAATAGGAATTTCGAGCCGCGATTCAACGCCTCGCAAAATACCGGCCTTTGATTTGCACCAGCAACCCGACCCGGCTAACGTTCCCGCGACCGGTGCGCCCACTGCGCCGGTCTACGCCTTGAATCAATCCGCTTCCTCCCTTTCGTCCGCCGCCCACGCGACTCCCGTTTTCCACGTTCGCGGTCTCACCAAAATTTATGGCGAAGGCACCGCTGAAGTTCGCGCGCTGGACGGAGTCGATCTCGATCTCAACGCCGGCGAATTTGTCGTGCTGCTCGGACCTTCCGGCAGCGGCAAGACCACGTTGCTCAACCAACTCGGCGGACTCGATCTTCCCACTGCGGGCGAACTCCGCTATCGCGAGACCGACCTCACTCACGCCACGCAAGACCAGCTCACCCGATATCGTCGCGATTCAGTCGGATTCATTTTTCAGTTCTATAATCTGATTCCCAGTCTGACCGCGCGGGAAAACGTCGGCCTGATCACGGAGATCGCGCGCAATCCGATGACGCCCGAGGAAGCGCTGGCGATGGTGGGCCTGACCGCGCGCATGGATCACTTCCCCGCGCAACTTTCCGGCGGCGAGCAGCAGCGCGTCGCCATTGCCCGCGCGATCGCGAAACGCCCGGAGGTCCTCTTGTGCGACGAACCCACCGGCGCGCTCGACGTGCGCACCGGCATCGTCGTCCTCGAAGCGCTCGAACGCGCCAACCGTCAGCTCGGTACACTCACGGTGGTTATCACCCACAACGC
>JBEPTW010000253.1:0-5095 GCA_041691855.1 Verrucomicrobiota bacterium | reverse complement strand
GTATTCCGTTCCGCCCGTGACCGCTTCTTCGCCGCTTTCCCTTGCCGAACGCCTTCGCCGCCAAATCGCCTTCATCGTCGAGGTCGACAAACTAAAGGAAATTTTCCGCCAGACAATCCTCACCCAAAGCCGTCGCGCAGAAAACAGCGCCGAACACTCGTGGCATTTCGCGCTGATGATCATCGTGCTCGCCGAACATTCCAACCATCAGCCGCTCGATGTGCTGCGCATTCTCAAAATGGTCTTGATCCATGACCTCGTGGAGATCGATGCCGGTGATACCTTCGCCTACGACACGAAAAACATGGCAAACCAACACGAGCGCGAAGCCAGGGCGGCCGACCGAATTTTCGGATTGTTGCCACCGGACCAAACCGCCGAGTTTCGCGCGTTGTGGGATGAATTCGAGGACAGGAAAACTCCCGAGGCAAAATTCGCCGCCGCCTGCGATCGTTTCCACCCGATGCTGCTCAATTGCCTGACCGATGGACACTCCTGGCAGAAGCACGGAATCACCCAAGATCAGGTGCTCGCGCGTAACGCCCGCGTCGCCGACGGTTCGCAAATCGTCTGGGAATACGCCGTGAATATGATCAACGACGCCGTCGCCCACGGACATCTCGCGCCAACGCCCGCATCGATTGATTGAGTCGAATCCGACGCATGAGTTCCTCCGCGACGACCCTTCCCCGCCAGACCAGTCCGTGGATTTTCCGTCCTTCGATTGATCTGCTGGTCGGCTGCGGCGCGTGGTCGCTGCCTTTGCTCGCCATCACGTTTTACCTGAGTCAGCGCGATGCCGTCGCGATGTCGTTTGTCTTTTATTTTCTCGGCGTTTTTTGCAATCAGCCACACTACATGGCGACGGTTTACCGGGCGTACCGTACGCCGTATGATTTCAACCGATACCGGTTTTTCACGGTATACGTGACGGTTTTTATTCTACTGACGCTCGTCGTGGTTCATCTCGCGCCCGCGCTTTTTCCGTGGCTGCTGACTTTCTATATCACGTGGAGCCCGTGGCACTATTCAGGTCAAAACTTTGGAATCTCCATGATGCTGGCGCGACGAGCCGGGGCGCGCCCGACCAACGACGACCGCAATCTCATTTGGTGGGCCTATCTCGCCTCGTACGGAGTCTGGTTTCTCGCCCTGCATAATTCCAACACGGCCGGTCAGCCGAATTTGATTATTCTGCCCATCCCGCAAACTGCGGCCCGGATTGGCGAACTTCTCTGCTTCACGGTTTATCTGGTTGCAGGTGGATACGGTCATGCGCGACTCGTCCGCCAAGTCGGGTTGCGCGCGATGGCGGGACCGCTCACTCTTTTTGCCACCCAGTTCCTTTGGTTTTTGTTGCCGGAAGTATTGCGCGTAACCACGGATTTGGAATTTCCCGCAACCTATTCGAGCGCCGGAATTCTGGCCTTCATGCATTGCGCTCAGTATCTGTGGATCACTTCGTACTTCGCCCGCAAGGAGCGCACTGCCGGCGGCGCATCGGGTGTTGCCACGAAAACGGGGACAGAGCCAGGTTTCCGATTCCTGCCGTATTATTTTATCCTCATTCTCGGCGGGATCGCTCTTTTTACCCCGGGTCCGTGGTTGAGCAGCCGTCTGTTTGGACACGATCTTGTCGAAAGTTTTTTCATCTTCGCCGCGCTCATCAACCTCCACCACTTCATTCTCGACGGAGCGATTTGGAAATTGCGCGATGGACGGATCGCTCGGCTGCTGCTGGGGCGAAATCCGCCCGGCGCTGATCCCGGTGAAATCCCCGCCGAAGCCGGTCCGCACTCCCGCCTGCGCTGGCTGCTCGCACCGAAAGTCACCGCACGCGTCATCCGTTATTCGCTGGCCGCGCTCCTGCTCGCCATCGCGTTGGTCGATCAAACCCAATTCTGGCTCACGTTAAAAACCTCGGGCCAGTCCTCCTTCGCGCTCGCCCAACTCATCAATCCCCAGGATACGCGCGTCTATTTTCAGCGAGCCAAACAGCTCGTCACCGCTGGGAAAAGTCGCGAAGCGATGGACGAACTCCGCCAAGCCATCGCGATCAACCCGCGCAACGCGCCCGCCCAGCACCTTCTCGGCGAACTCCTCTTCAAGTCCGGTGACACCAAGGCGGCGCTGGAACATTATGACCGCATGGCCGTTCTTTTCCGGCCGGATTATGTGACTCTGGTGAACAGCGGATTGCTCGCTTCCCGCCGCGGCGAAACGGCCAAATCACTTGAGCGTTTTGACGCCGCGCTGCGGCTGACGCCACATGACAGCACCATTCATCTTTATTTGGGCCAAGCTTTTGAAACCAGCGGAGATTTCCCGGCCGCCGCGCGTCAATACGCGCTGTACATCGGTTTACATGATGAGGACCTCGCCGCCCCGAACGTGCTCCCCAACTATCTTCACGCCGGCATGAAACTCGCCGAGCTTTCACTGCGGGAAAATCACCGCAATGACGCCATTTCCCTTTATCGGCGCATCGCGCAGGTGGCCCGTGAAAATGGCCGGGCCGATGAAGCCGAGCTGGCGGAGGCCAACCTCAAAAGTCTCACCGCAAAGCCTTGAGCGTGGTGAGAGCGGTTTAAAAAATTGTCGCCACGTCTCAATTCCGATGGAGCGGCGGCGACCCCGCTGCCGTGTGCTCTCGTGGGCGAGGTCGCCCACGCTCCAACGCACGGCCGACTCCAGCTTTCAGTTTCCGCACCCGCATCATTCCAGTTCAGATCAAGCGGGTGATCTTAAAAAAGAATGCCACGCAGACGGCGGCGAGTGTGGCACAGGCATGCAGCCCAAAGGCAACGTATGAACAAATCAAAGCGGCGCGATTGCCCCGGAATGCGAGACCTGCAGCCATTAAAATCGCCAACTCGCACACCATCAGCCCCAGATAAGCCCAGTCCCTGGCCAAAAATATATACCGGGCACGGCTACCCGCGTAAACCAGCGCGATCAATGCAAGCAATCCATTGAGCAGGAGCAGGCCATTCGCACCCCACGGAGAATACCATACCGCGACAATCGCCGCCACATGGGCGACCAATGCAGCCAGCACCACGGTTTGAAAAAAAGCATTTGAGCTCATTGAGCTTGGCTTTTATGCGACAGCGACCCGGCTGCATAAAACCGGACGCGTTGCGGAAGGTTCCTATAAAACAGCCGCCCGGATATTGCGGTATTCCACTTTCATTTTCAGCCCGCCGTGGATTTGCAAACCGAGTGGCGCAGATCCGGAAAATTTATCGTTGGTGTACTCGACCGCCTTCTGGCCATTGATCCAGACAGTGAATGTGTTACCCTTGGCCTGAAGACGGAACGTGTTCCACTCGCCTTCCGGGTGCATCAACTTGGCCGCGTCTTTGGCCGTTCCCGTCTCGGAATAGCCGGCTTTGCCAATATAGAGCGAGCCCGACATGTCGCGCTTGAGACTGCGCGAAACGCCAAGTTGGAGCTGAATGCGCGGTTTCCGAATGTCGATTCCGCTGTCGGTCTCTCCTTTCCAGCGCACGTCAAATTCCAACACGAAATCCGCGTAATCCTTTTCCGACAGGAGAAAACTCTCGGTGAGTTTCCCATCACTCTCGCCAATAAGGACGCCATTCTCCACGCGCCAAAAACGGTTCATGTCCTTGGCGGTCCAACCCGTCAAATCGCGGCCGTTGAAAATCGGTTGGAGCGAAGCGTCCGCTTCCGCATGCGCTATCGTCCCGACGAAAAACGCGGCAAGAAATAATCCTCCGCCAAAAACCAACGATGATATTTTCATCCGCTAAGGACGGTCGAAAATCCGGACCAACGCGAGCGAAATGCCCCGCAATCACGACATTGACGCATAGGTGACGCGGCCCGCTTCGTCGATGGAGAGAATTCCGCGCTGGACCAACTCGTCCAACTTCGCGGCCTGCTGCGCCGAACCGAGTTTGTTGCCAAACGCGGTGTTAATATGCGCGAGCAATCCGGATTTTTTCTTCGGACGAGAACCGAGACTGTTCGTCAGCCTTGAAACTAATTTCTCCAGTCGCACGTCGGACCCATCGTTGATTTGCGTTGCTGGCGTTTTCGCCGCCGCCTTGGTCGAAGCGTTCGATTTTCCCGCGCTGCTTTTGCGCGGCTTGGACAAAAATGGCAAAGCACCGAAGCTGTCGCAGCGGACAACCTTCATGCCTTTGGCGACGAGGTGGCCGATCATCGGCTCAAAATCCTTGTCCTTGGAAACGATGCAAAATTGCGCATCCGGACGGCGTTCAATCGCGCGGCCGAGATAGTTCGCCAGGGTGAGATCGAGCGCATTGCGTCCGGAAGCATCGAGTTTCACCAATTCCACTTGGTCGGCCAATCGCTGAATCTGCTCCACCAACGCGAAATCTATTTTCGTCTGGTTCTTTCCAATCATCAGCGTGACGTGCGCTGCTTTCCCTTCCACCAACGCGAGGTCGACTGATGGCACATTTTCAAAATCCACAAAAACAAAACTGGAGGCGGACAGAAAGGGCATCGTGCGGGCAGTTTATCCCGGGCCAAAGCCGACGACGCAATCGAAACGGAGCTGACGGAGATCAAGCGGCTCCGCTTATGATCGCCCGGTCATGCGTCTACGCGGGCGGGTCAGGCGGGTTCCGGTTCAAAAGTAAGGTGCGGGGGATTTGAGCTCGACCGACGGACGCGGCGGCCGCTCAGAAGTTCACGCTCAGCTTGCAGCCAATTATTGAGCGCCTGATTTTCAGGCCGCCCATATTTTTCCCACAACTCAAAAGCCCGCGCGGCAATGATTTCATGAATCAACGCCCGGGTAGTCGGATGAATGGGTTCGTTGTGGTGTTGGTTTTTCATCGGGAAAAGGATCAATTTTGGCCCTTTGGTTTCGCCACGAATGACCGGACCAGAGCCAAAGCTCGAAAACTCACTCACGTGAGTCTGGCGCAATTCGCACAACTGGTCGTTTTTCAACGAAGGGATCACGTGTTAATTATAAAAAATCCAATGTAAGCGTAGCGCTTCTAAGGTGAGATAATGTAGCAGCCGGTGAGCATTATATAAATCGGGCTGGACCCGCATCGCCGTATCAGGATTGGGATTCCGTAAATGTAAGGGA
>JBEPTW010000252.1:0-5110 GCA_041691855.1 Verrucomicrobiota bacterium | reverse complement strand
GCGGAGCTATTTTTAAATCGACACTCTTCGGCTCATAGCAGGGCCGGGGCTTGCGACGTGCCGTTTTTCGCGCGCGAGGCCGGCGCAAGCACCGGCCCTACAGCAAGCGACGCAAGTTATTTCCCAGACATGCCCTAGTGACCGGTAAAATAGTGATGCAGCAAGGGCGGAAGATTTTCCCAAAAGATAAGCACGACGCCCATGAGCGAGCCGCCGGCGATCAGACCCGACGCCACCGGATAATTATAGAGCTCAGCCCACACCGGACGTTTGCGCTCGACCAGCCAGCCGATCAGACCTCCGATAAAAAAGAGCATGCCGTAATACCAGTGAAACGTCCACGCGAGTCCCATGCCGGACGCCGACGGCATCCACTTCGCCTGCCGCGGAAACCAGCGGGGGAGCAGCGTGAGAATGATTCCCGCCGATCCGCCGATGACGATCGACCAGACCTTGATGGCTTCGAGCGATTCGAATCCGTGGCTCAACGCGAGGGCGACGACGCGCCAGGCTTGCGCGGCGGGCGCGGGAAACTGGTCCGAACCGAGGACGCTGGCCGTTGGCACCATGACCTTGAACGCGAGAACCGTTGCCACCGTGCCGATGAAGATACCTGCGAATTGCGCGAGGAATTGTTTGCGCGGATTCGCGCCGAGCAGATAACCGCTTTTCAGATCGGTCAGCAGATCGGCCGCCGAAATTGCCGCACTCGACGTGACGTTGGCGCTCATCAGGTTGATGTTCATATTGCCCGGACTGAGCCCACCGAAAATGAGTTGAGTGACTTTGCCCATGGCGCCGGTGGGCGTGGTATCCGTCTCGCCCGTCACGCGACACGCCACGAGGGCGAGGAAAAAGGAGAGCGCGACCGCGACCACGCTTTGCCAGACGGGCATGTTAAAACTGACCTTGCCCAACCACGCCAGCGCGCAAAGCGACAGTACTTGTGCGATCATAAACCACGACATCGGGGTTTCAATCGCGTCCATCGCGCTTTTTTTAGCGGCCGACTGTTTGTTGAAAAGCGTCGCGAAACTGCGGAAGGCGCGGGCGATTGCCTTCCACTGGAGAAGAAATGCGAGCAGGCCGGAAGTCACCATGCAGGCGACGCCGCCCCAGAGTGTCCATTGAACGATATCGCGATAACCCGTTCCCGTAATCACGCCGTGCGCCTGCATGATCGGGACGAATACCGCCCAACACAACGTGCCACCGAACAAAATACTGGCGGCGGGACGCAATCCCATCAAGACGCCGGCGGCCATAAAAACCGGATCCCAGACAAATATAACGGTGCGTCCGATCCACGCCGGTCCGAGTGCGGCGACATTCATGCGCTCCACCAGATTTCCGATGCTATACGGTTCGAGCCGCGCGCTGATAAGATGAAGACCGTCGTTCCAAAATTGGCTAATGGCCGCCGCGATTCCCGCGATCGTGAGCGCGCGCGCGGATTGTGCGGCCCGCTGGCCTTTGGAATAAAGTGCGCGCAATGTTTCGGCCGCGGCGATGCCCGAGGGAAAACGCAGTTGCTCGACGTTGATCATTTGCCGTTTCATCGGAATGGCCATCGTCACACCCAGCACCGCGAGAAAGAACACCCAAGCCAGCATCAACCCCAAGGGCAGCGATTGATTGTTGATCATAAAATAGGCGGCAAACGCGGATACGAGGGTCGTCCCCGTCGAATATCCGGCAGCGCTGGCGGTCGACTGCATACAGTTGTTTTCGAGAATAGTCATCGGCGTTTTCGCCCAGCCGATTTTTAGAAAAGTATTCCAAGCGGCATACGAGACGATGCAGGCCGTGATAGCCACGCCGAGGCCCCAGCCGGCTTTTAGTCCGATGTAGAGATTCGTCAAAGAGAGCACTCCGCCGAGCACCATGCCCATCATGACGGCGCGCCACGTGAGTTGAGGCATCACATCGCCCCGGCCGCGATACACCTGTTCAAACCACTGTTGTTCGATTTCCTCGGGCGTGCCCTTGAATCCTTCGATTCGGAGCGGGCTATCGCTGTTGGCATCGGACGTTGCGGGAGAATCGGGCGAGGGAGATTTGTCCATGGCTGAAGTGATAACGAGAACGATTGAGCTGACGCTAAGTCGGCCGCCTTACTGTGCGAGGGGAAATTGATCGGAGGGCTTCTTGTGGCTTGAGCTTGCCGGCGTGCAGTTATAATGGTCGGTACCCGATGAGAGCTTGGCCCCGCCAGTTCCTCCACAGTTTAAAACCTGACGAATCGCAGTCCCTACAGATTCGCCTATACCGGCTCTTTTGTGTCACGGCGGCGATGCTGTGCCTTCTGGTGATTCTGCCGGTGAATCTCCTGCAGCATCTCCCGCTCGGGGTCCATTTGGGCAATCTCTTCCTGGGGTTGACGGCCGCGTGGTGTTACTGGTTGTCGACTAAAGGACGGCATTATTTCTTGGGATTTTTTGCCGTCGTTCTCCTGTTGGTGAATCCCGTCTGGTTTTTGAATGGCGGTCCCAATGGCAGCGTTTGTTACTATTTCGCTCCGATTCTTATTTATCCGCTGGCAATTCTACGCGGCCGGTTGCGCTGGATGCTTTCGGCCTTCGTGGTGCTGGATTTCTGTGGGCTGTTGATGAGCGATTTTTATTTCCCCGCGTTGAGAATCCCATTTAGCAACCCGGCTGATCGCACGATCGACCTCCTTGCGGGCGCCGGATGCAGCATGCTTTGCCTGGGCGCGTTGGTCTGGCTGCTGGCATCGGCGCATGAACGCGAGCAACAACGGATTTCCCGCTACGCCGAGGAACTCGCCGCGGGCGAGGAAAAGTACCGCGAAATTTTCAACAGCACGGGTGAAGCGCTTCTTATCTACGAGGAGGACGGTCGTCTGATCGACGTAAACAAAAGCATGTGTGTCATGTACGGCTGCAGCCGGGAGGACGCGTTTAACGATCGGATGGAAACCCGCAGTTTAGGCGTCAGTCCCTATGGCCGGAAGGAGCTATTGCAAAAAATGCATCTCGCGCTGTCGGAGGGCCCGCAGATTTTTCAATGGCGGAGCCGTCGAAAAAACGGCGAATTATTCTGGTCGGAGGTCGAACTCCACGCGGCGAGGATCGGGGGCCGCCGCCGGCTCATTGCCGCAGTGCGGGATATCGACCACCGGGTGAAAGCAGGCGAAGCGTTGCGGATTCAGGAAGAAAGGTTGCGGCTGGCGCTGGCGGCATCGGACCAAGGCTGGTTCGATTTGAACGTGGTCACGGGCGAAGGCAGCGCGAGCGGCGAATATGCACGCATCATCGGACTGAAATCCGGCGAATTTCAGGTGACTGCTTCCGGGTGGTTGGAGGGCATCCATCCGGAAGACGTCGAGCTCGTTCAAAGGGAATTCCAAGCCTGTGTGATCCAAGGAGGCATGCGCACGATGGAATACCGACGGCGAATGCCCAACGGGAACTGGAAGTGGATCCGGTCCACCGGCGACGTCGTGGAACGCGATGCGGACGGAAAGGCGGTGCGCATGCTCGGTACCCATTCAGACATTACCGAGCGGAAAAAGCTGGAGGCGCAATTATTGCACAGCCAGCGAATGGAATCGGTCGTCACTCTGGCGGGCGGAGTGGCCCACGATCTCAACAACATTCTCACGCCGATGCTGATGGCCGGCACGGTCCTGAAGGAAAAACTCGCGGATCCCGTCGATCGGGCGCTCATGACGCAAATCGAGTCCGGCGCCAAGCGCGGTGCGGCGATCGTGCGGCAGCTGCTCGCTTTCAGTCGCGACCTGCCGCAAACGCGCGAATCGGTCGACGTGGCGAAGCAGATCGGAGAGATGATGGACGTCATGCGCGGAACGTTTCCCCGCGAAATCAAAGTGGTCGCGCAACTTCCCGATGGACTCTGGGCGGTGACGGCCGATCCCATTCAACTGCATCAAGTGATCATGAATCTTTGTATCAACGCCCGCGACGCCATGCCGAACGGCGGGACGCTGACATTGGCCGCCGAGAACCTGCCGGCGTCGAATTCGGATCGCTCGGTGAGGATCACTGTGACTGATACCGGACAAGGTATCGCCCCGGAAAATCTGGGTCGGATTTTCGATCCTTTCTTTACGACAAAAGGCGTCGGCCGGGGAACCGGGCTCGGGTTGTCGACGGTGCATGGCATCGTCAAGAGCCACGGCGGGTCCATCATGGTGACGAGTGAATTAAACTGCGGATCGAGTTTCCACGCGGTGCTCCCCGCGAGCGCGACGGCGCCTGTGCCGCCGGTTTTCGCCGTCGAAATCCAACGCAAGCCGCCCAAAAAATCGACTGTGCTGGTGGTGGACGACGAGGAACTCGTGCTTTCGGTGACGAGCCGGATTCTCGAACGCAATGGATACACGGTGAGCGCTGCGAGCGGAGGGGCGGAGGCGTTGCGATGCTTCATCGAACTTGGCGATTCCGTCGATTTGGTGATCACCGATATGATGATGCCGGACATGGATGGTCCGGCTCTGGTGGCGAAGCTGCGCGAAGGCCGGCCGCAGTTGAAGATCATCGGCGTGTCGGGCCTCGATTTCGATTTGCGCAAAGAGGAAATGCGCGGGAAGGGCTTCTCGGAAATCCTGCGGAAACCCTACGATATGGCGACCTTGGTTGCGGCGGTGCGCCAGCAACTTTCCCCGGATTGATCGGTTGCGAGGGCGCCGGCGTTATTTCCGTGGGTTTATCTTCATGATGAAACGCAAAACAGGGCCCGGGTTTACGGCGCATTGCGGACGCCGCAGTCCCAATTGGCAATATTCTCAATCAACGGAAATTAAACGCAGAGGACACAAAGAGCGCGGAGACACGAGGGAAGGCGCTTAATCCATCCTTCGCGAGACATCTTCAGTCCGGTTTTCTTGGCCCGGAGAAAACATTCCTGATCCCAACTATCAGGAATTTCAGCCGTCACTCGAATGAGTTACGGTCGAATCCAGCGAATTGGGGGAGGAAGAAACAGCCTGCCAAATAAACATTTTAGGGCGTGTCTGGGAAATAACTTGCGTCGCTTGCTGTAGGGCCGGTGCTTGCGCCGGCCTCGCGCGCGAAAAACGGCACGTCGCAAGCGACGGCCCTACGCGCCCGAGCAGAGCTGATTGGCG
>JBEPTW010000251.1:0-5192 GCA_041691855.1 Verrucomicrobiota bacterium | reverse complement strand
AAAAGGCGCTGGTCATCAGTGTGGACGAAAAGCCAAGCATTCAGGCGTTGGAGCGATCCACCGGCTACGTGGGGAATTCAGACGGGGTCAGGCCGCTAGGTGCTACTAGTCAATTGTCCCTTGCGATTGGTGTTATCCAGCTCAAAAGGTAGTAGCACCTAGCGGCCTGACCCCGTCCAAATATCACCCCGTCCAAATATCGCCTGACCCCGTCCAAATATCCCGCGTTACTACGACCGCTGCTGACTCCTGCGGGCGCACCCGCACGGTTGCCCGTGAAGGTGCCGTGTGATCGCCCTCGCGATGGACGGCTCGCCGCGCAGGTCTCCCCGGGTAAGGGATGTGACTTTCGCGGCACAACCCCGGGCTTTACCTGTGACGCTGATACCGGGACTTCGTTGACGCTCGCCAACTCATCCACGTCACCGGCCTCATAGCCCGTTTCTGTTCGTGGGCTCACATTCATTCAGACGGGGTCAGGCCGCTAGGCGCTACTAGTCAATTGTCCCTTGCGATTGGTGCTATCCAGCTCAAAAGGTAGTAGCACCTAGCGGCCTGACCCCGTTCAAAAATGCGCCTGACCCCGTTCAAAAATGCAACTCAAGGTGGTGCGATTTTAATACCGACGAAAGAAATGGTCACGCGCATAGAGCAGGGAGCAAAAATTGGCCACCCATCGACGGGAATGCTGCCGACGAACGGATTCGAATTAACCACTCGATGGAGGTTAGAATTAAATACTAGGGGGCGAGTAGCTTTCGCCTAGGCACTTCACAAAGGAGATCGTGCGTCGTTCGGTTTGATTCAGAAGACAGGCGCATGATTTTTCTGCACAAGCCGAAGACTGGATCTGAGCTCTTGCACGTATTGGGCGTGTTTATTGCGTGGACGGTTTATTTTATTTGGGCTGTTCAGTTAAGTAGAGTGCCCATAATCACAGCTTTAAAATCAAAAGCTTTGCGGAATATTTCAGATTTTGTCTCTTATATCCGACTTTTAGATACTTAAGGTTCGCTAAAATCGAGCAACTGTAATTTCTATTGTCGTAAACGACGAGATTGCTTGACACTAGCATTGATGGGGAATCTGTTCGGGAAAATTTGGACCGGTAATCAACGGGTGATATTTTATGTACTATAAAAAACTCCAACTTGCTACGGCGCTTCTAGCTCTTGCCGCCTTTGTTTCTATATCTGCCCAAGTCACCACCACTACGGGCGTAACCTACAACGTCCTCGACAACGGGTTTGTCGCGGATAACGCAACGGCGAATGACGCAGCTTGGGCAACACTGAAAACTATAATCGAAGGCGCTGGAAACGCCGGCAAAACAGTTAAGGTTTATTGGCCGCGCGGCGCATACAAATTTTCCGGAGCAGTCACCGTGAATCGATCGTATGTCCAATTTGTAGGCGATGGGGCGGGTTTGACGTCAATCGTCGCGACCAGCCTGACTAGCGATCTCGTGTCGTTTATCCCCCCAGTGCTGGGTGGAACTAACAATCTCCAATACGTGGGATTGAAGGGTATCCGACTGATTCACTCTGGCACCAATCCCACAGCTGGTGCTCTTCTCAGTGTGCGCGATTGCCGTTACAGCGATTTTGATGACGTGGCTTTGGCCAACGGCTTCGGTGGGCTGCATATCATCGGTGGAGGTAGTAACAATTTTCGCAAATTGCAGATTTCCACCGGGGCCAATTTTAGCTCTTTTAGTGTAAACAGCTATGGTGTTCTTGTAGACAAATCCTCGGGTAATACCTACCCGGAACCGTATTTCTTCATGTCGGCACTCGAAGCGATTGGGGGAGCTTATTCGGGTAACGGACTTGAAATCAATGAGGCCGATGGAATTCAGTTAGCGACGGCGCATATCTTCGGATATAGAAATAATTGCTATATCTACGGGGTGTCCTCGGCAAATATCCAGGGTGTCGCCATGAGCAACGTCTATCTAGACGGCTACGACGGCGTGGGTAATGTGCAGTATAATCTTTTGGTGGCTGGTGATGGAACGGCGGTGATTAAAGGAATACAAACCGTGAACCTCGTCGCCAGCGGCGCAAGTTATGCGGGCGCGATTGCAGGTTACCAGGGCCATAACATATCGTTCCAAGCGCCTCTCTCCACATGCAAGTTTTCAAACACTATCTCTGCCGACGGTGGTAATTGGAATCTATTCATCAATTCGGCCGCCGACGATATTTCGTTCGATGGTCTGACTTTAACTGGTGCGGGGAAAAACGGTTCAGTCACCGAAGTGTTGGTCAATGATGGATCGGGAATCAGTTTTTCCAATGTGATCGCCACCAAAGGCTCTTATGCACCACAAGTCCTGCTCGTTCAAGGTTCCTCGTCAAATGTTATGGTGAATGGCATGCTCGCACGGAATTATATAGGAAATTCGCTCGCAGACACAACCACCTCTGGCACAAATTCGTATCGCAACGTCGTGGATGTTGGACTGGTTGCCCCTCCGACGATTGCGAGTGATTCAACTCTGCATTTGTATCCTTATGGAGAAACTTTTCTAATTAGTGGTTCTACCCCTGTTTCGAATGTGACCACTGCGATGTGGGCTGGGCGCACCCTTCAGTTGAAGTTTCTCGCGGCTTGCACTGTCACCAATGGGTCGACGTTGCAATTGAAGGGTGGATCATTCACGGCCGCGGCGGGCGACAGTCTTTCGTTATGGAGCGATGGCTCAACATTTCGTGAGTTTAGTCGGACGAATTTCTGATTTTGCTCCTCCTTAGTGGAAGCGCATTACTCGAGTCATAGGCTTTTAGATATCTGTGAAAGAGTGTATCGTGAAAACCAACATCGCGCAATAGGGCGAGGCAATTCAGACGGGTCAGGCCGCTAGGTGCTACTAGTCAATTGTCCCGTGCGATTGGTGTTATCCAGCTCAAAAGGTAGTAGCACCTAGCGGCCTGACCCCGTTCAAAAATCCCGTTCAAAAATCGCCTGACCCCGTTCAAAAATCGCGCGGGAAATTCACATCGTCGCGATGACGGCCAATGCCATGATGGGTGATCGCGAGTTGTGTCTTTCCGTCGGCATGGACGATTACATCACCAAGCCGCTCCGGCCCGATGCGATGAAGGATATCCTGGTGAAATTCATGGGCTTCTATCATCATCTGCTAATGGAGCTGATCCTCATGAGATATTTTCCACTTATGATCGTTTGTTTTGCTGCCTCGTTTGCCCAGGCCGCCGAGGTCGCCACGATCACAGTTCAGGCCGACCAGCGTCTGGGCCGGATTGAGCCTCTGCTTTACGGGCAGTTCATCGAGCACTTAGGGCGCTGCATCAACGGTGGCATCTTTGAGCCCGGCTCGCCTTTGGCTGATGAGAATGGCTTTCGTCGTGACGTCTTGGAAAAGGTTAGGGAACTGAACCCGCCGCTGCTTCGCTGGCCCGGCGGCACGTTCACCAAGATTTACCATTGGCAGGATGGCATTGGCGCTAAAGCGGAGCGCCGTAGCCGACCCAATCTCATTTGGGGCGGCGTGGAGGATAACCTGTTCGGCACTGATGAATTTATTCGCTACTGCCGCGCGATCGGGGCTGAGCCTTACCTGAGTGTGAACATGGGCACAGGCACAGCAGAAGAAGCCGCCAACTGGGTCGAATACTGCAACGGCACTGGCAATACTTACTACGCCAATCTCCGCCGCAAACACGGGTTTGCCGAACCTTTCGCCGTAAAATTCTGGGGGCTCGGAAATGAGGAGGAAGCCGAACCCGATTGCGGGCATCTCCAAGATCCAGCCGATTATGCCAAGGCTGCCTGGCAATATGCCAAATTGATGAAGCTGCAGGATCCTTCGATCCGACTCATCGTGGCTGGCGTGAGCGGAAATCCTAACTGGAACACCACCGTGTTGAAATCGTTGAGCCCGGTGGCCGATTACCTTTCCGTCCATTGGTATTTCGGCACGAAAGATTACAGCGGGCTGCTCGCACGGGTTGCCGCCTTCGACCGGCAGTTGGGTGACTACGAAACGTTCCTCGGCACCTTCCCCGAGAAGCCGGTGGATTTCTCGCACTGGTATCGCTTCCCGCCCCGACAAGGGCCGGTGCGCCTAGCGATCGACGAATGGGGCCTGTGGAACGGTGGCCAGACCGGACGAGCGAACCTCTGGGGATTGGAACAAACCTACACCTGGCAGGATGCGCTGGGCGTCGCGAGCTGGCTGAACGCCATGCAACGCCACGCAAACATCATCGGCTTCGCCTCTTGGGCGCAACTGGTCAACGTGATCGCGCCGATCCAAACTTCCCCCACCCAATCCATCCGCCAAACGGTTTTCCATCCCTTGGCGCTGTACGCAAAATACTGTGGCAACTGGAGTGTCGCAGCCCGCTGCGAATCGCCGTTGCTGGACGCAGATCGAATCGACTCTGCACTGCCCGCGTTGGATGTATCAGCGACCTTCCATGATCAGCGGCGCACACTGGTGCTGACGGTCGTCAACCGACACCCGAACCAACCGGTCATAGCCCGCCTCGTGCTGAATGGCGGCGAGTTCGTTTTTACCGGAGGCCGTCTACTTACAGCCGATGCAATGTCTGCATCGAACTCACTGACAGCGGCAAACGATGAATGCGTCCGAAATCAGCCGCTGACTGCAGGCGGCAGCAACGCTGCGCGCGAATTTCCAGCGCACTCCATTTCGTTGCTGATCTTCGAAGCGAAACCGTGAAGCGGTCTTGCTTCGGAAGAAAACCCAAGGCCATAGCACGAATGCTGCGCAGGCTCCGACCGCAAAGTCTAAACGCTCACGGTAGCCAAGGAAACTTGCATGCGCGCCGGGCGCTTCTCGACCCATTGCGACCGCGGCCAGCGTACGCGTCATCGAGTGCAGTGGCTTGACCGAGAAACGAGTAAGCATGCCCCGTTATTAGCACTGTCGATGCCAGCAAACCAATCCGTTTAACCGTAAGCGTACAACTCTGACAGGGGGACGGAGGCCGCGAGATTTGCTAAACTCGCGGGATGAGATCAGGCGACGACAACTGGCGGGGTGAGCGCGGTGGCCGCGTGTGCGCGCGTTTTTTTCCAGGCGTGGGGGAGCAACTCGGCGATGCGTTTCATGGGGTGGTCGGGCAATCGGGCGATGATATCGACAAGATAGGCTTCGGGGTCGACCCCGGCGAGCCGACAGTTTTCCACCAGCGAGAACA
>JBEPTW010000250.1:0-5198 GCA_041691855.1 Verrucomicrobiota bacterium | reverse complement strand
GTAAAAAGCATCACGCACGCCAATCGCGGCATCCACAGCCGGTCGATGTCATCAATATTGGCCAATGACGTTTCTAACAAGGCGCCATAAAGCGGACGTCCATGCGAGGCGGTGAATCGCACGAGCTTTCCCGGCTCCTCACGGGCTTCACGCATGTTCGCGTAGTCGTCGCGAACACCAAATTCGCTAAACGTGGTTTGCCAATAAACCATCAACGGGGCGAAAAGCAGGATAATAAAGCAAATGCGGGTACGAATCATCGGAGGGTCAATTCTTGCTGTTCCGTGTGTGGCTGAATCCCCAGAAAGCGTCCATAACGTTCGAGCCAGTCGTCGATTTTTACGATGTAATAGTCCACGGCATAGGGCGCATTTACTGCGTCATAGCCCGCCAAGGGTCGTGCCCGCTGCCAATCCGAGGTCTGGCCTTTGGCCTTGGGGCCGATGTAATAACTCACTCTTTCTCCCATGCGTGGGCGCGGATTCATCTGCAACGCAACCTCGGCCGCCGCCCGGCGGGGTTTTCCTCCGCCGGCCACCCATTGTTCATAAGCGCTCGGGTTCTGGCTCAACGACTCGGATTTTGCCAAATCGGTCACCGGATGGTCGCGGTTGGTTATCGATTGACGAAGCCGTTCCACCTCAACCACGGGCGACGCCGGGGACGTGCCGAGAAGGTAGGCGATCAGATGCTCACTGAGTCGTTTAAGGAAAGGTTCGATGCCGCGCGACCGCAAAGCCGACCCTCGCAACGTAATTTCGCCATCCGCCGCGAGGGCATAGTTTTTTGCCTTGTAGCAGAACATCGCATCGTAGGTTCCGTCGTGCTCCAACTCGATGCCCGGCGGGAGGATCGTCTGCACTTTCGCCAGCAATTCGGCCGGACGCTGAAAATATTCCCCGGTTGAGAGATAAATACCGTCCGTGTCTGCCTCGAGGATCACGCAGCCATGTTTTTGAAATTCAACGATGAGTTCCTGCAACAACTCGCGACCGCGTCGGGTGACTTCCGCCGCCAGTTCGCCATCGCCAAACCGGGCACCGGAAAACCCCAAGTAACCGTAAAACGAATTGATCAGGATCTTGAAAGTAATCTGCCGCGCCTGCGCTTCGTCGCGCTCCGCGGTCGTCGGCGCGGTCTTGGCGAGCTGTTTGTATTTGAGCCGGTATTCGCGTAATTTCCGCAGCAACGGAATAAAAACTCCAAGCGAATCGCTCTTGGGATTGCGGTCCATCTGCAACAACAGACTCGGGTAAAGCGATGCCACATCGAAGTGCAGCACGCGTTTGAAAACGCCTTCCTGAAAACTTCGCGTAAACCCGCCTTCAAACGGCGCAATGTCCACCGGCGCCGGACAACTGGCGCGGGCGTGATAGTATTCCTCCAGAAACAGCAGGTCCACTTTGCCCGCACTTCCGCGCAGCGCCGCTTCCTGCAATTGAATCGGGAACGCCCTCGCCTGCTCAAAATACGTCGGCAGCAACACGTCCGCGACCCCCTTGGTTTCGCGCAAATCGTCGGCGAGATAAGCCAGAAACTCCGCCCGCTTTTCGCGGAATGCCTGTTGGATTTCCGCGCCGTCGATATAGGTTCGTCCTTCGCCGGATTCCGGTGTGATCCCGAAATACACCGCGACATCCTTCAATCCGTAAGCGGTCATTTCGCGCGCCGTGACATCGTACAACTGCACGAGCAAATACGTGTCGATCACGGCGCGGCCCGGCAGATCGCAGCGCGTGAAATCGATCCAGCGTTCCGCCACTTTCATCCGGCTGTTGCGAAATTCCGCCGTCTGGCCGAATCGACCCCACGCACAGGCCATTTTGTGTCGTCGGCTGCGCTGACGCAGAAAATCGAGGTCGAATTTGAAAATATTGTGACCCTCGATCACATCGGGATCGAGTTCGTGCAACACGGCGTTGAACGAGATCAACAGCTGTTTTTCACCTGCGTCGCTTTCTTGCCCGAGCGTGAGGAGTTCGCGTCGATCCCCGCATTGCAGGCCGATCGCAAGAATTCGATCGCCGGGCTTGCGAGCATCGCTGAACGCGCCGGGCTCCGTCGCTCCTGTTTCAATGTCGAGCTGGCAGCGTCGCAACGCCGAAAAATGAACGTCCGCAAATAACCGCGCCCTTCGCTGCAACAGCCATTGGCTCTCATAGGGTCGAAGCACGTCGATCGGAGTTCCCTCCCGCACGTCTTTGAAAAATATCGCGAATGCCTCAAGCGTATCGGCGTGCGCCAGCCAGTTAAACGCACCGTCTCCTTTCAAGCGTTCGACCTGAATCCCTTCGCGATGCACCTCTGCTCCCAGCCAAGCGAACGGTTTGAAGTCTTCGACCTGTTCGATCCGCCGGCCATCCGCGGTCGCGTAACAGGTGTGCGCCTTGCCTGCATCGTCGATCCAAATTCCACAGAGCGCGGTACTGTTCACGGTTCCCATTTAGCAACCGTGACAAATCCCAAGCTCTTCCCGCAACTCACAATAAAAGCAGTCCAGTTGCAAGGACATCAGTTTCATTGCCCGCGCGCCGATCACGTCGTCAGAACGGACGGAAATAAACCATGTACACCGCCGTAAGAATCAGCAGCAGCGAAATCATGCTCAGCAAGCCTCGCAGTTGTGCGCGGCGATAGACCACACCCGACAGGCTGGAAAGGCCAAGCCAACAGATAAACTTCACGATCACCCAGCCGGTCGCGAACGGAATCGCCAGCAAATGCAACATCCCAAAGCCGCTGGCCAATACCAGCAGGCTCGCGATGCCGGTGATCATCATCGTTCGCTTTTTGTTAACCGGGTCCGGATTCCCGAACGCCATGAACGTGTGCGCGGTCAGGACGAACAATGAAAAGAGATGAAGAAGATGGTAGTAAGGCAGTCTGTCCATGGTGTGCGCAGTTGAAAAAGAAATGACACCCCATTCGTGCCGTGTGCCCCGTGGCTCATGTCCTTTTTAAGTTAAAGGTGGGCACCACCCGACGAACCTCGGTCTTCCGGTTTACGGCCTGACCTCAATCCGCCTGTCAGCGGTTCCCAAATTATAGCAAAGGCAAAGAGCGTTATATGGAGCACCTCGAACACTACAGGGTGTCGGCGAGGACCGTACCCCTCAATCCTCCGCCGTCAAATGCGAATCCTGCTTTCGACTAAAGCGTGTTTACATCACACCAGATCAAGGCCTGCGATTCTGTGCTCACCGCCGAGGACCCGACCTTCGGGGATATTTCCAGTCCTCACTCTGAGCGTCATCCTGAGCGTAGCGAAGGATCCATGGCCCCGAGCGAGATGACATCCGCCGCCGCATGGATTCTTCACTGCGTTCAAAATGACAGAGCGGATTCATCCGCAACGTGGCGGCAAATCCAAGTGGCCGCTGATCAGCTCCGTCCTATTCGCTCAAATCGTTCGGATCAAGGTGCTGCACGATGAGTTCCTGCAGCGTCGCGAGAAAGACATACGCCGCAAACGCCCGTTGCTGGACATCCGACAAATCATCCAACGTCGCTTCGCCGCTCTCAAGCGCCTCGTCATCGAGCGCCTTCAGATGTTTCGCGCGCAACCGCAGGCGTACTGCCGAGCACGCGCGCAGGATCGCCTCGCGGTTGTTGGCGTCGAGCGGCACCATGCCGCTGATAAAAAATTCCGATCCGAACAATGACAGAAACGCACCGAGGTCACTGTTTTGTCCCTCGAGTAACTCCTTCTTCCATTCGCTGGAAAAATCCTCGTCATCATCCGGCACGGACGGATTTACCGCGAGCGTAGGCCGCAGGTCGTCCGCCGCGTCCTTGATGACGTCCAGCAACGGCGCCACCGCCTCAAGGTTCAATTTAACTTCAACGCGCTTCATCGGACTCAAGGACCGCAGTGAGGTGCCATTGTTGCAAGGTAAAGACATAGGCTTCCGCCTGCTCGCGCACTCCCGCCCAAACCACCGACCGACCCTGCTCGTGCACCTCAAGCATGTGTTTGCGCGCCGTCATTTCATCGAACCCGAAAACTTTTTTGAAAACCATGACGACGTACGACATCAGATTCACCGGGTCATCCAATACGACCACCAACCACAGGTCGCCCAACTGTTCCTGGGTGACGGTGGAAGTACTCGGACTGTGGTGGGTTTTGGTATCGGCGAACATCATGCCTTGCTGACCGCGTCGCGCACGGCTTGAGCCACGGTGGCTTCCGCTTCAGCCACGGGTAATTTACTTACGTCCTTCGCGGTGCGCCACTTCATTTCGAAAATGCCTTCCTTGAGGCCGCGACCGCCGACCGTCAGCCGCAACGGCAGGCCGATCAAGTCCGCGTCCTTGAATTTAACCCCGGGACGTTCCGCGCGATCATCGATGAGCACGTCCGCGCCAGCCGCTTCCGCCGCGAACGCCATTTTTTTGCACAACTCAGCAGCCGCTGCATCCTGTGGATCGAGGTTCACAATCAACACCTGCCACGGCGCCACATTCCACGGCCAGACAATGCCATCCGCGTCGTTGGACTGCTCCACCACTGCCTGCAACGTGCGGCTGATGCCAATGCCGTAACAACCCATTTCCATGAGGTGCGACTGCTTCTGGTCGTCGGTGTAAACGGCACCGAATTTCTCCGAATATTTCGTGCCGAGCTTAAACACATGGCCGACCTCGATGGCGCGGGCGATTTTCAGCGGATGACCGGACTTCACGTCGGGCTCGCCGGCGCGCACCGAGCGGAAATCTCCCCACTGGCTGATCGCGAGATCGCGCCCCGCATTCACATTGCGCAAATGAAAACCATCTTTGTTCGCCCCCGTGACGCCGTTGCCGACGAGACGAATCGCGTGATCGGCAAAAATGCCGGCGAGTGCCGCAGGGTTTTTGATCGTGCCTTTAACCGCACCCAAGCTGCCGGGTTTCGCGCCCATGACGGGTTCGATTTCTTCGGCAGTGGCTTGACGGAATAATTGAAAGCCCAACGCACCGAGCTTCGCTTCTTCCAAATCGTCGCAACCGCGCAGGATCACAAGAAACGGTTTCCCGTCGCCCATGAAAACGAGCGTCTTGAACTGTTTATCTGCGGCGACGTTGTGCGGTTCAGCGGCCAGCGACGCGATCGTGACGACTCCCGGCGTGGCAAATTCCTCAGTCGCTCCCGCCGGCGCGGCCTCCACAAAATCCTTGGGCACGATGGCGCTGACGGCTTTCTCGCGATTCGCCGA
>JBEPTW010000249.1:0-5204 GCA_041691855.1 Verrucomicrobiota bacterium | reverse complement strand
ATCTTGGTCAGATTGTATTTCTTGATCTCGTCCATCACTCGCACGACCTGCTGCCACTGAAGAGAGAGATCCGCCCGAATGCGAATGACGGGTTGTTTCGGTTTGGCGGCGATCGCGGAGAGATTGCTGGATAATTCGGCGAAGCTCACCGGTTTGTCGCCAAAATAAAACCGTCCCCCTTTATCGATCGATATCGCCTGAAATTCAGTATCAGGAGAAATCTGCTGCGCCTTTTTTCCTTCCACGGGAAGATTCACCGGAATCGTCTGCTCCTGCTGAATCAGAGGCGTGGTGATCATAAAAATAATCAACAGCGTAAAACCAAGGTCCACCATGTTGGTGACGTTGAGCTCGGCCACCGGATGGAGATGTCTGGGTCTGCGGAAAATTCTCGCCATGGTCGGTGCTTACTTAGCCTCCAGTTCGATGCGATCAGCGAGGTTACTCGCGTAGTTTTCCAGTTCGGTGATCATCTTCTTAACGTTACCGAGCAGGATATTATAGCCAAACACGGATGGAATGGCGACGACGAGACCTGATATCGTGGTCAACAACGCCGCCGAGACACCCGGGGCCAGTGTTTGAATGCTCGCGGATGCTTGCGTCGCGACGGCGCTGAACGCCTCCATGATGCCCCACACGGTGCCGAACAAACCCATGAAGGGCGCACCGGAAACAAGTGAGGCGAGAATGATCATGCTCGACTCGTAACGCAGTGATTGATTCGCCAGCGCACGTTGGACGGCGTTCTCCGCATGCTCCAAACGTGAACGCATATTTTCGTCGCCCTTTTCCTTGCCGATGGCGGCCGCCCGCCAATACCCTTCCAAGGCGTCAGCCAACAAATCCGCGTAGGGAATGTCGCGGCGATTCCGCAGATTTTCAGGCAGGTCGAGAATGTGTTTTTCGTGGGCTAATTTTTGTTCAAACAGCAGATTCAACGACCGCAGTTTTTTTAATTCCGCATGTTTACCGAGCATCACCGCCCAAGCAAAGATGCTGAAAACGGCGAGTAACCCGATAATTGATTGGCCCACTAAGTCGGTGGTGAGAAAAACCTGCCAGACATTGATGGTCGAAAGGGGAAGCGACGAAAAAGGTAGACTGAGCATGTACGGGAGTGTTGGCGCGTTTGTTTGGACCAATCAAATGAAATTCCTCCCGAATGAGCGGCTGAATCTGATTGCGCCTCCCCGCCAACCTTTTTTCGTTGACGGTGTCTTCGCTTACCATGCCCAATAAAAACAAAACTGTCGGCAAACTCATCTCGTTCGAAGGCTCCGAAGGCAGCGGCAAATCCACGCAGATTGCCCGGCTCGCCGAGCATATCCAGAAAGCCGGACGGGAAGTCGTGGCGACCCGCGAACCCGGCGGCACGGAAATCGGCGAACAGATTCGCAATATCATTGTTCACAACTCCAAGGGCGACGAAATGTGTCCTGAGACGGAACTGCTTCTTTTCACGGCGGCGCGGGCTCAGTTGGTCCGCGAAGTGATCGCGCCCGCTTTGGCGCGCGGAGCCATCGTCTTGAGCGATCGGTATCTCGATTCCTCGACCGTTTACCAGGGAATCGCCCGCAACCTCGCTCCGGGGCCGGTCAGCGACATTAATCAATTTGCCGTGGGCAACGTCATGCCGAATTTGACGATCGTCATTGATGTTCCGACTGAGGTCAGCCTCGCTCGTATCCGACAAAGGGCTTCCGACCTACCCGACCGAATGGAACGGGAGAACATCGCCTTCTATACCAAGGTTCGCGAGGGCTACCTGTTGCTGGCGCAGCAATGGCCACAGCGAGTCGTGGTCGTCGACGGAACGCTTTCGCCGGACGCGTTGGACAAGAAAATTTGGAATGAAGTGCAGAAGTACGTGAGCTGAGCAATTCGACGTTTCCCGACCAGCCGCCCACCGCCACGAATCAATGTCCACCGTTCCACTGCCTTGGCCTGCTGCCCTCGACGGGACGCCCACCGTCGCGGTCATCGAACGAGCCATCGAGCGCGGCCGTCTCGCCCACAGCCTGCTGCTTCACGGGGAAAATCTCGGCACGTTGGCAACCGTTGCCCATGCGATCGCGGATCGACTCCTCAACGATCCACGGCAGCCCAGCCAGTATTTCGCGCCAAAGCAGCATCCCGATTTTTATGCCCTCCGGCCCGCTGGAAAAATGCGCCAAATCGGAGCCGAGCCGACTCGCGATTTGATTGGGAAAATCCAAGTCTCAGCGACCATTTCGAAACGAAAGGTTGCCGTGATTTATGAAGCCGACCGGATGAATGTTGCCGGGGCGAATATCTTCCTGAAAACGCTCGAGGAACCGACCCCGAGCACGACTATTCTCCTACTCACGACCCGGCCGTATTCGTTGCTGCCCACCATCCGGAGCCGTTGCCTGCTTTTTCGATTCACCGATGCCGGCAGCAGTGCGCTGGCGGACGCCGATGAATCCACCCGTGAATTGTGGGAATCAACCCGCGCGCGATATTCGGCATGGTTGGGTCAACTGTCCAGTGGAGTGACCGAAAAACGCGCGATCGCCGATCAATTGATCGGAGTCTATGGCCTCGTCACGCGTTTCAACGCCGTGCTTGCGGCTGCGACCGACACCATCTGGAAAACACAGAAAGAGAAATTACCCGAAGATCTCGATGAGGACGAACAAGTGGCGATCGAGACCGGCATCGCCAACGGCATTCGCCAAAAACTTTTCGTCGAACTGGAACATACGACCAGCGCGTTCGCCCAGACGCTCCTCGCTTCCGGCAACAACTCCATTCGCCGGATCCTTGCTGCCGCGATCGAGAAGCTCGAACACAATGCCGGTTTGTTGCGGCTCAATCTCAACGAAGCAGCGGCGTTTGAGGACTTCCTGCTCGCATCACTCCGGCTGTGGTCAAAGCGGTAACAATCGCACGCCAAGAAGAGGACGCCGATGCGATCACTAGAGCACAATTCAGCTTAACGCTTCCCAGCATCGCTGGGGCTGGTGCTTACTCTCAGTAATAAACGATAACCGAGGGATGGGATGTAATGGCACGAATAGCAAATCAACCGAGCAAATCACAGTCAGCGGCTCTCCTCAGAGGAGAAACCTGGCGGAGAGGGGGGGATTCGAACCCCCGGTAGGCTTTTACACCTACGGCGCTTTAGCAAAGCGCTGCTTTCGACCACTCAGCCACCTCTCCCAAAGCAGAATGAGGAGCAAACAACCGACCACTGAAAGTTCAAGGGATTTTTGTTCATGATCCAACTTACCCAAACCGACTGGCTGATCGATTTCAAGAAACTGACTGTAATCCGAGGCACGAAAGCCATCCTCAAGGATTTCAATCTCAGGGTACACCGCGGAGAACATGTTGTCATTCTCGGACCCAATGGTTCGGGCAAATCGACCCTCATTAAACTGATTACCTGCGATCTGTACCCGCAAACCGGGATCAATGGCTCACGTTTCGCGTTATTTGGCCTCGAGCGATGGGGCTTGGAGGATTTGCGGCAGCATCTGGGCATCGTTGCCCTCGATATGTTGCAAAAGCTCTCGCATGAAGTGACGGCACGTGAAGTGAATGCGCGCGACATGGTGCTCTCCGGCTTTTTCAACAGCCTCGGACTCTGGCCGCACCACAAGGTAACTCTGAGTCAGAAACGGCGGGCTAATGAGATTCTGCGTTTTCTTGAAATTGAATATTTGGCGACGCGGCCCTTGTCGGCGATGTCGTCAGGGGAACAGCGTCGCGCCTTAATCGGCCGCGCCTTGGTCCATGATCCCGAGGTCCTGATCCTTGATGAACCCACCAACAGCCTCGATCCCGGTGCGGTGCACGAATTTCATATCATCCTGCGCAAACTCATCCGCTCGGGTAAAAGTCTGGTGCTGGTGACCCATCAAGTCGCGGACATCCTGCCCGAGATCAAGCGGGTCATCATGATGAAAAGGGGCCGGATCATCGCCGACGGACCGAAGGAAAAAATCCTCACTTCCGCCGCCCTCACCCATCTTTTCGGAAAACGCCTTAAACTGATCCGTAAACGAAACACGTACGATTTGGTCAGCGGATAAACGGATACTTTTTGTCTTTCGCGCACCAAAAAAAACGCCGCGGATTTCTCCGCAGCGTCGTGGCTAAAAAAACTTTTCTTCCTCAATACCGATAGTGATCGGGCTTGTAGGGACCGCCAACTGGCACTCCGAGATAAGCCGCTTGGTCCTTGGAAAGTTTCGTGAGCTTGGCTCCGATCTTCTCCAAGTGCAGACGGGCCACCTCTTCGTCGAGGTGCTTCGGCAGCCGGTACACGCCAACTTTGTACGTGTCGCGATTCTTCCAGAGATCTAGTTGCGCGAGCGTTTGATTGGTGAAGCTGTTCGACATCACGAACGACGGATGGCCGGTGGCGCAACCGAGATTCACCAAGCGGCCTTCAGCCAGCATATAGATGCTGTTACCCTTCGGAAAGGTATAGAGATCGTACTGGGGTTTGATGTTGATGCGCTTTGCGTCGGAATTATTCAGGCGATCGATTTGGATTTCGTTGTCGAAGTGTCCGATGTTACAGACAATGGCTTGGTCCTTCATCTTGCGCATGTGCTCCAGCGTGATGATGTCCTTGTTGCCGGTGGTCGTAACGTAGATGTCCGCAGTTCCGAGCGTAGACTCGATGGTATTGACCTCAAAGCCTTCCATGGCCGCTTGCAGCGCATTGATCGGATCGATCTCGGTCACGATGACACGTGCGCCAAAACCTTTAAGTGAAAACGCCGAGCCCTTGCCGACGTCGCCATAACCACAAACGCAGGCAACTTTGCCGGCAATCATGACATCGGTGGCGCGCTTCAAGCCATCCGCAAGCGATTCGCGGCAGCCATAAAGATTGTCGAATTTCGACTTCGTTACCGAGTCGTTAACATTGATCGCCGGGACGCGAAGTTTGCCCTTCTCCATCATTTGATAGAGGCGATGCACTCCGGTGGTCGTCTCCTCGGAGACCCCGCGCCATTCTTTGGCCATGTTGGTCCAGCGAGTTGGATCCTCTTTATTCACGCGCTTCAGCAGATCCTTAATCACTTGTTCTTCGTGCGAACCGGATGGCGTGTTAACCCAATCGCTACCTTCTTCGAGTTCGCACCCTTTGTGGATGAGCAAGGTGACGTCGCCGCCGTCATCGACGACCAGCTGCGGACCTTTCCCACCCGGGAAAGTAACCG
>JBEPTW010000248.1:0-5279 GCA_041691855.1 Verrucomicrobiota bacterium | reverse complement strand
ATCCCAATCACTTCCTAAACGGTGGTCTTTTTCAACTGCATCGATACGGCTAAGGCTAATCAGAACCTCCACTGCCTGGCTCGTATCGCAGATGGCCTTGGGCGTGAACTGGCGGAACTTGGCATGCGTCGCCAGCATCACGGAGATCGTGTCACTGATGACGACACAGGCGGCGGTGTCGTCACAGAACTGCGGATTGAGCGAATAGCCGAGCGCTTTGAAAAAGGCCTTCGACTTGGACAAATCGGCGACCGGGACGTTGAGGAATATCTGTTTGTTCATAGTGGTGGAGGTTCGACTACTACTTCAACGAATGAACCCATTGATTTCAGACAGGACGTCGTCTTTTTTCTAATTTTCAATCTACCAACACTGAGCTAAAGCGTTTCAAAAATCCCGTAGCCGCCTGTGTCCTCATCCCGACTGGAGCGGCAGCGACCCCGCTGCCGTGCTCTCGCGGGCGAGGTCGCCCGCGCACCAGCTCCTATAACGTGCATGCCATGGAAACGATTCTTGGCAGCGTCGCGCCCGAGAGGGGCTGGAGGTGAGGGAGCGTAGAATGGAAAATGATGGATGGCGAATGATAGAGCACCGTTGGCTGAGCGCGAAAGAGTCCGACCATGGCGATGGGAGGAATAAAAATCAGTGGAGGACACCACAGAATACATAGAAACCAGAATGGGAAATTTCGATCTGGCCCGGCCAATGGGTCCATCGTTTTCCGGATATTTCCTTCATGATTTCAAAGGCGTTCATTCTTGCTGTGTGTTCTGCGTCTTCCGCGATTAAACCTGCTCCTTGTTTTTCGGTCATCAACCGGAGCGCACCGAGAGAGGCCGGTGAAATCATGTCGGACAAACCATCGCTGATTCCAATCCGGTGGCTTGCTCGGCGAAGTCGCAGGCTGCTGCAAATTGTTCGAGTGGAAATGTCCGTGTTTCTACTTTTTGCAAATCCAGTAGGCCGGCTTCCGCCAATCGAACCAGTGAAGCAATCGCGTGTCGCGGGTACATGAAATTGCCGCGAAGGGTCAGCTCGTTGCGCATGAGTAAACTGTAATCCAACGGGACCGGAATACGAACTCCCCCCATGAAAATGGCGGTGCCGCGGTGACGCAGCGCCTGCATGCACGCGAGAATCGAGTCGGGTTCTTGCGCGCGACCAAGCATGTCAAAATAAAGATCCGCCGGTTGCCCGCCGGCTGCGTAGCGAATTGTTTTCGTGCTGTTTGCGATGTCGCCCTTCTGCAAGCTGGCGCTCACGATTCGCTTCGGCGCCAGCGCAACCAAGGCTTGCAACATCGCCTCGTCCCGTCCGACCGCGATTACCTTCGCTGCGCCCATCGCCAGCGCCACCTGAATGGCCCGGGCGCCAAAGGTGCCCGTCGCGCCATTGATGATCACAGACTGCCCCGGCGCCAATTCTCCTCTCAACAATCCGCCATAAGGAATCGCAAAATGACTTAATAACGCGAGACGTTCAGCAGGGATTTGCGGCAAGGAGTCGAGCGGCGTCACGCATTCCGCAGGCAGCAGGGCTTTTTCCGCGTAAGAACCGTTCTTCCATATTGCCTGCAATTTTTGGGAGGCGGGGGTCGAGGCGGTGAGACCAATCAAAATGCTGCCAGCTTCCGCCGGTTCAGTTGTCGTATGCGGGGTCACCCTTGGGTCCACGCCCACGCGCTGGCCGACCCGCAGATGGAAAACATCATCGGCCACGGTTTCGATTACGCCCACACCGGAGTTGCCGGGAATAAACGCCTCCGGCATGACATACTTCAAATTGCCATTAAAAACCTGCCGCGTGTAGGAGAGGACGGGAACTGCCAGCATCCGCAGGATGACGGCGCCCGGACGAATCTGCGGTTCGACAAGGTCGGTGCGATAGACCGGTTCACTTCCGGCTCCAGCTAAAAATATTCCTTTCATAATAACTCGATAATGTTGGGTTGATTCTCATACACGACCAGCCGGGCGGAATGCAGGTTCCGACTTTTTTGCGGGCCGGAATCAAATGCCCGCCGGGCTCAAGAATCTTCCAGCGACGATTTTTCGATCACTGCGCTCTGGAAAGTAAAGAGCGAGCCGCCGCCGTCGCACGCTTTAGCTTTGGCGGGCCAACGGAAGAAGCACGCTGAAGGTCGAGCCGACGCCCACGGTGCTCCGCACGGCAATGCGTCCACCCATCGCGACGGCGAGCTCCTGACAGATGGCGAGTCCAAGTCCCACGCCGGGTTTATCGCTGGACTCGATCGTCGTGGACAATTGCACGAAGGGTTCGAAGACACGTTGAAGCTGTTCGGGCGGGATGCCGCAGCCGGTGTCGGTTACTTCAAATGCAGCCGCCTCTTGCTCGCGATGTGCGGACAACGTCACCGATCCTCCGCGAGGGGTGAACTTGAGGGCATTGTTGATCAGGTTGAGGAGAATTTGCTGGAGACGGTTCGCGTCGTAGCACGCCATCAATCCGCTTTCGACCGGAGTCCGCACGCAGTTTAACCCGGCCTGTTGGAAGCGATGACGGATGGAAACTTCCGCTCGTTCCAAGGCTGCTTCCGCCGGCAGATTTTCAGTGGTCACCTGCACCGTCCCGCCTTCCATGCGCGAGTAGTTCAAAATGTCATCGATCAACGCCGTCACCGACGTCGCGCAATCCTGGCTGCTTTGGACCGCCTCCTTTATTTCGGCGGTCAATTCTCCGTAGGCATTTTCCAGCAGCGCTTGGTTAAAAAGGCTGATCGCCTGCAGCGGAGTGCGCAATTCGTGCGACATCATGCCGAGGAACTTCGTCTTGGCGTCGCTGGCCTGCTCCGCCATTTTTTTGGCGCGCAGGAGTTCATCCTCCAAGTGGCCGCGCTGCGGAATGCGGATGAATGAGAACTCAATGAACGATCTGGCGGCATCGGAGATCAAAGCGACATTTCCGAGCACCGGGATCGTGGCCCCAACTTTTTCGCGCATGCGCAGATACACTTCCTCGAGGCAGCCCTTGAGTCGCAGCATCGGCACGATTTGCGACTGCCAGAAGAATTGTCCGCCGCTGCCGAGCAGCGAATGAAAAGGGCGGTTGATGAATTCTGCCCGCGCAAAACCAAGCCACTGCGCGGCGGTTTCATTTGCGTTGAGCACCTGGCCGTCCGTGGCCAGTTGAAAGCTGCCGATTAAAGTGGGCGCGCGATCGGGCGGCGGGATCATTGCGGCAACTAACTTAAGGGTTACGCGGCAATCCCTGCGCCGCGAGGTATTCGTTGATTACGCCGATGGTCTCAAGCGGGTTCGTCATATGCGGACAGTGCCCGTTCGCCTGTAACTGGCGGAGTTCGCTGCCTGCCAGTTGGCGGTGCGCGCCCGCCGGAGCAATCGCGTCGTCACTGCATTGGATGATGAGTGTCGGCTGGCTCGTGCCCTTGAGGTCGGCGCGATGATCCGACAGAAAAGTTACGGCCGCGAACCGTCGCGCGATTCCGGGATCCGCGGCGCAAAAGCTGGTGGCAAGTTCCTTTTGCAATGCGGGCTGGTCGTCATTTTTCATGATCATTGGGGCCAGAAAGCTGGCCCAGCCGACGTAGTTTTTCTCCATGAGATCGAGGAGCCCTTCGAGGTCGACGCGCGTGAAGCCGCCGCGATAATCCGGCGGCATGTCGATGTAGCACGCGGAGGGTACGATCAACACGAGATGCGAAAATCGTTCCGGGGCCAGTTTCGCCGCCAACACGCCGATCATGCTGCTGACTGAGTGGCCGACGAAAATGATATTTCTCAAATCGAGCGCTTCAGCGATCTCGACGATGTCGCGGGCGTAACCCTCCAGCGTCCGGTAGCGTTCCACCCGATAGGCTGAAATATCCGAGTGTCCGCAGCCGACATAATCAAACAAGATGACCTTGAAGCGATCTTCGAACGCCGGGGCGACAAAGCGCCACATCTTTTGGTCGAAGCCGAAGCCGTGCGCGAACATGATCGGCTGCTGGCCGTGGCCGGAGACCTGCACATGATTCCGCGAACTGACGTTGGTAGGCATGAAATTCATAAAAATTCTCCTGCGTACAATCGCAAGTGTCGAAACCGTCTGGCCGGTGCCCGCGCATGGCGACTCCCGCTCGGTGCCAGAGAACGGGTCCTAACCCTAACCTGCATTCCTCACACTTTTTTCCGTCATCAGCGAGGTCGAAGGCGGGCGGGGCGATCCGGTTCGCCGGATTGCTTCGTCGCTGCGCGTCTCGCGATGACTGCGATCAAAAGGTGAGATAGTGCGATGGGTTTTTGCTCCGAAGCATGATGCATTCGGATTAGATCAGGGCGTGCCGGAACGGTCGCCGATCACTGAGGTGCGCACAGACGTATCTGCGTTGGTGGCCTCGTCTTCGAGCCGCTCCCTTCCCTGCTTCAATTTGGACTTTTCGCGCTCCACCTTGGCTGGAGGAACCAACGGTGCTTTCGATTGAGCCGGCTTGGCGGACTTCGCTGACGTGATGGAAGAATGTGAATTATTCATAGAAATATAGTAGTCCGAATACACCTCCAGTTCCGCCGGTAAAAATTGGCAGCGGCACGTACGAACCCCTCGATTTCCCTTTTGGTTCGCGGGCAACGACTATCTGGACTTCCGTCCACAGCGTTCTTTTTCGATTTTCCCGTAAAGTGGCAAAACCCTTAAATGTTAGAAGCGCGATTCAGCTGTGGTGTCAGACTGAAATCAGGGCTTCCCGAAGCTCGTGGGACCGCTCAAATCTTCGGTACTCGCCACGTGCTGATCATCGCGCTTCCACTTAACGCATAGATCAAAACCAATGGGTGCATCACCAGTCCTCCCATCGTCCACGTTCCAAACCAAATGGTCGACCCGAGCAAGCCGCGGAAGTGGAGTACGGCCAAAAAGGCCACCAGTAAAACGCTCGTGGGAATCGGCGTGCCCTCGAAATATTTCACCTTGCCACTGTCGTCGGACAGCGCATCGGCCGTCGCGTTATATCGCGCGAGGCGACTGATCCCGCAAGCGACAAAATAGAGCAGGATAACCACGTCGAACACTCCGCGCATGCCGACCGCAAAACCCAGCGCGGCCGGTGCGACACCGAAGGAAATAATATCCGCCAGCGAATCGAGATCTGCCCCGAGCGCAGATGAACGCCGCCGCCAGCGCGCCACGCGGCCATCCGCAAAATCGAATATCAAGGCCACGGGCAAGAGTGCCATCGCCACGACGAGCCACCGACTATCGCTCCCGATGAGGTAATGCATGAGCGCCAAAATTGAACCGGTGCCACAAAAGCCGTTTCC
>JBEPTW010000247.1:0-5312 GCA_041691855.1 Verrucomicrobiota bacterium | reverse complement strand
CATCCGCTTTCCACATCATGAAATCAAAATCGGAAGTCGCGGCCACCTTCTCGTCAAGAGGCGCAATCTTCGTGCAGCCGGCCAAGAGTAGGATGAGAATCAGCAACGTGCGGAAAATGGGTCGTCGCTTCATTGCTAATTGTTAGGGCCGTTCACGGTCTCACCGATGTTTCGATCCGATCTTCAAGCGTCCATCGTTTTATCAAAATCGGAAATAGAGAATGCGAAATAAGGGTACGCCACGACCAAAACGATCGCATTCAGTTTCGGGGAAAACGCGAAATAAATGAATGCAAAAAATGACACCATCGGGTGTGTCTGGGAAATAACTTGCGTCGCTTGCCGTAGGGCCGGTGCTTGCGCCGGCCTCGCGCGCGAAAAACGGCACGTCGCAAGCGACGGCCCTACGCCGGATCAGAGCTGATGGGCGATGGTTTATTTACCAGACACCCCAATCCTGCGAGTCCCGTAGGCGACCTGCGTTTTGCATGATCCTTTGCTTTAGATCAGCGGCCGGCTATTTGTTTTGAGTCCGGGGAAACCGTTTCAGCTGGCGCAGTGCTTCTACTTGCGGTGGCGAGAGAAATTCCCCGGCTTGGTCAAAAACGTATTGGTTTAATCCACTGCCGATGTGAGCGGGAAAAAGTCCGGCGCCAAAACCGAGAGAAAAACTGAACGGAGACCGTATCCGGAGAAGTGACTGGCGGAGGAGGAGGACCAACTCGTTTGCCTGTTTATCCGTCAGCGGTGTGGCGGTCGCCTCGAGCTTTCTCGCAACTTCATTTGTCGCGGTCCACTGCACGAGATCCTCGCGATAGCGCAGATATTGAATGTAATGGGCATCTCCCAGCAGCGCCTCGATTTCGGCGTCAACCGTTTGTTGTCCCTGCTCCACTCCCTCATGGAGCAAACCTCGGGTTTCGCGCATCGGAAATCCGAGCGATTGCTGGGCTCCTACAGCGTCGATTTTGATGCGCTCTTTATCGATCAGCAGCGCCTTGAACTGGTTGAGCTCGGGTGCCGGCAAATTTAATGCCCTGAAAAGATATCCGTAAAAACGATCTAGGTGGTCGGTGGCTTGGGCAGTCACCGTTTCGCTAAATTCGGCGTCCGTTTCCATTTTTGCTTTGAATTCCTTCACGGTGTGGGGCGTTTTTTCGGTTTCCTCCCCGGCAAATAAACTCACCTGGCGCCAGCCGAAAGATTCTGTGGTTCTACCTCGACGGTCGTTTTTCCCCTTTGCGTCGGGCGCTGTAGTCGGAGCGACGTGAGTTACAGCTGGAGCGGAAAGCGTGGGCGCAAGCGCGGCCGCGGTCGGATGTTTGGCATTCGTTGTCACTGAAGTGGACGGCGAAGAGTTCAGACCAATTCCGTGGTAGAGTACGCCGGCCCCGATGCCGGCAACGGTTATGGCCGCCAGGATTTTCCATAACGCGAGCGTAGCGGTCGTGGCGGCACCCGCCGGTCCAAGTGAAGCCGAAACGACGGTCGCGATCAGGTCGGCGGGCGCCGCCAATCCTGCTTGGGCAATAAAGACAATCGCCAGCGCCGAGGAGGTCGAGGCGATGCCACGTTTGGTCAATAGAGCGCGGAGCTTTTCGAGTGCACGATCAACCCGCATTCGCGCGGCGTCGGGACTCAGTCGGTATTTCACGCCGATTTCGGTCAAAGGCCGGTTCTCGAAATACCGTAGCAGCACCGCTTCGCGATCGCGTTCGCTCAATTCGTCCAACGCTTCGTCGATGACCGGACGAAGTTGTTCCCAATTTTCGACGGGGGTGGAATCGGTTTCGCGCATGGCGTGGGCTTCCTGCTCGTAATGTCGTCGGCGTTGTTCGGACCGCACTGCTTGAGCAGCGGCGTAGCGCGTGCTGGTGTAAAGCCATCCGGTAAGGACGGGCCGGTTGGTCAGCGACAAAGCCTTGCGCGAAAGATCGGTGAAGACGCGCTGGGTCACCTCATCGGCGAGATGGCGGTCGCCACCGACGCGACGCAACGCGGCGAAATAGACCAGGTTGACGTGCCGTTGTACGAGCGTCGTGAACGCCGGCTCCGAGCGATCCTGACCGTACCGGCGCAGCAATTGGGCATCGTCAACTGAAAGATTGGGGTCAGGGCTCGGCACGTCTTCAGAGCGGCTTATTGGTGGTCACTTTCAAGCGGAATCTGGATCTAAAGTGACGGCATTCTCCGGACGGGTCAGCAGCGGCCGCGTCATTGCTGCGAAACGTTTGTGACTACGACACTCTTTTGTTCCCCATTTGAGATGCGGACACGTGCGAGCGCATAAAAATTACCCGAACCATCCCGTCGCCTGCCGTTGGCAAATGGACGTTCCCATTGGATCCGGCAGAAAATCAGATAACTTCCAGCTGGCAGGCCTTCGAATTTATAACTTCCGTCCAGATCTCCCACGGTAGTCCGGATATATTTCGTCAGGTTAGAGTCTGCGGGGGCGGGATCTTTTCCCGACTCCATGATTTTTGCTCTCTCCTCGGTATAAGGTGTCAACGGAACGAGACTGATTTGAATTCCCGCAGCGCTGCGTTTTACTCCCGTGTCGGAGCGAACAAAAGCGTGGCCGGCCACGATGGCGGTTCCCGCTGCGGAAAAAGCACCATAGTCGGCGTCGTTGAATGGTACGGATTGGTTCACGATGGTGGAACAAGCGGATACGAGGAGGACCGCGCCCAAGGCGAGCCAGCAGGCTGGTCCGTAGTTTTTCACAGGTAAAACACGGGAGAGATAGTCAAATGAGAAGGATGGCAGGGACAGTTTCGTGCAGGGTCGAGCAGACTAAGTGTGAAGGTGGCGCCGCGCCCGAATGATCAGGTGCGTGGGTATTCGATCCAGTCGATTGCCAGCCTTAAGCAGCCGCCCGTGACGAAACCGAACACTCAACCTGCATTTTTCTTGGAAACGGCCGCAGATTAGCCGGGTTGACGGCTTTCGTCGTCGGTGGGATTGAGGGTACGGATGCGGGAAATAGGTAACATTCAGCCTGAATTCCGCAGTTCGATCTCGGCACGGAACTCACCGAGTTTGGCGGGAGGGGAGGGAGAGACACTGGTGGTGAGTTGATCCTCGAATTTGAATTCACCTATGGGGTGATCGTGCATTCGGGCAATTTCTTGCGGCATTTCTCTGTGCGCTCCGTGCTTACTTCGGTAAACTCTGTGTCCAACTCCGGGTTCCAAGCTCAGCGTCAGAACCGGCGATAGCCGTAACTCGGTAATTGGTCGGTTTCGAAGCGATGTGATAAGTGTGCAGCTGCCCCGATTGTTCGTGCGTTGATTTGATCCTCCCCCACAGGTGTCCTTTCCGTCGATAGGACGCTTATCACGCGGCGGGGGCAGTCCGCTTCGACGTAAAATGTTTTGCGAAACGCTGGCGGGAGTGAACTACGAACGTCTCGTTCGTCGCAGCATGCCGATCAGGCCAGTGAAGCTGATTCCGAGCAAGACGAGCGTGAGTCCATTGTCGGGAACCGGGCTGGTCGGAACCGAGTTGGGCGAATCCGTTTCCCCTGATGTTTGCGTAGGAAGCGAAGGCGGGGCTCCGTTGAAATCGTCCTGCGCAACGGGAAAGCCAATGGGCGGAAGTACGGTTTTCGTATAGGTCTCAGGCGGTCCGGGAGGAATGAATCCCGACGGCGGCGAGTCAGAATTTCCCCCATGGTTATCCGAATTGGTGTTTCCGCTGGGTGCTCCATTATTTCCGGATGATGCGCCACCATGGGAAGGGGGAGATAAATCACCACTATGGGTCGGGGTATTCGGTCCGGCGGAACTGCCGTGGCCCGCACTCGAATTCGGTGCCCCGGCAAAACCGCCGAGTATGGGAGGCAAACTCCGGCCAGCGTCCAGAAAAAGTGGACTGAACGAAGCGCTGTCATCCGACGCAACGGCAATGATCGAATGCGGATGATAGGCATGGTCCGGCTGGGGGACCGCATCGAGGGTTTCCAATGCCGGCGGGTTCTGCTCCTCCGACGCTCCGGTGTGCTTAGAAACCAAATACGTCTTAACCGTGAAGACGGGTGTACCTGCCTTCGGTGCTGCTGATTGCGGTTGAACCGAGTAGGCGCCGAGGGTCAGGGCGCCCAACTCGGCCCCGCCTGTCTCGGCCCCGCCCATCCCGGATCCGAGGGGCGAACGAGGTTCGTTGGAGCCAGAAAACATCGTCCATCCTCCGCCGGCTAGAATGGCGACAAAACCTGCACCGATGAGAAGGGAGATGTGAAGCGTCTTTGATTTCATAGGGTCAAATTCCGGTAAGTATGAGCGATTATCTCGTAATCAGCATTCACGGGGCCATTTAACGCATATTTAATGCATGATATTGTTATCCATTGTATAATAAATAGATAAGATTTAAAAATATGTAAATAATGACCAGAAATGGCGCGGAATATCCGATCTGTTTGTAAGGATATCCGACGTTCACGAGGGGAAGATTCTGTTATGGTTATGTAAGTTATTATATATGAATTAATTGGGTTGGTTAGTGTATATGTAAGTGTTTTGCAGGAGATTTCCCGGTCGTGACTCGCACGTGCGTGGGCGCTTTGCCTGAAGTGAGCTGGAAACTCAACTTCCTACCGAAGAAATAGTGGGACTTTAAACAAGCGGACGTCGTTCCCGCGCCAGAGGCGGGCTGTTTTACAAAGATTATTTGCCAGACACAGCCTCCCTCGGATGGGGGCCGCCCCAGCAAGGTTTCAGCAAGGATCCGGCAAGGGAGACCGAAGGAAGAGCGAAGGGAGCGGTAGTCCCCCTTGTTTAGCAACAAGATGCATCGTCCAATAAACGGTTTCCGCCGCACGAGTCGAGCATTCAACCCTCTTCATGCAACCGGCGAACCGGATGACGGGCGTCGCTCGCGTCCAGCACCGTCCGGACGAACCGCCTCAGTGGTCCGGCGGCTACCGGATTTAAATTTCTCTTGATTCACCCCCGCTAACAAACACTAGCACCACCCGCGACACCCTCGGCTTTGCCACCGCTGATGTGATTGTTTCCGGCCGCTGTCATGAACTGGTTTGCGAAAAATCGTCGAGGGCAGACTCGTCTGCCTCCGCGCCCTTGCCGAACGCTACGCCGCGCGCACCTTCGCCACCCGACCTTTCGTCAGCAAAATCGAGATCAAACCATCAAGGGTCACGGCACGGACTGGCCGCTACTGCTCCAAGCCCCCAAGGACTGTGGTTCCGTCCCGGCGAACCCAAACCACAAAATTTGACCCCTTATTTCTGCCCCTCGTGCCGATCATTGATGATGCACATTTGATGGCGTCCGATGGGTTGAGAAAAC
>JBEPTW010000246.1:0-5324 GCA_041691855.1 Verrucomicrobiota bacterium | reverse complement strand
TCGATTCGGCGTGGTCTGGACATACCGGACCATCTATCACTTTTAGGCTCATCTTAAAAGCTATTTAGAATAAGTTGCTGACGTATCGTGATCGTATTTTCAAAAGTGCGTGTAGTGGCGACCAACCCTATTTACCAATTTCGAATTTCTGCTAGAATCACAGGTGTGAAGTGTGATCAGCGCAAAAATCGTCCTTGGTTTTGATTTCATAGCCTTCGCCCAATCTCAGTGGACATGTAGTGGCGACCTTTTCCCGTAACGTTCTGTAAATCAACGCAGGCTCTTTCGAAAAACCCTCCAGTAGCGGAAGTCGGGCTAATATGATTTAGTGTTTTGGCGCGTGGCGTTTTTCCAGCACAGCAATGGCATCGTTCAGCGATAATTTCCGGACGCGGAGCAACACGATCAAGTGATAGAGCAAATCGGCGGCTTCGCCGGTGAACTCGTCGTCTTTCGCCGTGACGGCGGCTAGCGCGGTTTCCACGCCTTCTTCACCGACTTTTTGTGCGACGCGGACGACCCCTTCCAGAGCGAGGCGGACCGTATAGCTGGTCTTGTCCTTGCTCTTGATCCGGGAAGACACGACTTGTTCGAGATGCGCGAGAAATCCAACGCCGGTGGCGCCTTCGTCGCCGAAGCAACTCGGGGTGCCGCGATGGCAGGTCGGACCATCGGCGATGGCTTTGACTAGCAGCGTGTCATTGTCGCAATCGACCTCGATGCTGACGAGGTTCAGAAAATTTTTCGACGTTTCGCCCTTGGTCCACAAGCGGTTTTTGCTGCGGCTGAAAAACGTCACGCGTTTCGTGCGCTGGGTTTTTTTGAGCGCTTCGGCGTTCATGTAGCCGAGCATCAATACTTGCAGCGTGGTCGCGTCCTGCACGATGGCGGGAACGAGGCCGGTGTTTTTCTTCCAGTCGATCTTAAGCGTTTTCATGGGCGGAGAGTGGTTGGTTAATTTTTTGATTCGTAGCGCCTCTGCTTGCGGAGGCCAGGCCGGCGCAAGCACCGGCCCTACAGGTCCAGCGTCAGGGTCGGATGGAAATTCCGTCGGCGATGAGTTGGGCTTTGAGTTGGGGGATTTTGATCGTGCCTTTGTGAAACACCGAGGCGGCGAGCGCGCCATCGACGCCGGCTTGAACGAACGCGTCGCGGAAATGTTCCGGCGAGCCGGCGCCGCCGGACGCGACAAGAGGAATCGTGAGCGCGGCGCGCGCCAGCCGGAGTTGCGTGAGATCGTAACCCTGGCGCATCCCGTCCTGATTCATGCAATTCAGCACGACTTCGCCGGCGCCGCGCTTCTGGGCCTCGCGCGCCCACGCAATGGTTTCCCAGCGCGTGGATTGCGTCTTGGCCGGATCGCCGGTGTATTGTTTCACGAAATAATCGCAGCCTTCCTGTCGGCTATCGATGCCGACCACGACGCATTGCGACCCAAATTCGGCGGCGAGCTCGGTAATCAACGCGGGATTTTCCAGCGCGGGAGAGTTGATCGAAATTTTATCCGCGCCGCCGTGAAGGATTTGTCGCGCGCCATCGAGCGAGCGAATCCCACCGGCCACGCAAAAGGGAATATCGATCACGCGCGCGACGCGGGTCACCCAGTCGGTGGAAACGGTGCGGCCGTCGCTGCTCGCGGTGATGTCGTAGAACACCAGTTCGTCGGCACCTTCGTCGCGGTAACGTTGGGCGAGCTCGATGATGTCACCGACGACTTCGTGGTCGCGAAACTGCGTACCCTTGACGACTTGCCCGTCGCGAACGTCGAGGCAGGGAATAATGCGGCGGGCTAACATGCGAGTGCCTCCTGCAGCGTGAATTTTTTCTCGTACAACGCCCGTCCAACAATTGCACCGGCCGAACCGGTGGTTTTCAAAACGCGCAAATCATTCAGCGACGAAACGCCACCCGACGCTTGGATTTGCAGGGAGGGAAAACGTTTAACCAAGTCCGAGTACAACGCGGTATTTGGCCCGGTCAGCTTGCCGTCCCGACTGATGTCGGTGCAGAGAATGTGAATCAACCCGGCGGGAAGAAAGCCGTTAAGCAAATCGTCGAGCGCCACGCCGGTGCTTTCCTGCCAGCCGGCGGCCGCGACGCGGGGAGTGCCGTCGGTATCGATGCGAACGTCTGGCGAGAGAGTGATATGTTCAGCGCCGAAACGGGATAGCCACCCGCGCACGCGGTCAGGTTCGCGCGCGGCGAGACTGCCGACAATCACGCGTTCCACGCCGGTCGCGAGCAGCGCTTCAATTTGCCCTTCGTCGCGAATGCCGCCACCGGTCTGGACGCGCAGACCGCTGCCGCGGGCGATTTTTTCGACAAGCGCCGTCTGGCGTTTCAACGGATCCTTGGCGCCATCGAGATCGACCACGTGGAGCCACGTCGCGCCGGCGTTTTTAAATTCCTTCGCGACCGCGAGCGGATCGTCGCCGTAGCTTTTTTCTTGGTCGAATTTTCCCTCGGTGAGACGCACGACGCGTCCGCCCCGCAAATCAATGGCTGGGTAAATAATCATACGCGTCCTTCGACAAAGTTTTTGAGCAGGCGGGCACCCGCTTCACCGGAACGTTCCGGGTGGAATTGCACTCCGCTAAAATTCCCGCGCTGTACGATGGCGGCAAACGGCGTGCCATGGTCGCAGCTGGCGACGGTGAACGCATTCACTGGACCGGCGTAGCTGTGCACAAAATAAAAGCGCGCATCGAGAGGAATACCGTCGAGCAAGCCGGGGCCTTTTCCGCAAAGGAGCGTGTTCCAGCCCATGTGCGGAACCTGAATGCCGGGGGAATCCGGTAGTTTTTTCACCACGCCGGGAATGATGCCGAGCGTTTCGGTCGGACCTTCCTCCGACGACTCGAAGAGCAGCTGCATGCCAAGGCACACCCCGAGCACCGGTTGGGTTAGGTTGCGCACGCAATCGACCAAGCCACGCTCTTGAAGTTTGCGCATCCCTTCGTTCGCTGCGCCGACGCCCGGCAGAATCACGCGTTCGGCCGAACGAATCACCGCCGGATCAGCCGTGAGTTCGCTGCTCACACCCAGACGCTCAAGTGCGAAACGCACTGAGGCGATGTTCGCGCCGCCGCTGTCAACGATGGCGAGCATCAGAGCACTCCTTTCGAGCTGGGGATTTCGCTGCTGGCGTTGCGGGCAACCGCGGGCCGGAGCGCACGACCGAAACCCTTGAACAGGGCCTCGATCATATGGTGCGTATTGTCGCCGGTAACTTTCATGTGCAGCGTCGCGGCGAGGTTGTCGCTGACGGATTTGAAAAAATGTGAAACCATTTCCGTCGGCATCTCGCCGACGTTTTCGCGGGGAAACTCCGCCTCGAAGACCAGCCACGCGCGTCCGCTGAGATCGATTGAAACCTCCGCCTTCGCTTCGTCCATGGGCATGACAAAACCGTAGCGGCCCACGCCGCGTTTATCGCCGAGCGCTTGTTTCAGCGCACTGCCGAGGGCGAGTCCGGTGTCCTCAATCGTGTGATGCTCGTCGATGTGCAAGTCACCTTTGCAATCGATGACGAGACTGATGCCGGCATTGCGCGCGATTTGTTCCAGCATATGGTCGAAGAAGCCGAGGCCGGTCGAGAGTTTGATCGGCGCGGTCGCGTCCAGGTCGATGGCGACGGTGATCGCGGTCTCCTTGGTTTTGCGGACGATGGAAGCGCGACGTGGCGCATCGACGAGTTGGCGCGCAATTTCCGACCAGCCGAGCGTCTTGCGATCGTAGCGGATGCCGCGCACGCCCAGATTTTGGGCGAGCTGAAGATCGGTTTCGCGATCGCCGATGACAGCGGATGATTCCCGCGCCCACGCGGTGTCTTTCACGTAATCGGTGAGCAGACCGGTCTTGGGTTTGCGACAATCGCAACGGTCAGCGGACGTGTGCGGACAAACGCGAATCGCCTCGAACGTGATTCCCTGCGAGCCGAGAATATCGAGCAGCAGTTTTTGCGGCGGTTGAAATTCCTTCTCGGGAAAACTCGGCGTGCCGAGTCCGTCCTGGTTAGTGACCATGACGAAAGTGAAACCCGCGTCGCGCAACCGCAACAGCGCGGGAATGCAGTCGGGTTCGAGGACAAATTTGTCGAGGCGATCGATCTGTTGATCAAATGGCTCGACGATCAAGGTGCCGTCGCGGTCGATGAAGAGGATTTTTTTCATGGCTGAACGTCGCGAGTTGATGAGAGGCCGGAGGTGTCGGTGCGCGCGGCAGAAGACAGGCGGGGACGCCTGTCGCTACAGGAAACGGGTGGGAATGGTGAGAAAACTTTACGCATGGGCGATTGCCTCCAGCGCTGCGTTGTTTTCCTCGGGTGTGCCCATGGTCATGCGCACATTGTTGGTAAGACCATAATCGCGACTGCGGTCCCGCAACACGACGCCGGCGGCGCGGGCAGCAGCCATGACTTTGGCGGCCTCGGGAACTTCAAAAAGGATAAAATTACTATCACTTGGCCAGACCCGGCGGATTGTCGGGATTTTGGCCAGGGCGGCTGCGACCCGCGTTCGTTCAGCGACGAGTGATTCCACGGAAGCGCGCGCGGCGGCGAGTCCAGCGGGAGAAACCGCGGCCAGTGTGGCTTGGAGGACCGGGGTCGGAATCGGGTAGGGCGCGATGATCTTTTGCAACACGCCAATCAGCGCGGAAGTCGCGAGCGTCACGCCGCAACGGACCCCGGCGAGGCCGAAAGCTTTTGAAAGGGTTCGAAGAGAAACGAGATTGGGTAGTCGGGTCGATTCCGCGAACACGCTCGGCGTGCCGGCGAATTCCAAATAGGCTTCGTCCACCACCACGACCGCACGACCGAGCATCGTCTGGGCGATTCTCAGAACCGCTGTGCGATCCAGCAGCGCGCCAGTGGGATTATTGGGCGAACAAAGGAAAACCAATTTCACATCGGACGTGGTGGCCGCGATCACCGCGTCCGTGTCCACCGCGAAATTCTTTTCCGGCAGCAACGGCACCGCCACGACGCGGGCGTTTTGAATCGCCGCCGAGACCGAATACATCCCGTAAGTGGGAGGCGTGATGAGGATCGCATCCTGGCCGGCGCGGCAAAAAGCGCGCACGAGCAGATCAATGCATTCGTCGGCGCCGCGAGTAACCAGAAGATTTTCCGGCGGACGGCCGTAATAACCGGCCAGCGCCGCGATCAAATCGGCGGGCTGGGGTTCGGGGTAGCGGTTGAAAGTCGGTTTGCCGGCGGAAGGAGTTACCGGATTCTCGTTGGCATCCAGCCAAACGCGTCCGCCGGATGATTCCTTGCGGGCTGAGCTGTACGGCGTCAGCGCCAGGATTTCCGGGCGGATCAG
>JBEPTW010000245.1:0-5362 GCA_041691855.1 Verrucomicrobiota bacterium | reverse complement strand
AAAGCCATATTCGCGCGGTGGGCTACGGCGCGATGATCACGGAAATGGTCGTGGGAATCATGGCATTGATCGCGGCGTGCGCGATGGAGCCGGGGCAATATTTTGCGATCAATATTAAAGGCGATGCCGTGGCCGTGGTCGCCAAAGTCTCGGCGCTCGGGTATCCGGTGACGATTGATCAAATGACCGCGCTCGCGGCGAGTGTCGGCGAAAAAACCATGATAGGTCGAACGGGCGGCGCGCCGACATTTGCCGTGGGAATGGCGCAGATGTTCGCGGGGATTTTTGGCCGCAACGCGGCGCTGGCGCTCTGGTATCATTTTGCGATCATGTTTGAGGCGTTGTTTATCCTGACGACGATCGACGCCGGCACTCGCGTCGGAAAATATTTGCTCCAGGATTTTCTTGGACTTTTTTCGGCCAAGCATCGCGAGCGACCTACGTTCTCGGGAGGTTTGGTGGCTACGCTCTTTTTTGTGGGGGCCTGGGGTTGGTTTCTTTATCAGGGCGTGATCGATCCGCTCGGTGGGATCAATTCGCTGTGGCCGATTTTCGGCGTGGCGAACCAGCTCCTCGGCGTGATCGCGTTTGCCCTTGGCACCACGGTGCTGATCAAGATGGGACGAAAGCGTTACGCCTGGGTCACGCTGGCACCGCTCGCGTGGCTGCTGGCGGTGACGATGACGGCGGGATGGATGAAGCTATTCAGTGCGGCTCCCGTGGGTTTTTTGGCGATTGCCCGTGGGCTGAAGGCGAGGATGCAAGCCGGTGGTTCCCCGGCGGAATTGGCCGTCTGGCACGCCCAGGTTTTTAATAATTACGTCGATGCCGGAGTGACGGGAGTGTTTCTGCTTTTGGTCCTGACGGTCGTCGGTGCGAGCGGTGTGGCATGGTGGCAATTGCTTTCCGGACGCCGTGCGGTGAATTTGCGGGAAGCGCCGTACGTTCCGTTGACCAATTCGCCAGCGGGTGAACGGGCTTGAAAATTCGGGCGGTTTGCGGAGTTGCGAATGAGAATTTGAGCTGCACGTTTGTGAGACATGCGACCGCTTTTTTTTCTCCGTTGAGTTGATCAGCGGAAAAACGCGGTCTGTTCACAATAATTTTCCCGCCCCATGCGCATCGCTGTCATTTCCGATACTCACGATCGCTATCCGCCCGATCTCCCGGGGCGGCTGGCATCGGCCGATGAGATTTGGCATTTAGGGGATGTGTGCGAACCGGCGACGTTGGCGGAGTTCGAAGCTCTGGGAAAGCCGTTGCATGTCGTGTTGGGGAATAACGAATGCCACACTCTTTGGCCACGCGAGCTGCGGTTGGAACGGATGGGCGTGGTTTTTTTTCTGGTCCACATTCCACCCGACCGCGCGCCATCAAGAGTCAAGGTTGTGCTGCACGGGCACACGCATGTCCCGCGCGATGAGACGGACGCGAAAGGCGTTCGTTGGCTTAATCCCGGTTGCATTACGCGGCCCAATCGCGGGGCACGCGCCAGTTTTGCGTGGCTGACGCTTTTGCCGGGAGCGACGTTTAAGTGGGAGTTGGAAATACTCTGACGTCTACACCGGTCGATTTCCCTGAGCCTTTACTGCCGACCGCACTCACGGTCCGGCATTTTTCAAAACGCCGGGGCGTTTAGTTGGCGACTAATTTGCGCCAGTGACCGTTGCCGACATTGACTGCATCCGGTGGAAGTTCCGCGATGACGCCGAACGTCGTAACGACTGCGGCCAAATTACCTTTGCGCGCGGCTTGGGCCTGTTCTTCGATGCGCAACTGCGCCGGTTTGCCGTCTTTGCCGATCGTTCCCAATGAGACGTGGCCTTCTGGCGTGATCACGACGATGCTTTCGCCCTCTTTTACCCGACCGGCGACGTAGCTGCCCGCGACGGTTGAAAACACAGAGGTGCGCTCGCTGTCGCTGGTGACGATCGCGACGTCCGCCGGCAAATCACTGAGTTTGCGATGAGGTAACCCGTACCAAAAGCCGACGATGATCAGAACGACGCCGAGGGCAAACAGGCCAATTACTTCGGCAATACTCCGAACGGTTTGCAGACGATTGGAGTGAGGTGCCTGGCTGCGCGTGGATCTGCTGCCGCCACCAAGATTCGAAAGTGAGCTAAACGGCGCCAACTGGGCCAAGCCCTGCGCGGATTCGACCGTCCAATATTCGTCGAACAAGGAGGTGCTCTTGTACATCCGGAGACGTCCCGCATTTGCGGCGATTCGCCAACCCTTTTCCCCGCGCTGGACGATGATTCCGGGTTCCGCGGAGGGATGGGCGGAAAGATCGAGTTTCAACAAATTTGCCGCGAGTCGTTGAACCTCTTCTGCCGTCAGCTGGCCAATTTCCAGTTTGTCCACGGTGGGAGCCACTGCCGTCGCTCCGGCAGTCAGGTTGATCAAGGTGACTTTAAATGGAGGCGTCATTTTTCGATGATGAACACCAGTGAATGGGTGCTGCCTACGACGACGTTTCCCGTGGCGAGATCGCCATCGTCCATTTCCCGATCAATCATTTCCCTTAAGTCGGCGTCATCGCTCACCACCTCTCCACCGACCGTTTCTATAATGATCGCTGCGGTGGCGGGAACGCCATCGGCGGAAACGCCATAGTTCCATTTATAGACTCCGCCAATGGGGCTTTTCCGGGTAAAACCTCCAGCCAGTGCTCCCGACATGCCTGCTGGAACATTTTGCGGGATTTCATCAGGCGGCCACTTCCCGTTTTGAAGATTGTACGTGATGAACGCCGTTGAATAAGACCGTAGATCACTGACCAATGCTGCAGTCTTGGACCGCATGGTGATCCTTCGGTAGGTCGGTAACGCCATTGCCGCCAACAAGCCGATGATGACCACGACGACCATGATTTCTACCATGGTGAAACCGCGGTTCCGGGGGGCTCGGTGAGCGGAAACAATGTGCAGCCTTTGCATCACTTATGCGCGGAACGTATGAAGTTTGAATGACAGTACAAGCACTGAGATTAAAACGGTTGGGCGGGCTCTTGCAGTTTTTGTGCGAAAGCGCTCCATTTGCTTGCCGCAGGTTCGGGAATTATAAGATCAGTCCACAGTTTGTGAAGAAAGGTTCCGTGTGCGACGCGTCCACCGTGATTTTACCAATGAGATTTTGCAGAACAAACATTTCGCGGCTGGCTTCATGTGGCCGCTCCGTTTAGCCCAATCACGTGAGTGGCGAACAACACGAATTTTTTGAAACGAAAATCCAGGCGGCGAGGCCCGGTGTGGTCTTTGTTCGAAGCATCCGTGCCACCCACTACCGTCTGACCTTGCGAAAGGACGGGGTTGGTATCGCCACGATTCCGGGCCGCGGCTCCGAACGCGAAGCCCGGCGATTCGTGGAGGAACATCAGGATTGGCTGGAACGTGCGCGCAATCGCCAGGCCTCCAAACCTCGTGGAGTGGCGATCTGGACGCTTGGCACGCACGTTCTATGGCGCGGGGAAATGACCGAGGTTCGGCCGGCCAGCGATGGAGCGCGGCCCACGGTTTGTCTGGCGGCGGATGTGTTTCGCGTCCCGGCTTTGCAGGGCGATCTGAGGCCCACGCTTGAGGCGCATTTTTTGAGACGCGGGAAAGTGGAGTTGCCGGCGCGGACTTGGGAACTGGCTTCCGAAACCAACGCGAGCGTGAAGCAGGTCACTGTGCGCAATCAGCGCTCGCGTTGGGGTTCTTGCTCAGCGGGCGGGACGATTTCGCTGAATTGGCGTTTGGTGCAGACTCCTGACTCGGTGCGCGATTACATCATCTATCACGAGTTGATGCACCTGCGTGAAATGAACCACTCCGAACGGTTCTGGTCGCAGGTTGCATTGGTCTGCCCGTGGTGGTCTGACGCGGAGCGCTGGCTCAAACGCAACGGCAGTCTACTCGGCCTTTGATTTTCGCGGGCTCTCCGCTCGTTACGATTGGAAAAAAGCTTCGCGGACCGCCGTCATGATGCTGCCGACCTCGAATGGTTTTTGCACGAATCCGGCGAGCCCCTTGCCGGTGAATCGGCTGACAGCATCCTGCTCATTGAAGCCGCTCATCAACACCACCCGCACGCCGGGATTCAAGTGCCGCAATTGGCGAAACGTTTCTTCGCCGTCCATGTGCGGCATGGTCAGGTCGAGCAGGACAATCGTGAATCGGGAGGGTTCCTGGCGATAAATTTCGAGCGCTTCCCGTCCGTCCGATGCCAGCACCGCGGTGAAGCCAAGGGTTTCAAGAATGCGCGCGGTGACGGTCCGGACTGTTTCCTCGTCGTCCACGACCAATATCGTGCCTTGTCCGCGCCAGATCGGCTCTGCCATTGGTGGAGCCGAAAGCATTCGCTCCGCCGTCGCGTCGCTGCACGGGAGGAGGATTTTGAAAGTCGTGCCACGACCCAACTCGCTATAAACTTTCAAGGCTCCTTTGTGCCCGCGGATGATGCCGAGCACGGCTGCCAGACCGAGCCCGCGACCGGTGAATTTCGTGGTGAAAAACGGGTCGAAGATTTTCGCCAGCGTGGACGGATTCATGCCGGCGCCGTTGTCACTGACCTCCAGGAATACATAGTCACCCGGGGTGATTCCGCCCGGATGCAGGAGCGTGGCGATGTAGTCGTGGTCGACCCGCGCCACCCCGGTGGAAAGTGCAATCACTCCGCTCCGTGCGCCGATGGCTTCCGAAGCGTTGATGACGAGATTCATGATGATCTGCCGGATCTGCGTCGCATCGACGGTGATCGCGGGCAACGTTTGCGCGAGATTGAAGTGAAGGACGCAATTTTTGTTGATGGAGATGTTCAACAAATGCGTGGTGTCCTCGACCAGCTGGTTGAGGTTCAAATGTTGGACGACGAACCGGCCTTTGCCCGAGTACGCGAGCATTTGCTTGCACAGGTCGGCGGCGCGATGGGTGGCGGATTCGATTTGCTCGATGACCGGCATCAGCGGAGAAGTATCCGACAAATCCATCCTGGCGAGGCTGGCATTCCCGAGGATGCCGGTCAGCAGATTGTTGAAATCGTGGGCGATGCCGCCGGCGAGAACGCCGAGACTTTCGAGCTTTTGGGTTTCCTGCAATTTTCGCTCGATCTGCTGGCGGTCGTGGTCGGCTTTTTTAAGGTCGGTGATGTCCACCGACACACCGAGCACAGCCGGTATATCCGAATCGCTGAAACGAAACGGGATTTTGATGGTGGAAAGATGCCGGATCTTCCCGGTCGGGTCGGTGACCGTTTCCTCGCGGATGCTTTTTGCCTTCCCGAGACGGATAACCTCAAGGTCGTCCGCCATGAAACGGTTCACCTCATGTTTGTCGGGTGAGAAATCCGCGTCCGTCTTGCCGATCAGATTTTCCAAGGT
>JBEPTW010000244.1:0-5456 GCA_041691855.1 Verrucomicrobiota bacterium | reverse complement strand
GTCAGCGAACGCTTTCCGAACACCGGTGCGCTCGGATTGGCCATCATGGGTGGCGCGGGGATGCTGAGCGCAAGTTTTGTCGTGCCCTATGTTGGTCGTTTTTATGACAACGGCATTGCGGCTCGTCTCACTCCGGGTGAAACGGTTGATTCCTTCGCCGTCGCCGCGAAGGGAACCGAAGCTGCCGTTCGGTGGTCGTCGATTCAATCGAGCGCCGGTTTGGAAGCGCTCGGTAAGTGTGCCGTACTTCCAGCCGCTCTTGCGGTTGTCTTCCTGATTCTGCTGCTCACGTGGAAAAAGAAAACGGCAGGTGCAGCGAGCCACTGAGAGCCGAATCTGTGACCGAAAAAATTTACAGCCGGGGTCGATGACCCCGGCTTTTTTATTTTCAACGTCCGAACGGTGTCGATTGGCATTCGGCTACCGGAGCGCCGGCGATGTCGCATGCGTGATACCAGACGCGCGACCGTAGCCACAGGACTCCGGCCTGTGGTTTTTCAGAAAAGAGTTCCAGCAGACAGGCGGGACGCCCGTCACGACGGGCTGTTATTTGCGCTGTGCTTTCTTTGCTGGAGCGTGAGGCGACCTCGCCCGCGGGGAAAGACGGCAGCGGGGTCGCTGCAGCACCAATTCGGACGGAACTGCAAAACCCCTTAACTGCGACCGGACCGTTTCTGCATCAACTCTTCGCGGGCTTTGGCGAGTTGCGAACGTTCTTTCACCGTGAGGCTGGCCAGTCCGGAGCGCGCGATCTTGTCGAGCAACGCGTCCATTTCGGAAGCGGAATTTTCTTTGGTCGCGTTGATTTCGATGGTCTTTTCAGCCTTGAAATCGGGGAGCACCCGAAGCTTTGGCTTGGGGCGGGGAAGGCGAAACGAAGGCAGCGTGATCCGCCCTTGTTGGTAGCAAACGAACCCGTACGCGTAAGCGGTCGTGACCCAGAGCGAGAAGAGGCCCAGCCAATCGTGATAGGCCAGCGCGACCAATGTGTAAACCGCGACAAGGACGATCGCGACCCATTTGGTCAGCACGTTAAACATCATCATCACGTTTGGATAGAGCGTCGCAAACGCGATGAAGGTCGCGAGCGCGCCTGATTCCCCGGCGAGATGCATCGGCCAGCGGAGGCCAATGAGCGTGAAAAGGACGGGCATCAATAAATACAGTCCGGCATAGAAGCGCAGGAAGATCCGCCGGCCGAAGAATTTTTCCAGTTCCCGGCCAAACCACACGATCATCACCATATCGATGACGAAGTTGAGGCTCGGCGGATTGACCAATCCGTAAGTAAGGACACGCCAGACCTGGCCATTGAGCACGTCGACGCTATCGAAAGTCAGCCACGACAGCAGGTGGCCGGAATTGGCGGCCATCATGACGGTGGTGACGATCATCGAGGCCACGAATACTCCGACGATGAAATGGGCTGCATAAACCGCATAGTCCCGCACCCACATCAGGGGTTGGTGGTCATCGTCTGAGTTTTCGTATCCGTTCATGATAGCTTGGAAAGGTGAGAATGGCTGGATTTCCGCGGCTCGCAAGCAGCGAGACGCGTATTTAACTGGATCGGGAGAAACCAGAAATCGCGCCGCTGTTCTCTGCGGAAATTGCGACAGCTCACCTGACCATCAGTTCGATTCCGGATCGGTGCAACGTGGCAGCGAGAGGACGGGCGGATTTTCTATTTTCGACGGAGGCCTGAAACGTATCTCGCGTATCACCTGGCACCGGTCCCATTGGTTATCACCAATGCCGTTCGCTGGGCGCGGTCCATCGTCGCGATTTCCGATACGTGTCCGAAACCGCCCCCATTTAAGCCGCTCCCGCTGGGGTAATCCACTGCTGTTACCTCAACAATCGGGGAGCTGACGACAGGTAGCGACAGGCGTCTCGCCTGTCGTCGGTCGACGTCCCCAACAATCCCACAGGCCCGAGGCCTGTGCTACGCTGCCCTTCGAGCAGGGGAATTCGGTTCGTTCCTTGTCGATGGTGAACTTTCCTGCGCCCGCCAACAACGGTCGCGTGGGTTCTTCGCTTCGCTGCTGTTGATGACATTGATTGGGACCTCGCGTTGTTTGAAAACGGAGCGTCGCGGCTAAACCGACGGCGGCAGGACGGAAACGCGCGGGCGGGGAAGGGTTTGGAGTGCTTCGATGACCAAAGGCGTTTTGGCGCGGTAATAGAGCGCCATGCCGCCTTGATAGAAAAGCGTGACCAAGGCGAAAGTCCCGTAACCGGCAAAGAACGCAGTGCGGACCATCGGAACAATGTCCGCTTTGGTGATGCCGGCCTCCTTGAGCATGGATTCCATGTCCGGAGTTACGTTGCCCATGACGGCGCCGCTGTCGAAACTGCCCAGTCGACTGGCGCAGTAGACGAGGATGATCGCGAGCAGAAACATCTGTGACCGAACGAGGGCTTTCATGCCGTCGGGATTGCGCTTTTTCAGGAGTTTGTGTCCGCGAACTTCCATCCAGCCCGCGATCGCAATGAGCACGCCCACCGCCATGCCGGAAATATCGCCCATCGCCAGTGTGACCAACGCACCGAGCGCGGCGATGATGATGACGCTCCACCCATTGAGCCGGGAAATGCGTAGCACTCGCTTCAATGCTTTCTCCGACTTGGTGGGTTCAGCGCTGGTCATCCACCTACGCTAAGTTGCGGAAGGGCGTTGCGCGAGAATCTTTCGAGGTCGGGAAGGGCGCGGGTTGGGAAAAAGAATCGGTTGCTTTAAACTCGCCGCCGGGGGCGTGGGTTCGTTCAGATTGCAGTTCGTCAAATGGCATCACGCCCTTCCAAACCATGGCCTTTCCGGATCGAATATCCGCCCGAGCTCCCGATCAGCTCCCGGGCGGATGAGATCATCGCAGCCATTCGCGACAATCAGGTGCTGATTCTCGCGGGCGAAACGGGTTCGGGGAAAACCACGCAGATTCCCAAAATGTGTCTAGTGGCGGGCTGCGGTGAAAAAGGGAAAATCGCGTGCACGCAACCGCGGCGCGTGGCGGCGACTTCCGTAGCCCGACGCGTGGCGGAGGAACTGAATGTCAACCTCGGCCGGGAAGTGGGCTGCAAAATCCGTTTCGCCGACCAGACTTCCGGCGACACGGTGATCAAGTTCATGACGGACGGCATGCTGCTCGCGGAGTTGCAGGCCGATCCCTACCTCGACGAGTACGACACGATCATCGTGGACGAGGCGCATGAGCGTTCGCTGAACATCGATTTTATTCTCGGACATTTGCGGCGGTTACGCGAGCAGCGGCCCGAGTTGAGGATCGTCATCACGTCGGCTACGATCGACACGGAGGCATTTTCCAAGGCCTTCGATAACGCGCCGATTATCGAAGTGTCGGGGCGGGTTTATCCTGTAGAGGTGATTTATTCACCGTTGGACGAGATGCGGGAAGGGGAGAATTCGGGAGATTCCGGACCGGGGTCAGCACCGTTGTCGGCTGCTGCCGACCCGGTGTTTGTCCCTGATTCTCGCAAAGCGAAATCAAGGCAAACGCCCTACCAAAAAAAGAACCGGCCGGACGATTTCACTTATCTCGACGCGGCGGTGGAGGCAGTGGAACGCGTGCTGCTCGAAAGTTCCCAGGGTGACATCCTCGTGTTTTTGCCGACGGAGCGGGACATTCGCGAGATCAGCGATTTGTTGGAAGGACGGCGGCTCGGTCGGATCGAAGTGGTGCCTTTGTTTGGACGACTCACGAACGTCGAACAGCAACGCGTGTTCGCGTCGAGTCAGCAGCGGAAAATTATTGTGGCGACCAATATCGCCGAGACGTCGCTGACGATTCCAGGGATTCGATTTGTAATTGATACCGGGCTCGCGCGCATGAGTCGCTATACGCCGCAAAGCCGCACACGCCGGCTGCCCGTCGAGCCGGTGTCGCAGAGCAGTGCGGATCAACGCAAGGGCCGCTGCGGGCGCGTGAGCGACGGCGTGTGCATCCGGCTTTATTCGGAACAGGATTATCTCGACCGGCCCCGTTTCACGCAGCCGGAAATCCAGCGCAGCAATCTCGCCGACGTCATTCTGCGCATGAAGGCGTTTGGCTTGGGTGACATCGAAGAGTTTCCTTTTTTGAACGCGCCGCCGGCAAAGGGGATTCGCGCAGGCTACGGGCTGTTGCATGAGCTCGGGGCGATCGACGACGCGGGCGTCTTGACCGACGTCGGGCGCGAATTGGCGCATTTGCCGGTCGACCCAACGGTGGGGAGGATGATTCTTCAGGCGCGAACGGAGAAAGCCATGCGCGAGGTGTTGATCATCGCGGCGGCGCTCAGCATTCAGGATCCGCGGGAACGTCCGCTGGACCAACAGCAGAAGGCGGATCTCGCGCATCGCCGGTTCAATCATCCGGATTCCGATTTTCTTGCGCTGCTGGCGATTTGGGAAATTTACCACGACGAGTTCGAAAAACTGTCGCTCGGGAAATTGCGCAAGTTTTGTACGGCACATTTTCTGTCGTTTACGCGGATGCGCGAATGGCGGGACGTGCACAGTCAGCTCGAGGACACGTTGCGCGGGCGCGAAGGGTTTATGCGGACGTCGGTCTATGATGGCATCAAGTCCGGCGACGAGGTTGTATTCGCGCCGAGCACCCCGGCTTATCGGGCGATTCACCGCTGCATTCTTTCGGGTCTGCTCGGCAACATCGCGACGCGGACGGACGAAGGCGATTATCACGCGGCGCATGACCGGCGGGTGAATGTGTTTCCCGGTTCGGCGTTGTTTGAACGAAAGGAAGCACAAAAGAATGAGCCGAGGAAAAGCGCGCCCGGAGGTCACGCTCCACCCAAGCGGGTGGCGCGTTGGGTAATGGCCGCGGAGATCATGGAGACTGCGCGCTTATATGCCCGAACCTGCGCGCGCATCGATCCGCAATGGGTGCTCGATCTGGGATCGCATTTGCTGCGCGTCGCGCACAGTGAGCCGTTTTGGAATCCCGAGGCGGGCCGCGTGCTCGTGAAGGAACGTCGCCGGTTGTATAATTTGGAATTGGAAACGCGTTCGGCGAGTTATGGGAAAATCAATCCGGCCCACGCGACGGAGATATTTATCCGGGAAGGATTGGTGGGCGACACGATCACGTGGCCGTTCGATTTTTTGGCGCACAACCGCCGCGTGCGCGAACAAACCGAAACACTGCTCACCCGCACGCGCAGTTCCGGTTACATGAATCTGGATGAGGCTGTGTACCGGTTTTACGCGCAGGAACTCATGCCGGCGAAAGACGTGGTTGGGACCGTTGCCCCTAACCGTCCCTCCGCGGGCAAACCCGAGGCGGTGGGGGGCAACCATGCGTACCTTGGAGTCAGCAGTGTGGGTGAGTTGGTCGATTTTGTGCGTCACCGGCAGACCACGGAGCCAAAGTTTCTTTTTCTGGGCGAAGACGATTTGCGTCCGTCGATGGAAACGGAGCACGACCCGGAGGCGTTTC
>JBEPTW010000243.1:0-5462 GCA_041691855.1 Verrucomicrobiota bacterium | reverse complement strand
CCACCGATCTGGAAGAAGCCAATCGAGCCTTCGCCATTGCGCAGTTGTTTCGCGGTCTTCGTGTACCAGCCGGCCAGCCAAGCCATGTACTCGATGCCGGTACGGACGGTGTGCACATTTTTGATCTCACCGGTCACCACGCGGCCGGCATACATGTTGCCCAACGTCGCATCTTCCCAACCCGGAACGATAATCGGTAGATTCTTCTCGCAGGCCGCGAGCATCCACGAATTTTTCGGATCGATCTGATAATACTTTTCCAATTTTCCGCTACGGAGAATCTTGTACATGAACTCGTGCGGAAAATAGTGTTCGCCGGCTTGGTCTGCCGCCAGCCATTCCTCGGCCACCACGGCCTCGATCCGGCGCATCGCCTCGCCTTCGGGAATGCAGGTATCGGTCACCCGATTCATGTGCCGGTCGAGCAACTTCTGTTCGTCGTCCGCCGTGAGATGCCGGTACTGCGGCACGCGCTCGTAATAATCGTGCGCCACGAGATTGAAAATATCCTCCTCCAAATTCGCGCCGGTGCAAACGATCGCGTGCACCTTGTCCGACCGGATCATTTCCGCGAGGGTGATGCCGAGTTCAGCGGTGGACATCGCGCCCGCGATGGTCACAAGCATCTTGCCGCCGGCCTTCAAGTGATCCTCGTAACCCTTGGCGGTATCCAGCAATGCCGCAGCGTTGAAATGGCGGTAATTCTTCGCGATGAATTGCGAAACCGGCCCCTTCTTTTTGGCTAGGGCGGCATTGAGGTCCTCAGGGCGTTTCGTCTGGCGTTTGGCTTTGATCATTTTCCTACAGATAGGAAGCGAGGCGGGCTTTTGGCCACACAAAAGTCGGACAGAAACGCTCATTCTGGCCCCCGCAGGAAACTTGCAGTTCGCGCGCGGGTCGAAAGACTCTCTCATCCATGTCTTCCCCCCGACTTGCCTCCGTCCTGCGTTCCAGTTTCCTGATTTTTCTTCTGGCACCGTTGCTCGCACTCGCGGCGAACTTTGCCTACGAAACCAGCGATCTCCCGGTCGATCCGGCGATCAAGTGGGGGCGCCTCGACAACGGCCTGCGTTACGCGATTCTGCCGAATCATGAACCCAAAGGCCGCGTCAGCGCCCGGCTCGCGGTTCAGGTCGGTTCGTTGTTTGAAAATGAAAACCAGCGCGGCCTCGCCCACTTCCTCGAACACATGGCGTTCAACGGCAGCACGCATTTCCCGGCCGCCAGTGTGATCGAGTTTTTCCAAAAAATGGGGATGGATTTCGGCGGCGACACCAATGCCTCGACCGGATTCGACCGGACGATTTACCAACTCGAATTGCCCGACACCAAGCCCGCGACGATTCACGAAGCGCTCACTTTCTTTTCCGACGTAGCCGGCGGCCTTTTACTGGAGGACAAAATGGTCGATAAAGAACGCGGCATCATCCTAGCCGAAAAACGTGCGCGCGATTCCGTCGGACTCCGCACTTACCTCGCCGAAATGGAATTCCTCGTCCCGAACACGCGTTTTCCCCAGCGGTTGCCGATCGGTCTCGAAGAGGTGATCAAAACAGCTCATCGCGACCGCTTCGTTGACTTCTACAACACATGGTACCGCCCCCAACGCATGGTTCTCGTGGTCACCGGCGATATTTCCGTCGCGGACATCGAGCCGGTCATCAAGGAACTGTTTTCGCCCATCGTCGCCCGCGCGCCCGCGCAGCCGGAACCAAACTTGGGCGTGGTGACAACCAACGACTCGGTCGATTCCAGCCTGCACTCCGAACCCGAGGCCGGCAGCGTCAATGTCGCGCTTGAGACCATCGTGCCCTATAAATTTGAACCGGACACTGCCGAGCTCCGCCTGAAATATTTGCCGCGCACACTCGCGCTCCAAATGCTGAACCAGCGCCTCTCCATTCTGGCCAAAAAAGAAGGGTCACCGTTTCTGAGCGGCCAGGTCGGCGTCACGGAGCAATTCGATTTTTTTCGCAACGCTTCGATCGAACTCAACTGCCGCCCAGACCAATGGTCCGCCGCACTTGCGGTTGCCGAACAGGAATTGCGCCGGGCGCTCGAACATGGCTTCCAGCCCGATGAACTCGCGGAGGCCGTGGCCGAAGCGCGCAACGGCTATGAACAAGCCGTGCGCACCGCCTCGACCCGTCGCTCGCCAAGTCTGGCAGACGAAATCGCCGAGGACATTCTCGACCGTTCCGTCACCACCCATCCGAAGACCGACCTCGCGATGTACGAGCCAGCATTGGCAAAAGTCACGACCACGGATTGCGCAGCAGCGTTGGCCACAGCTTGGAATGAATCGAAAGGCCGCAAGATTTTCGTGTCGGGGGATTTCAAGCCCACGCCTTCCGCCGCAGCCGTGACCGCCGACTATGAGGCGAGCCACGCCGTTACGGTCGCCGCCCAAGCTGAAACCAAGGAAGCGAAATTTGCCTACACCGATTTCGGCCATCCCGGTGAAGTGGTCAAAGAGCAGGAGATCGCAGACGTGAACAGCACGCTGCTCCAATTCAAAAACGGCGTCCGCCTCAATTTGAAAAAAACCGATTTCGAAGCCGGCCGGATTCGTCTATCGATTCGCGTTGGCGGCGGCACGCTGACGATGCCGCTCGACGAACCAGGTCTGTCCTTGCTCGCAAATGTCGCCTTTACCGCTGGCGGTCTCGGCAAGCACAGCATGGACGACTTGCAGCGTATCCTCGCCGGCAAGACAATCGGCCTTGGTTTTAGCGCGCAATCCGACGCGTTTGTTTTCAATGGCACCACGAACCGCGACGATCTGTTGCTCCAACTTCAACTCTTCTGCGCCTTCCTCACTGATCCCGGCTACCGGCCCGAATCGATCCGCCAGGTCCACAAAGCGGCCGAACAACTTTACGCGCGCCTCGCGCACACGCCGGAAGGTCCCTTTGACCTTGAGGTTGAACCGTTGCTCGCGAACGGCGACGTGCGCTTCGGTCTGCCACCGGAAAAAGTCATGCTCGCGCGAACGTTGGCTGAACTGAAAGCGTGGCTCAGCGGGCAATTTTCAAACGGCCCCATCGAGATTGCCGTGGTGGGCGACTTCGACGCCAAGGCGACTATCGACTCGGTCGCGCAAACCTTTGGGGCATTGCCCGACCGCGCCGCCAAGCCGTCCTACGACGCCGCACGAAAAGTCACGATGCTCGCGCAACCCGTCACCAAGAAATACACCGTCGAAAGCGAAATCCCGAAAGGCGTCGTGCGTCTTTACTGGCCGGCCACCGACGCGCGCGATGTTAAAACCGCCCGTCGTCTGCGTTTGTTAACCGATGTACTCAGCGACCGACTTCGCGTAAAGATTCGCGAGGAAATGGGCGGCACGTACAGTCCCAACGCCGGACCCGATTTGAGCGAAACTTATCCCGGCTACGGCTATCTCGTCGCCGATGCGACGGTCGCGCCGGATGAAGCCGGAAAAATCGCGGATGCCATCAAAGCTGTCGCCGCCTCGCTCCGAAAGGACGGCGTCACCGACGAGGAACTCGTGCGCGCGCGACAACCAATCCTTACCGCCTTGCGTGAATCCTCGCGCACAAACGGGTACTGGCTTGGCACCGTGCTCAGTTCCGCGCAGGAATTTCCGGAGCATCTCGACTGGAGCCGGACTCGTTACAGCGACTACGAAACCATTACCGCCGCCGAGTTGTCGAAGCTGGCAAAAGAGTATCTCGATCCCGCCAAAGCGAACGAGTTCATCGTCCTGCCAGTGTCGGCCAAGGCCGCCCCAGTATCGGTCGTAGCGACGCCGAAAGCATAGTTTCGGCGCCGCCGTTTCCGCAGGTTCAGCCCCATCCTGATCCTAAGGAAATAGAGTGAGTCCTCAACTCGGCCGGGAACCGGGATAAAACGAATTTAACGCGGAGGGCACAGAGAGCGCGGAGCTTGACGTGATTTCACTCCGCGTCCTCCGGCCATTCGACCGGCTCAGGCCGTCCTGAGCGAAGTCGAACGGACGCGAACTCCGCGTTAAAATGTTTATTTGGGCAGGCTGTTTTCTCCGGGCCAATAAAATCGGACTGAAGATGTCTCGCGAAGGATGGAAAGAGAGCGAAGGAATCCTGGCGAAATGGCCTCTTTGGAAGGCGAGGTTTGACTCGCCGCTTCGCGCGACTGCACCGAGCGGATACACCTGAGCGATCAGGGAAGGCACCGTCGAGCCGGTGCCCGTGAAATGCGAGATCAAGCCACCGCCTCCATAGTCTGAGGCGACTCGGGCAGTTTTTGCTGGGGTCAACCACCCGGTCGCTTGGCAAAAAATTGTGATAGTCGTTTTCGACCGGCAAACGGGTGGACACCACCCGACCGCAAGCTTCACTCAGTTCGCTGCCAAATGAAGTATTTCCTGATGCTGTGCGGACTGATCGGACTCTCCGGATGCGTAACGCGCACGGCGAAGATGCCACCGACGCGGCCCGAGGGAGCACCGCTTTTCGCCAGCATTGAGGTGAATCGCACCAACCCAATCGAATTCTTTACGGGCTACGAAACCCGCTGCAAAATCCACTCCATCGACGGCGTTTCCGTCATCAATTCCAACTACGAATTATCTCCCGGCAATCACACCCTGACGGTTTCCCTCAGTCATCTGGGGCACAATTACGTCGGAGAGGTGAACCTCTTAATCCCTGAAGCGAAGCGCTACGAGTTGCGTGCGAAACAGCAAGGCGACGCCTTCATGCTTTCGATTGTTGAAGTCGCGGGCGACAAGGTCATCGCCACCTCCACTGCCGCGCTCAATGACCACATGGAGTTCTTGGTTTTTGTAGTGCAAAATTAGAGCTGGGAACACGGGACAGGTGGAAAACGTCCGACCTCTTTCGCGGATCAACTGTTCGATCCCACCTTCAATCCTGCGGCAACGGATTGACCGCTTTCACCCATTCCGCGACCGGCTTGCCGCCTTCAATGTGTTCGCGGCGGATTCGGTCAAATCGCTCGGGCGTCACTTTCGAATACCAGACGCCATCGGGGTAAACCACGAGCCACGGTCCGTCCGCACAGAGCCGGAAACACGCCGCCTTCGTGCGCAGCGCGGGGATCGCATGCTCCTTCAAGGAAGATTTCAGGTGGTCCCATGTTTCCATTCCTTCCTCCGTCGAGCAACAGTCCGGCCCGACACAAAGGAACAAATGGTGCCGCGCTTTCGGCAGTCCGATTTGATCGAAGGTTTTTGATTCTTTAGACATGGAAATAAAATTTCGGCACTGAGGACACGAAGAACTCACCGAGAAATACGAAGGGCAATAAAAGCCTGTCTTCTCTCATCGGCCCAGTCCGGCGAAAGCGACGAGACCGAGCGACATTGGATGAATGCATCAGGTGAACAAAGATTCACCGAAACATAACCAGGAACGCGCCAGAGGAAAGCGTTGGTTTCATCCGCTTAGCCGTATCCATGCAGTAGAAGCGATATTTTAAGGTGATTTTCTCTGTGT
>JBEPTW010000242.1:0-5491 GCA_041691855.1 Verrucomicrobiota bacterium | reverse complement strand
GCCGGCAAAACCACGACTCTCCGCACGCTTTCCGGGCTGCTCCGCGCCAAAGCCGGCACCATCGTTTTCAAGGACGAGGACATCACGCGTCTCGCGCCGCACAAAATCGTCGCCCGCGGTCTTTGCCACGTGCCCGAAGGGCGCATGATCTTCGGCAATCTTACCGTCGACGAAAATCTCGCGATGGGCGCCTATCTGCAAACGGACAAGGCCCGCATCGCGCAGAACCGCCAGTATGTTTTCAGCATTTTCCCCCGACTAAAGGAACGTCTCGCCCAGGCAGCGGGAACGCTCTCCGGCGGCGAACAACAAATGCTCGCCATCGGTCGCGCGCTCATGGGCGATCCGAAATTGCTCATGCTTGACGAGCCGTCGCTGGGCATCGCGCCAAAATTAATTTCCACGATCTTCGAAAAAATCGTGGAGATCAATCGCACCCAAGGCCTCACGATTCTCCTGGTCGAGCAAAACGCGAAACTCGCCTTGGAAATCTCTCACGACGCCTACGTATTGGAAACCGGCCACGTCGTCCTGCAAGGCCCGTCCGTTCAACTCCGGACCAATCCCGAGCTGAAAGCGGCATACCTCGGCGGTTGACGTCCGGATCGTATTTCCTACTCCCGTTTTCCGAAAAATTCCCAGCAAAGCACCGCCGCCGCCGCTGAAACGTTCAGTGACTCCACGGCTTCCGTTCCTGGAATTTTCACCAGCCGGTCGCATTTACCCGCCACTTCCGGCGAAATGCCTTTCTCTTCGTTGCCGAGAATAACCACCGGCGGACGCGGCAATCCCCGTTCCTTGGCCGCCGCCGGCGAAAGCTGGTTTCCGCGCAAGCTGGTCCCGATGAGAAAATGGTGTCGCTGCAAATCGCCGCACAACATCGGCAGCGACGGCACTCGATAAAAATCGACGAATTCCATTCCGCCTTCAGCCACGCGATAGGCCGCCTCGCCCGGCAATGCCTGCGCCGGGTGATCGGGCACGATAATCGCACGCACCCCAAAAAAAGCCGCGGTGCGGACAATCGCGCCGACGTTGTTCGCGTTGCCCACGCGGTCGAGCACGAGCAGCGGCGCTTTTGTTTTCCCCCATGAATCGAGCACCTCGCGCGTCACTTTGAGCAGTGGCCGCTCGCCGATCACCGCCACGATGCCGCCGTGCAGTTTCGTGCCGGAAATCTTCTCCAGCTCCACCGCGTCAACCTGGCGATACACCTTCTTCGTCTGCGCCAGCAGCGAACAGAATTCGCCTGCGCGTTTGCCCGTCGGCGCGTCAAAAAACAATCGACGCACGTCCGCCGGGTGCCGGGCAAACAGAGTCGAGACCGCCTGCCAACCGCAGACATTCAGTTCGCGTTGTTTCGCAACAATAGTAGTTTTCATCCGATCACCTTTTTTTGTTTCTTGAGCGGAGACCCAGCAACGAAATCAAACGGTCACGGAAATCCGCAAACTCCAGACTGCGTTCGTCGCGAATTTCCGCTAAATTATAGAAACGATTGGTTGTGGGGGACGCTTGCTGTCCTTTCGTTCGATCGAATCCCGCCACGTTCACGATAGTCCAAAACTGTTCGAATCCGGCCAGCTTCGCCTTCTGGTGGCTTTTTTCTGCTTCTCCAACCCGGTTATGAATGTTTGAAAAATCCGTACCTCCCTTGACTTCAATTGCAATTTTTCGAGTGAGAACCGTTGGAGAAATCTCTTCTGAAATCGCAATATCCGGATCAGACGCAAAGGCCACGATCATACGACGTCGGGCGGCGTTCCGAATCTCCATGCGTGTGGCACTGCGCTCTACGATTGAATCCCGAGTGAGACGCTCAATTATTTCGAAAACGATTCCAATGGCCGCATTTCCACGAGCGACATTGGCGCTTCCCCTCAGCTGCGCCCCTAAGGTCAACAGGCTAAGTTTTTCGAACAAACCCGGACTCGTCTGCAGCAAAGGCATACCCTCAACGAGCTGTGTTCCACACTTTCCATAGGACGAACAAAGAGCAGTAATTTGATCGAGCGCTCTCGCTGAAAACACCCCACTTTCTTCGGCAGATTTAAAAATTCCGGTGCCGTATTTTGCCAAATAAAATTCCTTCCGGCTGAACCCGTAAACCAAACGATAATATCCCAGCATCCGAGGATTAGCCTTCAACACAAGGGGCACTGGAAAAACCAATTCCCCTCGCAAACCACATCCCGCCAGACGCTCCAAAGCAGCTTCCGGCACGATCGCATGAAGCTCACGATCCAGGTCAACGAGTTTAAGTTTAGCCACCGACGCCAGCAATGCCTGCTGCAAAAAAGTCCCTTCCGCCCTCATCAAAATATCTGCAAATCTGATCTGCAAATCTGGAGACGGGAGGCTGACTGCACCGATCAAAGCCTTTTTCATTATACTGCAGCCCGTCGGTTTCTAGGGGCATGAAACTTAGCGAGTCGATTAACTGCCAGTTTCACGTAATCGGGATTAAGTTCTATCCCAATACAATTACGTTCCAAATCCAAGCATGCTTCACCCACCGTCCCAGATCCAAAAAATGGATCGAGCACGAAATCTCCTTTGCGACTGGAAGCCAGAATGCAGGGTGTAATCAATGTTTTCGGAAATGTCGCAAAATGCTTATGCCCGGAAGCGCTCGTATTTATGCTCCAAACACTCCTGCGATTCCTTCCATTTTCTTCCCGTACCGCAGCATGGTCGTAAAAATATTTCTCTGTTTTTGAAAACATGAAAATGTACTCGTGGCTACGGGTAGGACGATCTTTCACGCTTTCCGGCATCGCATTTGGTTTATGCCAGATAATATCGCTTCTCAAAAACCAACCCGCTTGTTGCAATGCCAAGGCTAATCGCCACGGAATACCCAGCAAATCTTTCGGTTTGAGTCCCTCTGGCGTGTCGGGACGCACACTCATGGCCCTAGCGGGGTTCTTCTTATCGGGCGCGCGATAGCCCCGATTGCCACTCGTGTAGCCGTCGCCGATGTTAAGCCACAAAACCCCGTCGTCACGGAGCACCCGATTCACTTCTTGGAATGTTTCGACTAGTTTGGATAGATAATCGTGTACACTCGCCTCCAATCCAATCTGTCCAGAAATGCCATAGTCCCTCAAACCCCAATAAGGCGGTGAGGTGACAACGCACTGAACACTTTGGGCAGGCAGCGCTCTCAGCGCTTCGATGGCATCACCCTCGACGATCACCGATTCGCGAAGATTGAGGTGTGGCCACGCTTTGAGCCTGATCGCTTCCATAGTTGCGGTAGCGTTCCTCAAAAAAAACGGGAGGCAAGCAACTTCACGAGTTCAATGATCCGACCACGGTGAATTCTTCTCGGTCGTGATACAGGTGGCGAATATGGAGATTCTGTGCGTGAGCGGTGAAGGGCGATTCCTTTGCGCGCAACTCCGCCAGCAACCCAAGCGCGTCGACGTGGCCGAATTTCAAATTCACGACGAAGCGCCGGCACCATCCCTGACTCAGCCAAGGCAACACGATGTTTTGCATCACGTGATGCGGCTCCTCCACCAAATCGCAAAAGAGCCAGTCGTAAACCACGCCCGCTGCCGGTTGAAATTTAAACGCGTCCTCCAACCGGTGCTCGATTGACGGATGATTCAGCGCGCCGCCCTTGAGCGGGCCGTTGTCGACCGCGATCACCCGAGCCCCGCGTTTCGCCGCACTGTAACTCCAACCACCCGGCGCAGCGCCAAGATCCACGACCGTTTCGTCCGGCTGCGGCTCTCGTCCGAGGACGATGTAGGCTTCCTCGACTTTCAAATAGGAACGCGACGGCGCCGCCTCGTCGTCCGCCATCCGCCGCTGGCCGCCGCGCCACGCATCGCGCGATACGAACACCCGGCCGAAATTCGCGAAAAACACAAACAATCCGCGCGTCGCGCCCGCCCCGCGCGGAATTTCCAAGATCGCCAGCTTCGCCACCCGCGACAGTTTTTTCTTCAACAATTCGCCAAAGGCTTTCTCGACCGCGCTCGCTCGACGGCCCAATCCCACGACTTCCGCCACCGTCTGGAAAACGCATGGCCACTCCGCTTCCAACCGCTCACCACGCAAACTTTCGAGAAAAAAATCCGCGAGCTGTTGGGCCAGCGCATTCACCGATTCTCCGCGCAGTTCACGGATCGAAGTCATGATCAACTGGGGAAACGCCAGCTCCGCGAGCGAAACCTTGATCGGGTCGCCCACAATCGGTTCGGCCCGCGCCCAGCCCCGTTCTTTTTCAACCACGGTCACGCCCGCCTCGTTGAGCTCGCGCTCGAGGAGTGACTCAAAACCATGTTGGCAGAGAAAAAGCATTACCGTGAAGCTGCCGTCCGCCCGCCGCGCGTCCACTCCAAATCCCGGCAACCTCCCCTCCCGCTCAAGGTCAGTCGTCGCCCAATACCGGCCCATGCGGAAGCGGTAGTTTTTCGTCGTAAAGCCTCACATTTCCCTCCGGCTCCTACCTTCTGGGCGGGGTGTGGTGTGGTGTGGTGTGGGCACCCCGCCTACACCAGCAGTTGCGCGGCGAGCGCGCAACCTACGGGTGGTGTGCTCGCCGCAGCTGGATTTCGTTTTCAGTACACCCGTCACACTTCCATGCGCGGCACTGCGATGAAAATCTCCGTGCCTTTTAAGGGCGGATTTGTTCACTGGACCATTCCCCATGCGCCAGCCGACCTCCGATCTTCGCATCCGCACTGCCCGTCCTTTGCTTTCGCCGGCAATCCTTGAGGAGGATTTGCCGCTGGCCGAATCGGGCGCAGCCCTCATCGATCAGGCTCGGCGCGCCATTAGCGAGATCCTGAATCGTCGCGACGATCGCCTGCTGGCCATCGTCGGTCCGTGTTCCATTCACGATCCGGCCGCCGCTTTGGACTACGCCCGGAAGCTCAAGCCCGTCGCTGATCGCTTCGCGCGCGATTTGCTGGTGATCATGCGCGTGTACTTCGAGAAACCGCGCACCACTGTCGGTTGGAAGGGCTTGATCAATGATCCGAAACTCGACGGCAGCTTCCAAGTTAACACCGGTCTCCGTCTCGCACGCCGGCTGATGCTCGACGTCAACCAGATCGGATTGCCAATCGGCACGGAATTTCTCGATACGACGTTGGGACAGTATTACGCCGATCTCGTTTCGTGGGCGGCGATCGGGGCGCGCACCACGGAAAGCCAGATCCACCGCGAACTCGCCTCCGGATTGTCGATGTCGGTCGGCTTCAAGAACCGCACCGACGGCGATCTGCAAGTCGCCGTGGACGCAATCGTATCCGCGCGACATCCGCATTGTTTCCCCTCGCTCACGCGCGAAGGCGCACCTGCGGTCCTCGCCACGACGGGCAATCCGGAAGGTCATCTGGTATTGCGCGGCGGCAATCGCTCCGGCCCAAACTACCACCGCGCTGCCGTTCAGACCGCCGCCGCGTTGTTGGAGAAATCCGGTTCGCTGCCCGTGGTGCTGATCGATTGCAGTCATGGCAACAGCGAGAAAAAA
>JBEPTW010000241.1:0-5569 GCA_041691855.1 Verrucomicrobiota bacterium | reverse complement strand
AACTCTTGCGGATCTGCGCGGCGTCGGCGTTGTGCACCAGGCAGAATTCCGCGTATCCATTGATGATCGCGAGCAGGTTGTTAAAGTCATGCGCGATGCCACCGGCGAGCGTGCCGAGGCTTTCCATTTTCTGGGCCTGGCGCAGATCCTGTTCGAGGCGTTTTCGCTCGGTAATGTCCTCACGGAGGCAAAGCAAATTGGTCAAATCACCGGTGGGACCGCGGAGACTCGATACCTGCACTGATTCCCAGATTTGGCCGCCATCCGGGCCATGGCTGACGAGTTCGCCGCGCCATTCGCGAAAGGCGCGCACTTCCGTGAGCATCGTCTGGTAGGAAGCGTCGTCGGGATGCCCGTCGCGCAGGACGTCGGTGTTGCGATCGAGAATATCTTCAAGCGTGCGGCCCGAGGCTTCGGTATATTTCGGGTTAACGTATTGCACGCGACCATCGGCGTCCGTGATCACAATTGCCACGGGGGACTGTTCGACCGCACGGGAAAGTTTGAGGTATTGTTCCTCCGCGAGTCGCTGCTTGGTGATGTCGCGGCCGACGGAGCGCAGGCCGAAAATCACGCCTGTTTTGTCGCGCAGCGGGGTTTTTTCCCAGGCGAACCAACGCCAGCCCTGCGGAGTATCGCAGCGATGCTCGCCCACCACCCGATGGGGCGGCCGCGCGAGTTCTGACATCACCACGGCGAGCGATGCCGCGTCGTCGTCGGGGATGATTTCGTTGATCTGGGTGCCAGTCCATTCGGCGGCGGCGCGGCCGAATTTGCGGGCGAAGGCTTGATTTACCGCCAGCAGCCGGCCCTCCGGATCACGACAGTACGTGGGATCGGCACTGTTGGCCCAAGGACCGAGCAGCGCGTCAAAGGATAATAGCGAATGCGCCGCGTCCAGGGGAACGCTGGGAAAAGTGGAAGACATTGTTAAAAAAATAATCGGTTGTTCCGCGCCAGACTTTAACGCTGTCGCGCTCGGGCACACGGGCACGGAACGCATGGCGGAGTGAGGGGGCACCCCGCCCACAAAGCACGGGCCCGATCCATGGCGACGACCGTCGGGCAGCCGGAGCCGGGCGGCTCAAGCTACGAATCTCGCCTTGGTTCCGGTCGTCGACCGAACGTAAGCAGGCACCAGTTGCGCCGTACGCCGACGGGCCTGATCGGTGCGTCTGATCTCCGCGCTAAATTCATCCATTTTGTCCTGTAGCAGCGCCGCGTGGAGTGCATTGCGTTCCACGACCGCCATCACCTCGGAGCGAAATTCGTTTACGCCGGGCTCCCCGGCCAATTCAACCAGCCGCCGAACGATGGGATCGGTGCGTTTGCGGACCTCAAGCGCGAGGTCGAATGATCCGGCGCACAAATGAGTGCCTTCGCGGTCAACCAACTCGTTGAGGGCGGTCAGCAATCGCGCGGCACATTGAACGGGCGTTTCCATTTCAGGCGGCTCCCTGCACGGCTTCGGCTGCTTGCAGCGCGCATTGCTTGCTGAGCATTTCGGCCCAGCCCGAGCGAAGATCACCGATCATTTTTTCCACCTCGATCACTGGGCCGACCTGCTTGCGAAGGTTAGCTTCAAAAAGACGGCGGTTGTAGTAGTCGTATAAACTATTCAGCGACTTCGCGACTTCCCCACCGGCCTCAAAATTCAATCCGCCCTGGAGCTCGGCAACAATGGCCTGCGCTTTTAGCAGCTGTTGATTGACCACCTCAAGGCGTTTGCGATCAGATTCCGGCCGGCCGAGGGCATCGCGGGCAATAGCCAGAGCCTTGAGCGCGCCGTCATAAAGCATCAGTACGAGCTGCCCCGGGCTGGCGGTAAGCACCGCATTCGAGCGGTAAGTGCGGGCATAACCCTGGGAGAGCATGGCGGTGCTCAACTGAGGTCTTCCGACAGGTCCGGCGAATTGACGATGGCCTTGCTGATCGCGTGGATGATGCCGTCGGAGGGATAAGAAGGATCAGCCGCCAGTGCCTTGGCGCGCTCCACCACTTCGGGGCGAATCTCAGGCACTTGTTGAAGGTTGCTGCGCAAAGCCGAGGCTTTGTCGATATGGATCTGATCGATCGGGCGACTCTTGGCGGGTGCCGTCGATGCAGGCAAAGCTGCCGCGATCGCCACTTGACGGGCGTTGGCGGAAGCTGAAGTGGAGGAAGATGAAGCGGAATGTATCATAGTGCAGAACGGGGAACGGTCAGCCGCTGACGGAAACAGATACAGGGAACGCCGTTGGTTGGATAATGATGTTTATCGGCCGAAATAAACCCGACTTTAACAGAATTCTTCCAACAAGATCAGCGGGGAGGCAAAGTGGTGAAAGTAGCCGCCGCGACGTAAGCCGCGAACTTCCCCGGGCTTTGCAATCCGGCATGGCTGGCATCGACGGGAATGCCCGATGGATCAGCCGCACCGTAATAATGGCGGACACTGTTACCCACCGCCGCATCGTCGGCCGAAAAAATCTGGTCGAAACTCCACAGCAGGCGCGTTTGCTCGACCGTCGCCAGCTTGGAACGGACGCCCAGAACCAGCGGCCGGAAGCCTTGATAAGACGTCACATCGACAAATAGTACCGCATCGGCGGCGTATTGCCGGCCGAGCGTCGTGAGAAAATCGTGGGGCAATGCTCCGACCGATGAAAATGCCGGCGAGCCGAAATCCCGCATGCAATCTTCCCTTGAAAAGCGCACCACTTCGAAACGCATCTGCTTTTGCAGTTCGGTCGCGAAGATCTCTTCGATCGATGCCGCCGTTTCCGGTGGCACGATCGTGCCACCATAAACCGGGAGCAAAAGAACCCGGTGCAAATTAACTGGTAGACGAGTGTCGCCCGTGAAATTGGTGGGAGTGAAAAATTCCTTCCCCTTCCCCTTGCGGGATAAAGCCACCGGTGATGACTCGCAACCGGTCAGGATAAAAAAGAGAGCGCCACACAGCGCGCGGACGAGAAATCGCCGGCACTGGATTGAAAATTTATTCCTCATTACTTGCTGGTGGATGTCGTCGGGAACGCACTGGTTAACGCCGCTGATTGAGTCTTGATCGTGGACTGGGCGTCTTCCATCGCAATAAAACTATTCGTCAATAATTGGCGCTGTTGATCGAGCCGGCGCTGGATCGCCGCAATCTGCGTATCGATATCGCTGTTGGTCTTGGTCAGCTGGGCCTGCGCATCACTGTTTTGCCCGGTGATCTTCGTCAAAAATGTCTGCATCTGCGCAGCCAAACCAGTACCGGAAGTCTGAAAATAATCCGCCACATCGCTCGCCTTGTTCTGTAGCGCCGAAGTCAGCTTTGATTCGTCCTGAATCGCCAGCTGGCTGCTGCCCGCGTTGAAATCGACGCCAAGGTTTTCCAAGCGGCTGATGGTACCCGAGAGGCCGGCCACAGCGCCAAAGGCCATGCTCCGGAGAGAGTCGGCCCAGCTTTGAACTTCCCGGTCATTCGACAAAATCGAGGTAGTCACTTTCCCCGCGGCCGTGGTACTTATTTTCGATTGGTCGGCGATGTAACTCTGAATCGTATTATACGCCGAGATGAATCCATCGATCGCACCATGCATGGCCGTGGTGTTTCCACTCACGTTGATCGTCTGCGTGGACGGACTGTCGATCGTCACGCTCAAACCTGCGACGCCGTGCACCGTGGAATCCAGGGTATTGCTGGCGCTGATCTGGATCGCTCCGCCGTTGATGGTAAAATTTGCGTTCTTGCCGTGCACCAAAGCGGCGGGATTGGTCAGTCCCAGGACATCCATCAATCCACCGGAGGCCTCACTGACCGCGATGCCGGTATCGCCAGTGGCGGCGTTGGCAATGACCACGCGGTCGGCCACACCATCGTAGCTGGCAGTCACACCTGCGCCGGATTGATTGATGCGTTGCAGCACGGCGCTCAGTGAATCGGTATTCACATTGTACGCGACGTTCACCCCGTTGACCGTAAACGTTCCATTGCCCGAGCCATCGACTGCGGTGATCGGGGGTTTCAGACGGGCATTGGCGAGTGTCGCGTTGACATTGGTGGTACCCAATGTGCCGCCCCCGTTAATTATGGGCGTTCCGTTGTTCGTGAGATGCAACGCCGTTAAAAAATTACTGGTGTCGTTCGCCGCCCCGAGGACAATTTCACTGCTGCCGGTGAGACTGATCTTGTCGGTCGTATGATTGTAACTCGCCGTCACTGCGCCGCTCGTGGCCGTGGAGATGGCCGCGAATACTTGATCGAGCGAATCCGTCGCGCTCACCGTAACTTTTTGGCCATTGACGCTAAACGTGCCGGCAGTGATGGCCACCGTCGTCGGAAGACTGGCAATCGTGAGGCCGGAAACATCATCGGTGGGGTTCATCGGCTGGCCGATGTTGGATACACCGTCGCGATGAGCCGCCGTCGCCAGTTGGGAGACCGCGATCGTATAACTTCCGGAAGGAGTGCCCGACGCTGCCGTCATCCCCCAACTCGATCCGCCGGTCGCCGACACCGCTTGGCGGCCCGTAAAAAGAGTGGCTGAACTCAAGGCGGTAACAGCGGTTTGGAGAGCGGTTACGTTGGTCGTCAGGTCGTTGAGCGCGGCGTTCTTGTTGATGTTCGTGACCTTCTCAGCATTGAGCTTGTCGATCGGCGCATTTTGCACCGCCATGATCTGGTTGATGAAGGTCTTCCAATCGAAGCCGGAAACAAGTCCTGAGAGTGAAAAGTCCATGTGGGTAGGCGCAGTGAGCCAAACCATGTATCGGCACCTACCCGGCGGGATTTAGCCTTTTTGGCGAAAAGTGATTTTTTTTTGAAAAACGCGGTGAAGGGCAAAACGACGACCGCGAGAAAAAGAGTGGGGCGTCAGGATCAGACCAAGCGGCCATCCACGGCAGCGATCGTAATGCCGCGAGCGAACACATGGATTCTTCGCTACGCTCAGAATGACGGTAAACGCGGGATCATGGAGTTTGAAGACACTCCCTAATCGCCCATAGCCTTTACGCATTGTCCTCGCAAGGCGCGCGAAGCGCGCCGAGGCGATCCAGCCCTGCGACTTCGCTCAGGGCCTTGAGCCTGTCGAAATAGTTCGATTGCCTCGTCGTCCCGCTCTGCGGGACTTCTCGCTATGACAGAGCAAAGCAACGGGCAATTGGGGCGTGTCTGGGAAATAACTTGCGTCGCCTGCTGCAGGGCCGGTGCTTGCGCCGGCCTCGCGCGCGAAAAACGGCACGTCGCAAGCGACGGCCCTACGCGCCCGAGCAGAGTTGATTGGCGATAGTTTATTTACCAGACACAGCCTAGTGTTAAAAACACGCGTTCTGCCGGCGCGGAAATACCGCGACGCAAAAATAATTCACCGCTGAAATTATCTTGCGGTGAAAAATGTTTCTTCATGAGGGCCGCCACTTTCCTTTCAAAATGTCGCCGACATTTTCCACCGCGAAATTTCCGTTACACTTAATTTTTTCGCGATTCACATAAAGGTTTTTCCCAACCGCGACGATAATCCCTTTGTCGAGAGCAAATGTTCCCGACCGGCGACCCGAAGCCGATCTCGCGGGGCGAATGGCGGCACGGACGTCGCTA
>JBEPTW010000240.1:0-5672 GCA_041691855.1 Verrucomicrobiota bacterium | reverse complement strand
GCTGCCAGTTTCGCAAAACCACCAAGACGCCCGATTCGGCGGATGAACTCGGGATCTTTTTCACCGCAGTATTGCGCGAGAACGGCGTCGATCCTCGTGCGGTGAAGCGCGTCGCGATTTGTTCGGTGGTTCCCGCCGCGCTGCACGCTTTGCGCGGGGCGGCCGTTAAATATTTTCACTGTGAACCTTTCGTTTTGCAGGCCGGAGCCAAAACCGGCTTGAAAGTGCGTTATCGCAACCCGCACGAGGTGGGCGCGGACCGCATCGCGGGTGCGATCGCTGCGACGCGCCGTTATCCGAAACAGGATCTGCTGGTGGTGGATTGCGGCACGGCGACGACCGTCGAAGTGGTGACGGCGGACGGCGATTATCTCGGCGGCGTTATCCTGCCGGGCGTGGGCGTGTCGGCCTCGGCGCTCGCCACGAACACCGCGAAACTTCCCCGCGTGGAAATCGCGCCGCCGGAGCACGTGCTGGGACGCACGACGGTTGAGAGCATTCAATCGGGATTGTATCACGGGCATGTCGGTGCGATTCGGCACATTTTGACCGCGCTCAAAAGCGAAGCATTCCCTTCGAGCAAACCACGCGTGATCGGCACCGGCGGTTTTTCGCGAATGTTTGAACGCGAAAACCTTTTCGACGAAATCATTTCCGAACTGGTGCTCTGGGGGCTCAAGTACGCCGACGTGATGAACCAGGACCCGGAAACAGATAAAAAATAACAAAAACCATGGAGCGCGGGCGACCTCGCCCGCGTACCCACGCGCCCCACTCATTTCAATGCAACGCACGTTCCTGAAAACCAAACTTCACCGGGCCACCATCACGTCGGCCGACCTCGATTATGAGGGTTCCATTTCGCTGGGCCGCGATCTTTGCCGGGCGGCGGGTTTGCTCGAATTCGAGCAGGTGGATATCTACGACGTGACCAATGGCGCGCGTTTCACGACGTACGTGATCTACGGCGAGTTGGCCCAAGTGCAGATCAATGGCGCCGCCGCGCGACTCGTACAGCCGGGAGACCGCATCATTGTCGCGGGTTACGTGCAGCTGGACGCGGCTGAGATCGCGAATCACTCGGCGCGCGTCGTCTTGCTCGGCGACAAAAACACGATTCACTCCGTGGAAAATAAATGTATCAACCAGCCATGAATGCGACCGGCATTGCCGCTTTTTCTCCCGCGGAACTCGACGCTGAGACCGACCGGCTTTTCCGCGTGTTGATGCACGTGGACTGCGAGCCGGGGCGGCAGTGGAATCTTGAGGCGTGCCAGCGCATCGCGCCGCTCACCTTGGAAATCAACCGGCTGAAGCGCGAACAGGATGCCGTTATTTTGACGCACTCCTACGTTGAACCCGAAATCATTTACGGCGTGGGCGACTTCAAGGGGGATTCCTATTTTCTGAGTCTCAAGGCGCGCGAATCCAAGGCGAAGAAGATCGTTTTTGCCGGAGTGGTGTTCATGGCGGAGACGGCCAAAATTCTGTCGCCGCAGGCGATGGTGGTGGTGCCGGATCGAGGCTCGGGTTGTTCGCTGGCGGATTCGATTACAGGCGACGGCGTGCGGAAATTGAAGGCGCTTTATCCCGATGCGGCCGTGGTTTGCTACATTAACAGCACCGCCGAAGTAAAAGCCGAATCCGACGTGTGCGTCACGTCGGCCAATGTGTACGACATTGTCGCTGGCCTGCCAGAACGTCGCGTGCTTTTTGTGCCTGACCGGCTGATGGCCGAAAATGTCCGCGCTGAACTGAAACGTCGCGGCGTGGACAAAGAAGTCATCGCCTCCGACGGCACTTGTATCGTGCACGATCAATTCGACGTCGCGGCCGTGGCCGAGGCGCGCGCGCGTTTTCCGGGTTTGAAGGTGGTCGCGCATCCCGAATGCACCGCCGAAGTCGCCGCTGCGGCAGATTACGTCGGTAGCACCGGCGGCATGATGAAATATGTGAAAAGTACCGTCGCTCCGTACTTCCTGATGCTCACCGAGTGTGGCTTGGTGGGCCGGCTGCAAGTCGAGGATCCGGAGAAGCGTTTTATCGGCGGCTGCCGCCTGTGTCCTTATATGAAATTAAACTCGCTGGAGAAAGTCCGCGATGCGTTGCGTGCGCCACGGCCGGATCAAATTGTCACGCTCGACGAGGATATCCGCGTTCGCGCTGCGCGTTGCATTGACCGCATGTTCGAACTCACACCGAAAAGCTGAGGCCTATCGTTTCCGAGGTGTAGGCGGGGTACCCTCACCGGTGAACTTTTCCTCCTCTGAGGAGGAAAAGTCATGAGCTAAGTTGCCAACTTGACGCGGCAACCTAAGCATGAAGCCATCATTATTCGTCATTCGTCGGTTCAAAAATCGCAACGGGGTCCATTCGTTTCGGGTCACCGGGCATCTCAACGGCGTTCGAATCCGCCGTAACTTCAAAAGCCAGGAAGAGGCGGCGACCGAGAAGGCGCATCTTGAACTCAAGGGCCTTCAACTCGCGTCCAACCTGCATGCGGTCGCGACCATTCTGACTGACGCGCAGGTGCGTGAAGCCGAGGCGGTCTTTCGCCGCTTGGCTGGAGACACCCGCTCGTTGTCCTTCTGTGTCGATTACACCATCACACCCCGCCGAGAGCCAACCGCCCAGCTGTCTCTCGCGTCAGCCGTCACGGAGTACCTTGCCAGCAAGACGCACGAACAGTCGCAGGGCATTATCGCCGCCTGCCAGCTCGGCAGCATCCGGCGCCAGCTCGTCGTGTTTCAACGGCATTTCCCGACGGCTACGGTGGCCGCATTGTCGCCGGCCCAGCTGACGGCTTATTGCCAGCACGGTAACGCCAGCCTCAAAACCTACAATAACCGGCGCGGCATCCTCTCAACCTCCCTCAAGTTCGCGTTTCAACGGGACTGGATTGCTTCCAACCTGATTGAAAGGGTCGCCTATCACCGCATTGCTCATCGGCGCGGCTCCGCCACAACCTTCTCAGCGAAGCAGGCGCAGGAATTGATGAGCATTGTCGAGGGCTATCAAAACGGATGCCTCGTGCCGTTCTTTGCCCTCTGCCTGTTCGCCGGCATTCGCCCCTGCATGACCACAGGGGAAATCTGCAAACTCAAACCGGAGCACGTCCGGCTCGATATCGGAGTGATCCACATCGAGCCCGAGGTCTCGAAGGTCAGAATGAAACGGCACGTGACAATCCAGCCAAACCTTGCCGCATGGCTCCGGGCCTATCCCCTTGAAAAATATCCGATCATTCTCCCAAACATGCCAAATCACCGGGCTAAGATCGCGAAATTGTTCAGCCTCTCGCATGACATCATGCGGCACACGTTCATTTCGATGTTCGTGGCGAAGTTCCGCTCCATGGGCGAAGCCGCCCTGCAAGCTGGCAATTCGGAAGGCATTATCCGCAAGCACTACCTCGACTTGAAGAATCCCAGCGAGGCCGAGCAGTTCTTCGCCATCGTGCCTAAGAACCCGAAAGCCGTCTCGCCAGTATGCGATGCAGCCGTTGCAACGCAGGCGCCGCCTCAGCCCGTAGCGGCCTGATGACGGCCGGTTGTGCAACGAGTGGCAGCAACGCGCCATTCGTTGTCCGCTGCTTTTTCCGTTACGCGGCCTAGGGTTTAGAAAAACGAAACATGCTTCGTTTTTTTACGCGCCCAACGGGATCGGCTTAAACCTAGAAACGGCAGTCGAAATTCGGTTCACAGAGTCAAAAGCGAACATTTTCGGCTCGCCGAAATGGTGAAGGAACGGAATGGCAAAATTGGCGAATTATTGAGCATAGCAATCGTACGCAAGCAGCGCAATTCCAGTAAAATGCCCGGATATGTCCAACTGCGGAGCAATTGAAAATCATCACTTCGACTGCCGCTTTTAGGTTAAAACTGAACGCGCTGGCACCGGGCCGTGATTGGCAAAAACGACACACGTGTGTCGTTTTTCAATACGCCCGACGCTGCAAACCGTCGCGCCATTGCGGACCCTCTCGCACGAGAATTTACTCTGGGCGGGTGTCCGCTGACCACGCGAGGCATCTACTAAAAGCGCCAGTCGTTACATTCTCAACCTTTGAACAGCTGAATCCAATTTCATCAAGAAGTCGCTGCCGTTCGGGATGAAGCTTTCCTTTTTTCAAAAAAAACCGCTGCGATGCCACCCAGCTTTCAAGTTGCCGATTTCCGTGGCGCTTTCCCGACACATCACAGTTTCCATACGTTTGCTTGTATTGTAAAAGCTCACCATACTTCGCCTTCCAAGACGCACTCAGTCCATCATCGACCTTCGGCTCGGGCTTAACGGCATTCCGGCTAAACGCCCAAACATAACCTAGCCCTTCAAGTCTAGCGACACGCTCAGCGGATACCCGAAGACGACTCAACACAATCAGCAGATGAATGTTGTGCTCGCGCTCAGGGATGAAAAGTTGCTCCGTTCTGAGCCCGAGCTTTCAGATCAAGTGTCCACGCGATAGGTGCAGCTAGTGCTAAACCCAAAACGGGAAGGGCGGCAAAGATCCATCCGGCATCCATGGTGAAATCCGTGGTTAAAAACTCCCCGCCGGCGAGTTTCTCCTCGTGGCCGGTTATTTTTCCCGCCACATTCCGGGCATGAAAGCAATTTGCCCCCGCCTTCTGGCTGCGTTGCTCGGACTGAGCCTGACATCCTGGGCCGGCGCCGCGGAGCCCGTCGCCGTCGGCGAAGCCTCGGTCGAATCGTTGATCGCCACGGCGAAGAAGCTCAACGCCAACGATGACGCGGAACTCCACCAACGCATCGCGCAGCTCGCCATGTTGAAGTCGCAGCGGTCCGCATTGCGGCAGCGGCTCCAGACCGCGCAGACGCCCGACGAGCGCACGGCCATCAGCACCGGACTCGCGGTCATCGACGAGCAGATCCAACGGATCAACGACCGCATCAGAGTCCTCCAAGCCGGCGAGACGCCCGCGCCCGCCCGCCCGGTCGGCGCAGTGAAAGTGACCAAACCGCATGCGGCCGCGCTGCCGGCAAGCTCCGTCCACCTGGTTTCGCCCGAGCAGATCGCCGCTGCGGGCAAGCAGCTGGCCAATTCCCCTTTGATCACCGAGTCCGCCGCCCGTAGTTCCGCGCAGGGGCTCTTGAGGTCGACCCGTCAGCCGGTGACGAATGCCGACGTCGAACAGCTGGCCATCATGGTCATGGCGCAGGCGAATAAAGAGGCTGATGCCGACCTGAAGGTCCAGATGACCGCCATGAAACAAAGTTCCGCCAAGAAAAAGGTCGTCCGTGACGCCGTCGGCCAAGTGCAGAATAAGAAGGACCAGAAGGACTCCACGAACGCCCCGGGCGACTTGAGCGAGGAGCAGCAACGCTCGCTCCAAATGGACCAAGAACGGTCAGACAAAATTTCCCAACTCCTGTCCAATATGCAGAAGCGGCAGTCCGACACTTCGGCCGCGATCATCCAAAACCAGAAGTGAACCCACCCTGAGGCGTCCAGCAAGGATCCGAGAAGGATCCAGCTTAGCAGTACGAAGGAAGGTTTTCCCTTCCGATGCGTTGGGATTCGTAAAAAGTCGGGCTGGGGTGGGGTGTCTGGAAGTTGCTTCGCCTTGCCTGATGCAGCACGCAGTTCTTTCTCTGAATAAACGCGTAGTAGTTCAACAAAAAGCCCTCCCGAGCAGTGGGAGGGCTTTAAA
>JBEPTW010000239.1:0-5704 GCA_041691855.1 Verrucomicrobiota bacterium | reverse complement strand
CCGAAAGCGCCGGCTGCCGTCGCGGCGAACTGCTGGATTATTTCGGCGAGACTTTTCCGTCCGATAATTGCGGCGCCTGCGACAACTGTCTCGAGCCCCGCGAAACCTATGACGGCACGCTCGTCGCGCAGAAATTTCTCTCCTGCATCTATCGCATCCGTCAGACCGGCCGGTTCGGTGTTGGGCTAAATCACATCATCGAAGTGCTCACCGGAGCGGACACCGAGAAAATAGCCCGCTGGAATCATCAACGGCTCACCACCTACGGCATCGGGCGGGAACTCGCCCGTCCCGCGTGGGCCGCAGTCGGTCGCGAATTGATGCGTCTCGGTTTCGTCGCACAAGCCGAAGGCGAATTCCCCGTGCTGGAACTCACCGCCGATGGACTTGCGATCCTGATCGCACGCAAGCCGATCACCCTGACCAAACCCCTCGCCCTGCCCAAGGCGAAGCGCACCACCCGCCGCGAGGGCGACGTAGAGTGCGACGAGATTTTATTTTCCAGATTGCGCGAATTGCGCAAACGCCTTGCCGACGAACGCAGTGTCCCGGCGTACATTATTTTTGGCGACACCACCCTCCGACAAATGGCGCGGAACTATCCCGTCAAGGTCGCTGATCTCGACGGGATCACTGGCGTCGGCGAAAAAAAGCGAGCGGAATTCGGCGAGATCTTCGCCTCCACCATCGCCGAGTTCTTGAAAACGAATCCGCGAATGACATTCAACGACTGACCCGTGCCCGCTTGGTTGCCCAGTTCGCTTTCAGAGAATCCGGAGCTCGCCTTCGTAGGCGAAACGCCGTGGCCTCCGGCGCAAATTACGCCGAACGAAGCCCGCGCCGTTCTCGCCGCGCGAAATCCCACCGGTCGGCCAAATGCGGACGTGGTTCGACATCTCGTCGGCTGTCAAAATGAGCGCCGCAACGAATCCATCCAAATCGATTTCCCCCATTATTTCAGCGCGCAGGAGGCCGCGCTTTATTTACAGCCGTTCGCCAATCTGACGCAGAACAAAAATTCCTCGTGGCAGAATCCCAACGCAAAAACCGAACTGCGCACCGCGCTCGCCAAACGTGAGCGTTATCTGGCGACACCGTTCAAGTCGGACGTGCCCGCCTGGGATTGGATCGAAAGCAATTTCCTGCCTGACGACACGCTACTCGCGGTGGCTCGCGATGACGATTTTACCCACGGCGTACTTCAATCGAGCGTGTTTCTCGCGTGGTGGCGGCATTGGTTTACATCCCTTTCGACCGTCGAAATCGTGGTGTCGTTTCCCTTTCCCTGGCCACCCGCAACGACCCTCAGCGCACTCACCCGCGTTCAGGAAGAGCACCGCCTGGCCATCGCTCGCGCCGTGCGGTCGGGAGCACAAGCGGCGCTGGATGCAGCCGTCGTCTCCGCTTATGGATGGCCGAATGATCTCAGCAATGACGCGACCATGACGGAGCTAACGACGCTGCATCGGCGGCGCTTAAAATAGTTTCCGCAATCTCCGCTTGGTTAGTTTGTCTCAGCCGGCAACCGAACTATCACGGCGGTCACACCGCGATAGTCCGAGTCTCGATTTGCAAACTAGAATTTGTATTCAACGCCACCAAACGCCCCGAAGCCGGGTTGCGGGTATCCGTTAACCTCCTCATATTTTTTGTTGAGCAGATTTTCAATGCGAGCCTTCACCGTAATTCGTGAAGTGGCCTTCCATGCTCCATAAACTCGGGCGACCGCGTAGTCTTGGCCTTCGACCGGGGTAAATGTCTGCGCATCCACATCCTGCCGATCAGACACAAAAGCCACGCCCACGCCGAGACTGAAGGCGTTGCCCAAGTCGTGCCAGACGTCGATGGACCCGCTATTGCGCGGACGGCGCAACAACCGGATGCGCTCCGAAAGATTGTCCGCTTCGAGATAAGTATAGGCGACGCGAACATCGATGGCGCCCGGCAAACGAAATTTGCCCGCGAGTTCCAAGCCCTGAGTCTGGGCCTTTTCCACGTTCGCCGTCGTGCCTGGATAAACCCCGAAATTATACACGATCAAATTGCGGAATCGGGTATCGAACCACGTCGCGCTGAGAATCCCGCGGTTGCCCGCGAGAAAATAATCCACGCCGGCGTCCCAGCCCGCCGCCTTTTCCGGATTCAGGTTCGGATTTCCCTGGTAGTAAGTTTCGTGGCCGTACAGATCGAGAAAGCTGGGAGCACGAAACGCCGTGCCGTAACTGCCACGGATTTTCCAACGCGAGTCGTTGGACAACCACGCCGCCGTGACACGCCCGGTCGTCGCGTGACCAAACGTATCGAAATCATCGCTCCGCAAACCGGCCGTCAAATACACGTGATTGAACGGCGTCCATTCGTCCTGCGCGAAAAACGCGAGCAACCGCTGGTGCTTGTCGATCTGGCCGAAGCCAGTGTTGACCGTATGATTTTCCTCGGCAGTCAGGCCGGCGGTTAGTTTGTGCTGTTCGCCAAACTGCATGGTGTTTTGCCAGTCCAACACCACGCGGCTGTTTTTCACCAGCGTGTCCGAGGTGCCAAACGAGCTCGGACTGATCGCTTCATACCGGCGGTCCTGAGCACCAAGAATAACTTTGCTGTTGAAGGTCGCGACCGGCGTGAAATTCGCGAACACCGTCGCGAGTTGGTTGCTTTCCTTTTCCTTGTCGTCCGGATCGTTTGCTCCGTAACCGACATTCGCCCCGGGCGAACCATACGTGCCGATAAAACCGCGGTACGTTCCGCCAATCGCCACCTTGTCGTTGAGTTTGTGATCGAGGCGCAACGCATACGTCGCACTGGTGAAGGTGTTGTTCGGCCGGTCATTTTGGGTCGTGCCGCCCGCCGCCGAAAAATTATAGGAGGATTGAGCGTCGCCGCCTTGGGAACTCAACGTCCCCTGCACCGTGCCGAAAGACCCCGCCTCGACTGAGACGGTATTCTTTTCGGGTCCAGCGCCTTTTTGCGTCGTCAGGGAAATAACGCCGCCCATCGCCTCGCCGCCGTAAAGCGTACTTTGCGGACCATGTGAAATTTCCAAACTGTCGCACGCGCCAACGCACGCGCCACCGAGATAGACCTGATAATCCGTATTCGGATCGTTCAGACGGATGCCGTCCACGAGAAACAAAGTCTGGTTCGAATTCGAACCGCGCATGAAGAGCGACGTGATCGCACCACGAGCTCCCGAACTAAACGCGGGCGCACCGGGAATTCCGCCGAGCGCGGATTGCAGGCTGGTCAGCTGCATCCGTTGCAATTCGGCCGCGCTGATAGTTTCGACGTAACTACCGGTCGTCGTCAGCGCCGCAGGCGTACGCGTAGCCGAAAAAACGTAGTCGGGCAGGTTTTCCGAGGTGGAAGTCTGCGCGAACGCAGAAATAACCGGCAAAATGCCGGCAAGAATAAGGACGCGTCGGAGCGACGCATGGAGGTTTGCTTTCATTGGTCTGCTAATGCTGCGGCAAGAGCAGACCGCCACGGCAATGCCGCGCGCATCCACTCCCACCCTTCACTGTGCGATGAAGGTGAAACGCCCGCGCGCGCACTACGCGCCGGCGTGGTGAGTCTCTGAAGGCAGATGTTCGGACTCCGCATTTAGCCTCCCCCCTCGCCTTCACCGGTTGCCCGATTGGCTTTGCCCGACGTCTGTTCGTCGGTATGGGTTTGTCATGCGTTACCGCAGCGCAACTGTGGCCGGTTTTCACGGCCTTCCCTGTTTCTTCAGAGTTTGGTTATAAAGAACATCAGACGCCCGTACCCATCCCGCGCTCAATCAACCCACGCAAGCTCAAATCAACGACTGCTTTACGTCATAAGTCAGAAGGGTTCACTAAACCGCACACGCGACTTGCAATTTCATATCATCGAATTCAGATATAAAGATACGTAAGCTACCCATGTCCACTCCTTTCCAATCCGAAGCCGAAATCGCCCTCCGCCGCACGTTAGCTGAACGCATCGCCATTATCGATGGCGCGATGGGCACCACTATTCGCAGCTACAATCTCACGGAGAAAGACGCACGCGGCGAACGTTTCAAGGATGCGCCCAAAGATCTGCAGAACAACGGCGACATTTACTCGCTCACGCGCCCCAACGAAATCGGCGACATCCACCGGCGCTTTCTTGAAGCCGGCGCAGACATCATCGAGACGAATACTTTTTCCGCCACCAGCATCGGCCAAAGTGAGTTCTTTATCGAAGACCCACGCGAAACCGGCGGCCGCAAGGATCCGGCCTTCTACCAAGGAGTGATCGAGAATAAATTCCTCACTGATCTCGCGTGGGACATCAATCATACCTCGGCCCGCCAATGCCGTGAATGGGCCGACCGCATCGCCAACGCCACCGGCCGCCGCCGCTATGTCGCCGGCGCCATCGGACCGCTGACCGTATCGCTCTCGATCTCGCCCGACGCTGACGACGCTGGTTTCCGCGTCATCACCTTCGATCAGGTTAAAGCCGATTACCGCCGCCAAGTGCGCGCCCTCATCGCGGGCGGCGTCGATTTGCTGTTGGTTGAAACGATTTTCGACTCGCTCAACGCGAAAGCCGCTCTCGTCGCGATCCAGGAAGTGTTCGCCGAAGATAAAATCAAACTCCCGCTCATGATCTCCGCCGCTGTTGGCCGCGGTGGCGAAACGATGATCTCCGCACAAACGGTCGAGGCTTTCTGGAACGCGGTCCGTCACGTAAAACCACTCTCCGTCGGCCTCAACTGCGCGCTCGGTCCCGATCTAATGCGCCCGTTTCTCGCTGAACTGAGCGCGAAGTCGGACACGTTTATTTCCGCTTATCCGAACGCCGGACTGCCGAATCCGCTTTCGCCGACGGGCTTTGATCTGCTGCCCGCAGACATGGGCCGATTCCTCGGCGAGTTCGCGACGAGCGGTCTGCTCAACATCGCGGGCGGCTGCTGCGGCAACACGCCCGATCACATCGCCGCGATCGCGAAATCCCTCGAGCCCAAACCAGCGCGCAAGGTTAACCTTCTCGCGCCCAAGTTGTCGCTGTCCGGCTCGCTGCCATTCACGCACGATCCCAAAAATTACCTGATGATCGGCGAACGCACCAACGTCGCGGGTTCGCCGAAATTCGCGAAGCTCATCAAAGCCGGCAAATACGAGGAAGCCGTCGCCGTCGCCCGCCAGCAGGTCGACAACGGCGCGAACGTCATCGACATCTGCATGGACGAGGGCCTCATCGATGGCGTCGCCGCGATGGACCGTTTCCTCCATCTTCTCGCCAGTGAACCCGAGGTCGCAAAAGTTCCGTTCATGGTCGACTCCTCGAAATGGGAGGTGATCGAAACCGGCCTGAAAATCCTCCAAGGCAAAGGCATCGTTAACTCGATCTCGCTCAAGGAAGGCGAAGCGAAGTTTCTCGAGCAAGCGCGCACGGTGATGCGTTACGGTGCCGCCGTGGTGGTGATGGCCTTCGACGAAAACGGTCAGGCCGCCTCGTATTCGGAAAAAATCCGCATCTGTACGCGCGCTTATCGTCTACTCGTGGACACGGTTGGCTTTTCGCCGGAGGACATTATTTTCGATCCAAACATTCTTACCGTCGGCACCGGCATCGAAGAGCACAACAATTACGCTGTCGATTTCATCGAGGCTACTCGCTGGATCAAAGCCAACTTGCCGCACGCCAAAGTCAGCGGCGGCGTCTCGAATATTTCGTTCAGCTTCCGCGGCAACAA
>JBEPTW010000238.1:0-5719 GCA_041691855.1 Verrucomicrobiota bacterium | reverse complement strand
TCATGCAATGATTTTCCCAGTTTTCCGAGGCGGGAGCGGCGTAGCTCAAGGCTACAGTGAAAAGAAAAACGACACAGCCGACAGTTTTAGCTAGATGTTTCATGATGAAGGGAGAGAGGTGCAGCGCGCGACGTGAGCGCGCGTCCAGTATGGCATTTTTTGCGCGTGCTGGCTGCGCATGCTTTGCGCAGGAGCACGCAAGCCTTGCGGTATGCGCCGGTTGGCGGACTGATTTCCGGTTTATCCGCATCGCCTGAACCCGGAGCCCCGCCCACCAGCCGGCATTATCGTCAGCAGCCGACCAGGGGCTCGGCGTTCCCCGGATGATTGTCCGTGGAGTCTCTCGGTGTTTCCCTCTGTGCACTCCGTTACCAATCGTCTTTTTCAGCGTAATTCCCACCCATTCAGCAAAGACTGGGTGAAGCTGCGCAAAATATGCGCAGTCGTCCGGCGTGAATTCGGTCATGATGGTGAGATTGTATGCTAGGGCACCATTTGTCTTCCTTCCTGCGTAGCGCGCTGCGTCGCCATTTCTTTCCCGGGTTTCGCAGGATGCCACTTCGTTGGTTCTCTGTTCCGATTGCCACGTTCGCTCTTTTCTCGACGGCGTGTCGCGACTCGAAAATTGCCACTTACCGCATTCCCAAGGAAAACGATTCACCCGCCCCGGCGTCGCCTTCCACCGCCACGCCTGCGGGAATGCCCGGATTCCAAAATCCGGGAGCTATTACTGGCGCCGGAATTGACGGCGACGGGCTCGCGTGGACGGCGCCAGCCGATTGGAAACCCAAAGTCGCGTCCGCCATGCGCAAGGCCAGTTATACCGTGGGCGAAGAGGGCACGTCCGGTGGCGATTTTGCGATCACGGCCTTTCCCGGCGATGTCGGCGGCGACTTGGCCAACGTCAATCGCTGGCGCGGTCAGTTGCAATTGCCACCGATCATCGAAGCTGAACTAGCGAGCGCAATCACGCTCGTCGAAGTCGGCGGACTGACCATGCACGTGGTCGACCTCGTCGGCACGGCAGCAGAAAAGCCGCAACGACTGCTGGGCGCGATTGTTCCTCACGGTGGCGCCACTTGGTTCTTCAAGCTCACGGGACCCGAGGCCTTGGTCGCACGGAAAAAACCCGCGTATCTCGAATTTCTCCGGACCGTTAAGCCTGCGAGCGATCCATCGCCTGCTTCGTCTGTTCCCGCCTCGGCCGGTACCGCGGCGTCTGCCCCAGAGCAGGCCGATCATCTGGGACTTAAATGGACTGCACCCGCCCACTGGGTGAGCAAGCCCGCGTCGGCCATGCGTAGGGCGACCTATGCGGTGTCAGGCGAAAACGGCGCAAGCGCCGACTTTTCCGTGACGGCATTCCCGGGCGCGGTCGGTGGAGAACTCGCCAACATCAATCGTTGGCGCGGTCAGCTCGCGTTGCCACCGCTCACCGAATCTGAGCTGCCCGCCGCAACCGAGCATCTCACCGTTAACGGTCTGTCGGTCATGCTCGTCGAGCTCACCGGTGGCCCCGCCGACAAACCGCAGGGAATGCTCGGCGCGATCGTACCGAGCGACGGCTCAAATTGGTTTTTCAAACTCACGGGTCCGGCTGCTTTGGTTGCCAAGGAAAAGCCCTCCTTCCTTTCCTTAATCCAGAGTCTAAAAGCTCCCTGACCACCATGGCTTCTCTTCTCCGCGACGCGCGCGACTTGATCGTCTCACTCAAGCTCACCGTGGTGCTGCTGGTGTTTTCGATCATTCTGATTCTGGTCGCCACCCTCGACCAGGTAAATTTGGGCATCTGGGTCGTGCAGGAGAAATATTTCCGCACCTTCGTGGTGTTCTGGAAAACCGGCAACCTCTCGCTCGCCGTCTTCCCCGGCGGCTACACCATCGGCGGACTGATGCTGCTAAATCTGGTCGCGGCGCACATCTACCGCTTCAAACTGACGTGGCGGAAGTCCGGAATCTGGATCGTGCATACCGGACTCATCCTCCTGCTCGTCGGTCAGCTGCTGACCGGACTGTGGCAGGATGAGTTTCAACTGCGCCTCGATCAGGGGCAGACGAAGAATTTTTCCGAGAGTTACCGGAACGTCGAGCTGGCGATCACAGATGTCACCAATCCCAAGTTTGACGAAGTTATTGCCATACCCGAGGCCTTCCTTGCGCACAAGGAGACGATCCAGCATCCGAAACTGCCTTTTCGGGTGACGATTAAAAACTATTTTCCCAATGCCACGTTGGCCATGCGTCCTCTGACGGTGACCTCCGCCGCCGACACGCCCGGTGCACCCACGCAAGGGATCGGTCCACAGGTGGTCGCCACGCTGCAACCGCTGACCTACAAGCAGGACGAGCGAAATATCCCCTGCGCCGACGTGGAACTGACCGGAGCGGACGGCGTGCTCGGCACCTGGCTGGTGTCACCTTTTCTCGATGAACCACAGCGGTTCGAAGCGGGCGGGCGCTCGTGGAAAATCGCGCTGCGATTTGCGCGACACTATCAGCCGTACTCGCTGACGCTTTTGAAATTCAGCCATGATCGTTACGCGGGCACGGATATCCCCAAGAACTTTTCCAGCCGCATCCGTCTCACCACGCCGGACGGGATCGATGACCGCGAAGTGCTGATCTACATGAACAATCCGCTGCGCTACGGTGGACTGACATTTTATCAGGCGGGTTTCCAAAACAACGATCTGACCACGGTCCTTCAGGTGGTCCGCAATCCGAGCTGGTTGATGCCTTACATCGCCTGTGGCCTGATGGCGTTGGGACTCGTCCTGCAATTTGGCTTTCATCTCATTGGTTTTTTCCGCAAACGCCGCGTCAGCGATCAATCCCCCGATCAAGCAGGAACTCGATCAGATCCGGATTTGAAATCACGAGGTGCGCAGCAGCAGACCGCCGGATCGTTCTGGTCGCCTGGTAGAATATTCCCCTCGTTTGTTCTGCTCGTCGCGATTCTGGCCGTCCTCGCCTCGCTGTTTCCCACGCACAATCACAGCGAATACCCTCTCGGCGAATTTGGCCGACTGCCCACGCTCGTCAACGGCCGCATCAAACCGCTGGATACGGTAGCACGGACCACCCTCTTGGTGCTGCAAGGCCGCCAGCGGGTGACCGCGTCCGATGGACGCACCGTAAGCCCGACCGAATGGCTGCTCGACATGCTTTACCGGCCCGCAGTGGCGAACACCTACCCGGTTTTTGAGATCGTGCATCCGGACGTGTTGACGATCTGCAATCTCACCCCCGCGGAGGGAGTGGGGAAAAAACGCTTCACGTTCACGCAGCTGGCGAAGGGCATCGCCGAAATTGATCGTCAAGCCAGGCTGGCTGACTCGGTGGAATCGGCTCTGCGCACTTCGTTCCAAAGCGCCGTGATCCAGCTCCGCAATGGCCTCGTTTTATACGAAGCGATTCAAGACAGCATACTCGCTCCCGGGGTCGACGGCTACCTAACCGAACTCTCGCATTTTAATGAAACCGTTCCCGCCGGACTGGCGGCGTTGCGCGCCAAGAGTGCGAACCAATCGTTCGATGCCGCAGCGGCCAAAGCGCTGACCGACCTGAACACCAGTTTCGCAACCTTGGAAACGCTGGCGTATTTACGTCCCATCCCGCCGGAAACTGGTCAGACCGACGCGAAAGGCTGGATGACTGCCGGCGCGGCGCTTCGTGCCAGTGTAGAGCGCGGCCGACTCGATCACGCGACTGACGCATTTATCAAACTCGGGGTCGCGTGGCAAAGCCGGCAGCCGGCGACCTTCAACAACGTGGTGCACGAGTATAGCAGCGAGCTTGCGGAAAATATTCCCGCCTTCCTGAAGAAGTGCGGCATCGAGGCACGTTTCAATGCCGCGCAACCTTTCTATACCGCGATGATCCTCTATGTGGGCGCATTTATTCTCGCGGTATTTTCCTGGCTAAAATGGCCCGGCCCGCTTGGCCGGGCTGCACTCGGGCTCGTCGCGCTGGCCTGGGTACTGGCGACCGCAGGCATCGCCACGCGGATGTGGCTCGAGGGGCGGCCACCCGTGACCAATCTGTACTCCTCCGCACTCTTCATCGGCTGGGGAGCTGTCGCGCTCTGTCTTGGACTCGAGATCATTTACCGGAATGCCATCGGCAGTGTGGCGGCGGGGCTGATCGGTTTTGCGACGTTGCTGATCGCGCACCATCTGGCGCTCGGCGGCGACACGCTTGAGATGATGCGCGCGGTGCTCGATTCGAATTTCTGGCTCGCGACCCATGTCGTGGTGGTGACCACCGGATATTCCGCCACCTATCTCGCCGGTTTCCTTGCGCTGATCTACGTCGTGCGCGGCCTGTCTACCCGCTCACTGGATCGCGGCACCGCCGATGCGCTGGCGCGAATGGTTTATGGGATCGTGTGCTTCGCCACCTTGTTCAGTTTTGTGGGAACGGTGCTCGGCGGCATCTGGGCCGACCAATCTTGGGGCCGTTTCTGGGGCTGGGACCCGAAAGAAAATGGCGCGCTCATCATTGTGCTCTGGAACGTGCTGATCCTACACGCGCGCTGGGGCGGCTTGGTGAAACAGCGCGGCCTCATGAACCTCGCGATCTTCGGCAATATCGTGACCAGCTGGAGCTGGTTCGGCGTTAACATGCTCGGCGTGGGTTTGCATAGTTACGGTTTCATCGACGCAGCGTTTTGGTGGCTGCTGGGATTTGTCGGGAGCCAGCTCGCGTTCATCGCGGTTGCCAGCCTGCCATTGCACTACTGGCGCAGTTTTAAATCAGCTGCGTGAGGAGTAACCACTGAACCTTCCCCGCCCATGATCATCGATTGGAAATCCCGCGCTGTAACCGCTGCTGATGCGGTGGCAGCGGTACGCAGTGACACCAATGTTTTCATTCACGGCGCTTGTGCCACCCCGGCACCTCTGATTGCAGCGCTCTGTGCCCGCCACGATCTCGCAAAGGTGCGGCTCTACCACCTGCACACCGCGGGCCCGGCACCCTTTGCCGCTCGCGGACGTGAAGCGGAGTTTCGCTCAATCTCGTTGTTCGTCGGTGCGCCTCTGCGTGACCCCATTGCCGAAGGCCGCGCGGATTTCGTGCCCATTTTTCTCTCGGACATTCCCGGACTTTTCACCTCGGGCACCGTGAAACTGGATGTTGCGTTGCTTCAAGTGTCACCACCCGACACGCACGGCCTGTGTTCGCTGGGCACGTCATGCGATGCCGCGAAGGCCGCCGCGGAAAGTGCAAGGGTGGTAATCGCCGAAATCAACGAGCAGATGCCCCGCACCCACGGAAACAACGTGGTGCCGCTGAGTCGCATTCACGCTTTCGTCGCGAGTGACCGGCCATTGGTGGAACATGCTCGAACTCCGGAAACGCCGGTCGAGGCCCAAATCGGCGCGCTGGTCGCCGATCTGATTGAGGATGGCTCCACCCTCCAAATGGGCATCGGCGGCATCCCCGACGCGGTGCTGGCGCGTCTCCATGGCAAACACGATCTGGGCATCCATTCGGAAATGTTTTCGGACGGAGTGGTGGACCTGGTCGAAGCCGGAGCCGTAACCAACCGGCTGAAGAAAGTTGGCGAGGGAAGGATTATCACCAGCTTCATCAACGGCACCCGCCGGCTCTTTGATTTCGTGCACGATAATCCGCTGGTCGCATTCTATCCCTGCGACTGGACCAACGATACGTCAGTCATTCGCAAAAACCCGAAGGTGGTCGCCATCAACTCGGC
>JBEPTW010000237.1:0-5738 GCA_041691855.1 Verrucomicrobiota bacterium | reverse complement strand
AGAGTCGCCCTAAATCCCCAACCCGCCCACTTGCCGCAACGCCTCGTATGCGGCGATACCCGCGGAAGTGGAAAGGTTGAGCGAACGTAGTGCCGCGTTGGCGTGGGGAATTTTCACGCGCTGCGCATCGCCCAATTCCGCATGCAACCAGTCCGGCGCGCCCGCGCCCTCATTGCCAAAAACCAATCCATCCTCCTCGCCGTAACGCACCGCCCAAAAAGTTTGCGTCGCATGCGTCGTGAACAGCCAGAGTCGTTTGGGCGCGGACGGGCTGGCCTTGAACGCAGCCCAATCCGCGTGGTGATGAACATCGAGCGAATACCAATAATCCATCCCCGCGCGTTTTAGATTCTTGTCCGTGACCTCGAAACCAAGCGGATGAACGAGGTGTAATCGGCTGCGCGTTACCGCACACATCCGTCCGATGTTTCCGGTGTTTTGCGGGATTTGCGGCTGAAACAGCACGACGTGAATCATGCGATTCATAATGCGTGGCGACAAAGCCTCCCTGTCAATGGCAGGGAAATAAACGGACTCGCGATACCCAATCAAGTAGGTGTTTTTACCGCTTTACGACCGGCTATCTTTCCCTATTAGTACCTGAGCTGCCGCAGTGTGCAGAATTTACCTTCATGTCACCGGTATTACCACGCACTGATGATAAAATCGTCGTATTGGTTGACGACGAAATAGCCTATATCGACTTGCTGCAACAGCTGTTGAGCGAGCATCTCGCCTGTCCGGTCCGTGGATTCACGACTCCGGTGGAAGCGTTGAAAGCAATGCCCGACCTTAACGTCGGTTTGATTATCACCGATTATCAAATGCCGGTGATGAACGGATTGGAATTCATTGCAGAAGTGCAAAAGAAGTATCCGACAATTCCTGCCGTTATGATCACGGCCTACATGTTGAAATTCACGAAGAGCGAACTCGCAAAGGTTCCCGCGTTAAAGGCGGTTGTCCGCAAGCCCTTCAAATGGAAAACACTCGCGGAACACGTCGTGAAACACTGGCCGGATCTAAAGCCGCCGGCAGTGATCGGATCAGGTGCGCCGTTTGCGCAAAACTAGCCCCTTGTTGTCGGCGCGAAGCAGGTGAATGGTCGCGGGTAACTTATGCGCCGCAAATGCCGCAGCCATCGCTCGTCCGACTTTTGCCGCCAAAGGTGGCCGCGCGACGCATAACACGCTCGAACCGCTGCCGCTCAACCAACCGGTCAAGGCACCGGCGGCAATGCCTGCATCGATCGCCACTTTCGCGCCAGGGATCAGCGGTAAGCGATATGGCTCGTGCAAAAAATCGCACACCGCATCGCGCAGGCGATCGTATTCCCCGGACAACATGGCCGCGACCACGTAAGCCGCACTATTCACGCTCTTGATCGCGTCAAAATACGGCAGCTCTTTGGGCAGAATCCCGCGGGCTTTCTTCGTTTCCAGTTCCTGATCAGGCGACACCACCACGAAAACCAAATCGCGTCCGATCGGCTTGCGCAACACGCCCAGCAATTCCCCCGTGTGCGGATCGCACCGCGCGACACAAAACCCACCCAAAACCGCCGGCGTGGCGTTATCGGGATGGCCTTCGAGCTGCGTGACCAGTGAACAGAGATCGTCGCGGGTGAGTTTTGCGCCGGACAATTCGTTCAATCCCGCGACCACGCCCGCCCGCAAAGTAACGCTGGAGCCCAGCCCGCGCGACATCGGAACATCGCCTTCAATTTTTAAAGTGAAACCAAACTCCTCCACTCCCGAGCGCACGAAAAAAAGCTGCGCCGCATCGTCGGCCATGGTGAGCCCGGCGATATCCGCGTCAGTTGCCGCCCTCGCCCCGCGCCAATCTCCGCGCGTCAACGTGACGGAATTATAAATCGTGAGCGCCAAGCCGAGCGTGTCGAAACCGGCACCGCAATTGGACGTGCTGCCGGGCACGCGCACGGTGACCTGAGTGGGGAGTTTTTTCTTCATCGGCGAAATTTGAGGGCTTTGCGCGCTTCCATTTGCTGCTCACGCTTTTTGACGTCCGCGCGCTTGTCGAACTGCTTTTTGCCGCTCGCAGTCGCGATCTCGACCTTCACCAGCGCGTCTTTGAAATACATCCGCAACGCCACGATCGTTTGGCCGCCGGTTTCCACTGCGATTGTCAGTTTGCGAATCTCGCTCTCGTGCAACAGCAGCTGCCGCACCCGTCGCGGCGCATGTTGGGAAAGACCGCCATGCGAATATTCCTGGATAAAAGCACCGTATAACCACACTCCGCCTTTTTCAACGCGCGCGAATGCATCGGTGATCTGTGCTTTGCCGGCGCGAATCGATTTCACCTCGGTCCCGACCAACTTGATGCCGGCCTCGAACTTATCGTGAACAAAATAATCCCGCAGAGCCTTCGAATTGCGAAGCTCGGTGTAACGTGCGGAATCGTGGGACTTGGCGGCCATGGTCGAAGTTTAACGATACGGAACGATCCGCAAGGAGACAAACAAAAGAAGCGAGGCAGATGCCTCGCTTCGCGATAAGACGGGAAAATTTCCCGGAAAATTAGACCGTGTGTAATTCGTAACTGATCTTGCCCTCGATGACTTCGCGCAAAGCGATATCTTCCGGGCTGAGCTTTTCCAATGACTCAACGAGAGGGCGGCTGCCCCGACGGAGTTGTTTCACCCGACGGGAAATCACATTGATCAGGATGTTCGGGTCAGGAATCACTTTCTGGGCTTCGCGGATATATTCGTCTCTCATAGTTGCAGGCGGAAAAGTTGGAAGGGATAGACCTACGCCCCACGCGAAGTCCGTCAAGGGCTAATTCCACGTAAATCCGCGGTATGTTTAAGCTTTTCGCGTGATCAGAATCGTGCGAAAAACGCTCCATGTTCGTGGCTTGGACAACGACTTCCCTCCGCACCGATGCCGAGCGCCTTGCTCGCGGCGCAGTGGAACATCAGCTCGCCGCTTGTGCGCAGGTCGACGGCCCCATCCGTTCCTACTATCACGCCGACGGCCGACTGGAGGAGGCAGAGGAATTCCGGGTCTGGTTTAAATACCTCCCCGGCAATGCTTCCGCCCTCAATTCATGGGTACACCATCATCACCCTTACACGACTCCACAGTGGATTGAAGTGACCGCCGAAAACGTTGGAGAAAAGTACTTGTCATGGGCGATGGCGAACTCTACATCCGCACCCTTCCAGAGTCCGAAATCATCCTAATCCCTCTCTTTATGTCCCAGCACAACAGTCTCAAATCCGGCAATGGTCTCGTCGTTAAACGCAACGTTCTGAAACGTTTTGAACGCGTCGAGATCCTCAAAAAGCGCGGTCAATGGAAGGCGGGCGACCGCGTTCAGGGCCTGCGTAAGACCAAGCCGGACGTCTAATCAGTTTAATTTCCTTTGGCGGGCGCGTAATGCGCCCGCCTTTTTTATTTATGCACGACCTCTTGGCGAAGCTCATCACATGGTATCAGCACTCACTGGAGACGGGCGGTTATCCGCTCATCATTCTCCTGATGTTCATTGAGAGTACGTTCCTGCCGCTGCCGAGTGAGTTCATTATTCCTTTCGCCGCCCATCTCGCCCACACCAAGGGCGGCATGACGCTTCCAGGCATCGTCATCGCCGGTACGTTCGGTTGCTGGCTGGGTGCGACGGCGATGTACTGGGCCTCTCGCTGGGCCGGTCGACCGCTCGTCATCAGCATCAGCCAATCCCTTTCCGCCTGGAGCGACCGCCGCGTTCGCTCGCCATTTCTGCGGCGCGCACTGAGCCATCTTTTTGTGTCGCCCGAGAAAATTGAAAAAGCCGAAAACTGGGCGGAGCACTATGGCAACTTCGGCATTTTCGCCTCCCGTTTGCTTCCGGTGGTGCGCCATCTCATCGGCATTCCCGCAGGAATCGTGAAAATGAACTTCGGCTGGTTCTCGTTCTACACCATCCTCGGTTCAGCCCTTTGGTGCGGCGTACTCAGCTGGCTCGGGGTCAAGGCCGGTGAAGATCAGGCCCTGATGAACGGCGAACTCCACGCCATCACTCTCTGGGCCGTGGGACTGCTCGCGGTGTTGGGCTTGATTTATTATTTCTTTGTCCACCGCCACATGCAGGCGGCAAAAAAATAAGCAGCGACGCCTGAGTGTGCGGGATTGATTCGCGGCGCGGGACTTGCTGCAATTTCCGTTTTCAACCATGCCTACCAAGAAGAAAGTCGCCATTCTCACCGCCGGTGGTCTCGCCCCGTGCCTCAGCGCCGCCGTCGGACAACTGATTCTCCATTACACGGCTCAATGCCCGGATTGGGAAATCATCTGCTACCGCTCCGGCTATAAAGGCCTGCTCAAAGGCGACATCATGGTCGTCACTCCCGAGATCCGCACCAAGGCTGGCGTGCTGCGCACCTACGGCGGCAGCGTCATCGGCAACAGCCGGGTAAAGCTCACCAATGCCAAGGACTGCGTGAAGCGCGGCTTGGTTAAGGAAGGTCAGAATCCCCTCGCGGTCGCCGCCGAGCAACTCCAACGCGATGGCATCGACATCCTGCACACCGTCGGCGGTGACGACACCAACACGACCGCGGCCGATCTCGCGGCTTATCTGCAGCAACACAATTATTCGCTTAACGTGATCGGTCTGCCCAAGACGATCGACAACGATATCATCCCGATTAAGCAAAGCCTCGGTGCAGTGACCGCAGCCGAACAGGGCGCACGGTTTTTCCAGAACGTCGTAACCGAACTCGGCGCGAGTGGACGCATGCTGATCGTCCATGAAGTCATGGGCCGCAATTGCGGCTGGCTCACCGCCGCCACCGCGCGCGAATACCAGAAAATCGCCGACAAAAACGTTTACGTTCCCGGCATCGGCCTTGCGCGCGAAAAATATTCTATCCACGCCGTCTACATTCCGGAACAGGCGCTCGACATCGAAGCCGAAGCCAAGCGCCTGCGCGCGCTCATGGACCAACAGGGCAACATTAACCTATTCGTCAGCGAAGGCGCCGGTCTCGATAGCATCATCGCCGAGTTGACCGCTAGCGGTGGCAAAGTCGACCGCGACGCCTTCGGCCACGTCCGGCTCGATACGATCAATCCGGGCAAATGGTTTGCCGAACGTTTCGCCTCGATGCTCGGCGCAGAAAAAGTTCTCGTCCAAAAAAGCGGTTACTTTGCCCGCTCCGCGCCGGCCAACGAAGAGGATTTTAAACTCATCGATACCTGCGTCCTCAAAGCCATCGAGTGCGCGCAAAAAGGCGAGAGTGGCCTCATCGGCCAGGACGAGGAACGCGGCAACGAACTTCGCGCCATCGAATTTCCCCGGATCAAAGGCGGCAAGGCGTTCGACGTCAGCCAAGCTTGGTACAAGGACCTGCTCAAGGAAATCGGCCAGCCGATGACTGCCAAGGTCACCGTGGCGCACTGATCCGAAAACGTGCCGTCGGATTTAACCACAGAAGATGCAGAACACACAGGATGTACATTTTCAGATCATAAAAAGATCGGTTGATCAGGCAGCAATCGGATGGGCTGGTTAATCGGTTCAGATCTAAATTCATCACTCTGATTTCTGTGTATTCGGTGGTGGTCCCTCATGGATTCTTCCGGCTAAGCCCAGGTCGCCCGCGAAACTGCTTGAATTCCCGCGGGCCAGCCAAAAGCTAGGCCGCTGTTGTTTGCGAATGTAGCACAATGGATAGTGTAGTAGCCTCCGAAGCTATTGATCCCGGTTCGACTCCGGGCATTCGCACCACG
>JBEPTW010000236.1:0-5790 GCA_041691855.1 Verrucomicrobiota bacterium | reverse complement strand
TCGGCAAGTACATCATGGATACAGTCGGCGCGAAATTGGGTGGACAAATCCCCGCGTTGGAAAACCTCCCTCTGCACAATGAAGACGGCGCCGGCGGCGCGCATGTCTACGTTCCATGGTGGCTCTACAAGGAGCAGCACGCGGGAAAATTGAATTTCGCTCGCGGTTATCATATCGAATTCGGCACCGGTCGGCAAATGCCCGACGCGGTAACGAGCAGCGGAATCGAGTGGCTCACGGGTGGGAGCTACGGCCGGCGTTTCAAGGAAGATTCGCGCCGCTACTTCGGGACGTTCGTGGATTTCACGGGACGCGGTGAAATGATCCCCAACGACAACAGCTATTGTGAAATCGATCCGACGGTGAAGGACAAGTGGGGCATTCCCGTTCTTCGTTTTCATTGGAAATGGTCGGATCACGAAACCCGGCAGGCGAAGCACATGCAGGAAACGGGCAAGGCGATGATCGAGGCCATGGGCGGCAGGGTGAGCAGCGAGCCCGCGGCGGACGGCAGCGATGCGATCGAGCCGGGCGGCAAAATCATCCACGAAGTCGGCGGCACGATCATGGGCGCGGACGAAAAAACCTCCGTCACCAATCGGTGGTGTCAGACCTGGGATGTGAAGAATCTTTTTGTCACCGACGGCGGGCCTTTCGCCAGCAACGCCGACAAGAATCCCACTCTCACGATCATGGCCCTCGCGTGGCGCGCGAGCGATTACATGATCGAGGAAATGCGCAAAGGTAACCTGTGAACCCATCAACTCCCCAGCCATGAATTCTCCTCTTTCCCCCCGCCCCGACCGCCGCACCGCCATCAAATGGATGCTCGCCGCCGCCGCCTCGACGACCATTCTCGGTCGCACCGGCCACGGCGCCACGTCCCCGGCGGAGAACCCCGCTCATCCGGTGCCGGCTTCCACATCGGCCGCCCCCGTCACCGCCGCGGGGTATGGTACCGATCCCGATCTGCTTAAAACTTACAAGCCCGGTGACGTCTGGCCGCTCACCCTGTCCGATGCCCAACGCGCTACTGCTGCTGCGCTGTGCGAGGTAATTATTCCCGCCGACGCCTCGTCGCCTTCCGCGGCGGAGCTGCACGTGCATGACTTCATCGACGAATGGGTGAGTGCGCCCTACCCTGATCAAGCGCGAGATCGCCCGGTGATTCTTGAGGGCCTCGCGTGGATCGACGCCGAATCGCAACGCCGATTCAGCAAAAATTTCGCCGCGCTGACCGAGTCGGAGAAGATCGCTCTCTGCGACGATATTTGTTTCACAGAAAAAGCTGCGCCGGAATTTAAACAAGGCGCGAAATTCTTTGTCCGTTTCCGCGACCTTACCGCCGGCGGTTTTTATACCACACCACAGGGCATGAAGGACATCGGTTACACAGGCAACATGCCACTCGCCACCTTCGATGGCCCGCCCGCTGCAGTTTTGCAAAAACTCGGTTTGGCGTGAGCATGACGCGGCGGGTCGCCCGCGCTCCAGTTTCAAACACTGGAGCCACAACGCCCCGCGGCGGACTTAAACTGCGGAGTCGCACCCGGCGACTAGCCAATTCACGAATTCAATTCACTGGAAAGTGGCCCGCCCGGTTGAGCCCATCAGCAGCCTCACCGGGCAGGCTGTATTATTGAAGGTTCATACCCCACCGAGAGCTTGAACCGTGCCTGCCGAGGCTGTCTTCCAGAAGCTGGAATGAAAATTAATTAACAGCCAGCGTCGACGTTATCACATTAGAAACAGTTAAATCAATCGGGTGCGAAGTGGTCGCACCCGATTGGCCAGCGAATCGTAGCGAAAAGAATCTGAACGCACCCATGATGTAACCGTCGACCGAAAAATGGTTTCTGGGTGGCCCGATTCGAAGTCTTGTCAAATGTCACATCATGACCCTATCGAATTTACCCTCATTGCGGCCAATGACGAAGCGGTGACGTTCAAGTACACGGACTCCGCTACGCAGCAAAAGAAAGTGTGCGCCGTGAGCGCGGAGGAGTTTCTGCGGCGTTACTTGCAGCATGTCCCGCCACCGGGACAACCCCGCGTGCGGTATTTTGGCTGGCTGCATCCCTCGGCCAAGGCGCGCTTCCTCACCGTGCAGACCGTGCTCGCCGTGCCGATCATCGTGACGGCCGCGGTGCCGCCCGAAACGCAGTGGCATCTGCGTTGCTCCCATTGCGAGGCCTTCGCGCTCGTCGTCGTCGGCACGCTACCACGCCACGCTCGGGCTCCGCCCGTCTGCTCCCAATGAAGACGAGCATCAGCATGACAGCACACAAACCCGGGCGCGACTTGGGCGGCCACCGCTTTGCGCGCGATCATCATCTGGAGCAGAAAAAAACGGAAAGACGGTGCGACCGCGGCTCCGATCAACGTCCCCGCCGTATCACGCGGGACGATCCGCGCTCCGGCGAATCAGAACCCTCTAAGTTGGGCCTTTCTTCATCTTTGGAAAAGTAGCGCTAACACGAGCAGCGGAAGCGTCACTGCGAAGGAAATCGCGACGTATCGCAGAAAGTAGACGCCTCCGAATGAAAGGATAACCGCATTGCTCGGTTTCTTCGGATCGTAGCAGATCTTCACGCGCTGTCCGACGGCATATCGCGAGACGTTTGAGCGCCATCGATCATACAGAGTGCAATTCTTTCCGGACTCGGTCACGAAGTCGACGATCGCGGCGTAGCCCTCCTCGTTTGGGCCGGACAATTCGACAACAGCGCCGTCGGTCTTCTTCCAGGCGGAAAGCTTCTTCTTTTGGAGCCACAGCATAACCAGCGGCGTCAGCATGAACCAAGCGAACAGCGTGATGGAAATGGTCATCTTCTCTTTGCCTCGACACTATAGTTGCGTGCAGAGGCCACGGAGAAAAAAGATGTGCTTGTCCCCTGAGCGCGGGTTACCCGGTGAGGGGCAGAGTCGCAGAGTTGTGGCCGAAGGATGAACAACAACCGAAACAACCCAAAACGGAGACAAGCCCATGAAGACGTTAGATAAATACGTGGGCCTGGATGTTCACAAAGATACGACGGTGATCGCGGTGGCCGAAGGCGACCGCTCAGGCGAGGTCCGGATCTACGGCACGATCTCGAGCGATTTGCATGCGATGGAAAAAGTCCTGCGCAATCTCGGAGGCGAGGGCGTCACCTTGCACGTGGTCTACGAGGCGGGCCCCACGGGCTACTTGCTCTACCGGCGGCGGCAGCTGAGGATCAACTGCATCGTGGTGGCGCCAACCAAGACCCCGCAGGAAAAAAGCCCCCGACAAAAGACGGATCGCCGCGACGCCGAGCAACTGGCACGGCTACACCGGACTGGCGAACTGCAAGCATCTATGTACCCGACACGATCAATGAATCGATCCGGGATCTTCATTCGTAAAAAATGACCGCGGTGGAGCTCGAAAATCGATGCTATTGCAATCAATCTGCATTTACTGCCCTTGTCCGGCGCTTCTCTTTGCAAATCTGTGTCATCTTTCCCGAAACGCACTCGACTAATTGAAGCCGTTGAATTCGGCTCCAGCGCAAAGAGTGGTTTGGAACACGAACTGCTTTCTCCTGAAACCGTCGGGCCCGGTCATCCAAAAAAACTGAAACGTTCTGCGGATTCGGCTGGGCTCAATGAACAGTTAGAACACCACCGCCAATCCACTCCTTCGATGTCCGGAAGTCCTCTCAGGGTCCAAGACCTGCCACAAACCAATCCACCGATTGAAATCAATTTCGCGGCGGATGCCGGCGTCGCGCCGCGCATTCGCCGGCCCTATGTCTATAAAACCACGATCACCTTTGGCGACACGGATTGTTTTCGGAGTGTTTATTTTCTCAACTACCTGAAGATCGCGGGCGTGGCGCGAGAACTCTGGGTGAGCGACTGCGTCCCAAATTTCGGCATGCACCTCGAAAAGGGTCTCTTGCTGATCACGCGCAACGTCTCGTGCGATTTCATCAAGCCGCTGTTTGTCTTCGACGTCATCCGCTGCGAAATGACCGTCGAGCGCCTGCGAATCACGAGCGCGGAGCTGGTGTTTCATTTCTACAAGGATTCCACCAACGAGCTCCATGCGATGGGCCGGCACAAGATCGTTCTCGCCGATCAAAATCAAAAGCTGTGTCCGATGCCGAAGGACTTTCACCAAGCCGCGAAAAACATCCAGTGGGACGACGTCATTCCACCAGCGCGAAAGGCGCTACCGGGGGTATCGATTACTCCGTTTCCCAAATCGTCGTAAGCCGATTTGCGGTGCTGGCGGCGGGTCAGGGCCGCTGTCCGATTGTTTCCAGCGCGAGCGTGACGGCGGCGGTGCGATTCTCGACACTGAGTTTGGCGAAAATACTCTCTAGGTGCTTCTTCACCGTTGTGAGCTTGATGCCGAGGATAATGCCAATTTCAGGATTGGTTTTCCCCTGCACCACCCACGAAAGTAATTCGGCTTCCCGCGGAGTGAGGCCGAGCGCCGTCGCCAACGCCTCGGGTGTGGCATCCGCCACCGTCGAGGAACGTCCGGAACCCGCCTGTTGTCGCCGACGTAACCTGGCTTTGACGGCCGTGAGCAATTCCGCCGGCTCAATTGGTTTTACGAGGTAGTCATCCGCGCCCAAATTCATCCCCGTGCGCAAGTCCTCTTTTTCGCCCCAACCGGTGAGGAAAATAAACGGCAGATGCGCCAGGGCGGAGTCAGCCCGCACCGATTCGAGCACGCGGTGCCCGTTCATTTCCGGCATGGTGATATCGCATAACACGAGATCCGGATGGTCGCGCTTGATCATTTCCACGCCCTCGCGTCCGTTGCGCGCCTCCATGGTTTGATAGCCTTCCGACGCGAGCAACGCGCTCATGTGTTTGCGCATCTTTGCGTCGTCGTCGATCACGAGGATTTTTTGCACCACAGAACGGTGGCAACCGGATCGATCAAAGTAAAGCGGACAGAGAGCAAAACCCGCGCCTGACCGATGAGCCCATGCCCGGCTGGCCAATGGCCAGAACGGGCGGCTTGTGGCACCTTCTGCTCGTCATGCTTACCCTCGCAGCGCTGATCACGTTTTCCCCCGCGGCCCAAACAGTCGCGTTGTTCTTCACCGGTTGGGCCACGATTCTCTTTCTGGTTTTCCTGCTCGACGGAACCCGCACTGACTGATCCCAGACGTGGCCCGTAACGATAGGCTTCCGTGCCCGCCGAGTTGATCCCGGCCAATCCGACAGGCACAGAGGCCAGTCGCTACATCGGCCATCCGGCATGATGGGCGGGGACGGCAAGTCCGCCGTTGCCTGCACTCGGTTTGTCACTATGCGATAACGTCGCAATGCCCGATTCCGCCCGCATTTCCCCGACCGTCGATCAGCTGCAAACTCGCCTGGCCGAAGTGGAGCGTCAGCTGGCCGAAGCCGAGGACGCCTTGCGACAAGGCGAGGCCAACCGACGCGAGTCCCAGGATTTTTTTGCGAAAACGTTCCAGACGATTCCCGCGCTGATGATTATCACTCGGCTGTCCGACGGAACCATGCTGGAAGCCAACGCCGGTTTCGAGCGTGCGTCCGGCTACACTCGCGCCGAAATCATCGGCCGTACCACCACCGAACTCAAACTGTGGGCCGACCTCCGTCAGCGAAATATATTCGTCGGGCATCTGCGCAAGGACGGCCGCGTACGGGACTTTGACGGCGTCTTCCGCGACAAGCACGGGAAGATCGTCCATCTCCTGCTCAACGGCGATCTCGTCGAGATCAACGGCACGACCTGCACGCTCACCGTCGGCGTGGATTTCGGCGAACGGCTCCGGC
>JBEPTW010000235.1:0-5817 GCA_041691855.1 Verrucomicrobiota bacterium | reverse complement strand
ACATCAAACCGGTTTCCCGCGACGCCCACGGTGAACCCGCAGACAAGATCTTTGCTGCAATGGATGGCATTGTCCGGAACGTGAGCAGCCGGGCCGGTGACAGCAATTACGGTCGTTATGTTGTGATCGAACATACCGAGCTGACCCCGGCGGTTTATACGCTTTATGCGCATCTCGCTAAAATCGAACCGGGCATTGCGCCGGGAGTGAGCGTGAAGGCCGGGCAGGTGATCGCCCTCATGGGACACACCGGTTTTGGCGGCAGTATTCCTCGCGACCGTGCGCACATGCATTTTGAAATCGGGCTCAAGGTCAGCGACGAATTTCAATCCTGGTACAATTGGAAAAAATTCGGCAGCCCGAACGAGCAGGGCGTATGGAACGGGATGAATCTCATGGGCATCGATCCGCTTGATTTTCTCCGTGAATGGCGCGCGCACAAGGTAGATAACTTCCAGCAGTACTTCGACCGGTTGCATACCATCGTCAAGGTGCGCGTGGCCACGAATCGCACGCCCGATTTTATCCAGCGTTATCCCGCACTGCTGCGCAAACCGTTGCCCCTCGGTTTTGTTGCCGGGTGGGACGTTGATTGTAATTCGACCGGGCTACCTTTTTCCTGGACTCCGCTGACCGCTGCGGACGTCGCCGGCATGCGCGCAAATTCCGTTGAGATTATCTCGGTGGACGTCCCCGCGGTGCGGGCTTATCGCTGCAAATCCCTCGTGAGAAAACACGGCTCAGGCTACGTGCCCGGCTTCGATCTTGCGATGATGTTGCAGCAGGTTTTCGGACTGCATTGATAAGAGGAGCTTGGAGCGTGGGCGACCTCGCCCACGGACCTGAAAGCGGCGGGGTCGCAGTGGCTCCATTGAGGAGCGTGCGTTTCCGAGCGTTTAAAGTTTTTCGCCGGCGACGGGCGGGATGGATTTCAGATACGCCCAGAGTGCCTTGATTTCGATGTCGTTCATCTGGCCAAATGCGATCGGCATGACCGGGCTAAGTTTCAGGCCGTCGGGCCGAACCCCGCTTTTCAAGGTGTTGGAAAAATCAGCTTCAGTCCATTTGACGAGATCGCCAGCCGGGGTGAGGTTGCGGGAATGGGGCCAATCGGGCGGGCCGCCGGGAATCTTTCCGCCGACGAGTTGCTCGCCGTGGCAACCCACGCAGCCCGCGGCGAGGTAGTGGCCATAGTTGACGGTGACGCCGGGAATAATCACCGGGGGCACCAAACCAGCGTGATCGATGTGTTCAGCCGCGAGCTGAATCTGTCCGGCGAGAATGAGGGCACGACCAACGGGACCGACGGTGAGAGGAACCCGATCCCGATTTACGACAGGGATGGTCTTAAGATAAGCGATCAACGCGCCGAGGTCGTCGTCCGAAAAATGAGAAAATTCGATGGAGGGCATCAGCACCAATGGGTGTCCATCCTTCGCGATCCCATGGCGGATGGCGCGCACCCAATCGTCGTTGTCGAATGTTCGGGTGATGCTGCCTTGGCCGCCGGTGAGATTGGGGCCGCACATGAGGCCGATGGCGGGATCGTCGATCACTTTGGCCCCGCCGAAATCCGCGCCGTGACAAACGGTGCAGCCACGAGTGTGGGCGATGTGATTTCCTTGCTCGATGGCCGGAGCATCGGTCGGGATGACGACCGGCTTGACGGCGATCTGATAGGACTTGTGCAGTCGACGATTGCTCAATGCGTAGACGGAACCGATTGCCACGAGCAGCACCGCAACGATCACGCCGAGGGCGTAAGCAAGGAATTTCAAGACACGTTTCATAGGGTGGAAGGGGATTATGTCAGTCGCTATCAAGAATCAGAATTTTCGGCGTTCGGCTACTTTTTTGAAGATTTGCAAATGGTATGCGCATGGTTACGGACAAAACGGTAAGCGGATTAGGGCGTGTCTGGGAAATAACTTGCGTCGCTTGCTGTAGGGCCGGTGCTTGCGCCGGCCTCGCGCGCGAAAAACGGCACGTCGCAAGCGACGGCCCTACGCGCCCGAGCAGAATTGATTGGCGATAGTTTATTTACCAGACACAGCCTCGGCGTTCAGTGGTGTCGGGCAAATAAACCTTCGAAAAAAAACAGACTCGTCGCGGAGACGACCGCTGGATTCTTGAACATAGGTGCTTGGTCAAATACCCGGGAGCTTCACTCGGAAACGGCTTGTCTGTCCGGCTGGCGTGGTTAATTTCCTTTTATGCCCAAGGCCACTCGCAAGGGAAACACTTCGACGCCTTTTTCGTTTGCGCGGCAATTTACTGCGCCGCCTTTTTTCATGGGCCTCGAAGACGCCAAGTTGAAGGGTAAATTGCTTTTGGATGCGGTTCAACGGACGCGTAAAACCGCCGATGTGCAGCCGGCAAAAAAGCCGGTGGCGCCGGCGAAGAGACGGGCAAAGACCGGAAAAAAGAAATAAGGCGCTTGTTGGGCGAAAGCATGGCTGAGCAGAGGTCCGAGCAGACGACTGCGTTCAACTGAAGGGCGGTTTGCTGACGCAAAGCTTCGAGGGGAAGAATTGCTTGAGCATTGTTACCTGAGCTTATTTTGACCGTCTTCTGTACAATCCAACGTGGGTCTCTTGATTCGATGGCTTTCCAGTGGTCTTCCCCTTCAACCGATGCGCCCGTTCGCGCGACAGATTCTGCCATGAGCTCCCTCCGTGCGACTCGTGCGGGGATTGATCCGCTGCCGCGCACGGTGAAACGAGTTGTGTTGCGTCGTCTTCGACCGACGGACTTGACTGATTTTCAATCTTACCGAACCGATCCGAAAGTGGGACGCTATCAGGGTTGGTCGCCGGTGCCTTCCAGCGTCGCGCAGGTTTTCCTCACTGATATGGGGGGCGTTAAATTTAACGCGGTCGATGTCTGGTTTCAGTTGGGCATCGCCGACCGTCTCACTGACCGGCTGATCGGCGATATTGGGTTTTCGATTTGCGGTCCCGACCATCAGCATGCCGAACTCGGCTTTACCCTCGCCCGACCAGCTCAAGGGCAGGGGCTCGCCACCGAGGCGGTGCTGGCCATGATCGATTTGCTCTTCGAGCACACCCAGGTTGCCCGGGTCGTTTCGATGGTGCATGCGGAAAATCATGCATGCATTCGCCTGTTGCAACGCATCGGTATGACGTTGGTGGGTACGGTCGACACCGTTTTCCGGGGCGAACCCTGTGTGGAATATGTTTACATGATCTGGCGGAAATAACCCGCGGAACCACGAAACTGATGCGCGCTGGAAAGCGGCCGGACAATTTTTCTGCATGCGACTGTGTCTGAAGGTTTGCGGTCGGCAGTTGCGACTCTAGGGTGCCGCGCATCGGAACAGCCAAATTGTTTTAATGAAGGACCAAACGCCTCTGACGGTTTCCCTTGTCGCCGGCCTCCTGATTGCGGGCGGATTTGCTTTTTGGCTGGTCGTCCTGAGCCAGGACGAAGCGGATCGGGTGGCCGAGAGGGAAAAACATTCTGTGACCATGTCGGCGATCGCCGACGTGGCGAAAGCCAAGGCTGAAACAGCGGCTGATCAGGCGGTTCTCGCGTCGGCGAAATCCGCCGCGAACGCAAAGCTCAAGGAGGAATTGCAGGATCGCTTGGAAAAGAAGGACGCGCGCGCTCACGAAGCAGTGCTGACCTTCAAGACCGAAGAGGCCTACCGGAAATTTTTGGAGCGCGCGACCAAGGCGGGTCTGCATTTGCGCGGCCAACTTGATTCTCTTCGGACGGTGCGAGTCGGCTACGATTCCATCGACCCGCTCTTCAATGACATTCTAGGCAACGCTTCCGACTATCAAAACATGGATGCCAATTATCTGGTCCACGTGCCGGATACTCCGGTGGCGGAGGATCGCGCACGGGTGAGCCAAGTGCCGTTGGGAAATAATTCGCTGTCGTTTCTCGGCGTATCCGGTGATCACAGCCAATGGGGTCGGGGTGTGACGATTGCCGTGCTCGATACCGGCGTGGCATCGGATCCCACGCTGGCCGGAGGGCGGATTCAGTATCTGGACGTCGGCATGGGCACCACGCCCGGAAATGGCGCGGAAGACGGGCATGCAACCGCAGTGGCAGGACTGGCCGCAGGTGCCGCGCCTGACGCACCAGGCGTCGCATCGGCGGCAGCGATCTTGAGTATCCGCGTGACGGCTGACGACGGCACCAGCGACAGTTTCACGCTGGCACAAGGGATTTTGGCGGCGGTCGATGCGGGCGCACAGATTATCAATATCAGCATGGGCTCGTATGGCGCGACCGCCGTGCTGACCAACGCGATCAATTACGCGAATGACAAGGGTGTGGTGATTGTGGCATCGGCGGGCAACGATGGCGCGGCTCAGTTAACCTGGCCGGCGGCGGATCCGCGGGTCATCTCGGTCGGCGCGGTGGACGCGTTGGAGCAACAGGTTTATTTTTCCAATGCCGGTGCGCAGTTGAAAATCACCGCGCCTGGCTATGGCGTCGACGCGGCATGGCTGTCCGGGGAGCGCATCAGTTTTGACGGCACGTCGGCGAGTGCACCTTTGGTTGCGGGTGCTATTGCGGCGATTATCTCCAGTAATCCCGGCACGACGGCAGCGCAGGCGTGGGCCATTTTGCAGCAGTACGCGAGCGACGGCGGTGTGCCCGGCACGGACGCAGACTATGGCAACGGAATTCTCAATCTCGGTTGGGCGATGAATCGAAATGATCCGACGCGGGTCGATACCGCGATTGCCGGGGAATATTATGACGCGGCGACGGGCACGATGAATGTCGTGGTGCAAAACCGAAGCGGGCAGGCCGTCAGCGGCTTGCAATTGAAGGTCAACGTGAGCGGTGCGCTGTCGAACGTCGTCGTGCCGGCATTGAATCCCGGCCAGACTTATCGTTTCCAAACGCCCGTGAATGCCGACCAAATCGCGACGGCGGGCGGCATTGTTTTCCGTTCCCAATTGGTCAACCCGACAGGATTGGTCGATCGCCAACCGTCGAACAATACGAAGGCGGGCGTGATCATTCCACCGGTGAAGTGAGGAGCGGGAGCGAGGAAACGAGATGAGCCCGTCATCGGGGAATGGGATCGGAAGAGTTTTACACCGAGGAAGCAAAGGTCGCCAAACCAAGCAACGAACCGACGAAATTAAACGCGTCCGTTCGACTTCGCTCAGGACGGCCTGAGCCTGCCGAATGGTCGGAGAGCGCGGAGGCGGTTGCCGGGCTATTCCATTCCATTTTTAACCACAGATGACACCGATACGATCCGGATAGAAGGCAACGGGGAGGAGGGTTTGAGGTGTTATATCCTGTATTTATCTGTGAAATCTGCGGTTGAAAAATCCGGTAATGGGATCGGAAGAAAGTAAAGAACCACGGGCAAGCCCGAGGCATTTGAAAAGACCGCCGCCAACTCATCCGCCAGTTGTGCAACCTCCATCCAAACCCGTTCAAACCAACCAAGCCGAAGCAAGCTTCGAGGTATCGGACCCGCTGCGAATGAAGGCGCGCGGTGCACGCCATAGCTCTGCACTCTCGGCGTTAAAGCTATTTTATCCCGACTTGCGACAGCGGTGAGCTCATCTCAATTCCTTGGGTTGGGATCAGGATTTCTAAGGCGGCGCAATTTTCGGGGCTCCCAGACGTGTGATGAATGAATCGCCGCAGTCCCAGCTTTGTCATAAAGTAAATTAGGTGAAATCATTGGTTGAGTCATTTGGATGAAAGTAATTCATGATGACGTTTCCCATGCCAATTTTCCGACCGCTTCGGCGCAGTATGTTCGTGGTATTAAATTTCGCGTTGCTGCTGATTTTTAGCGGCAGCGTTCAG
>JBEPTW010000234.1:0-5835 GCA_041691855.1 Verrucomicrobiota bacterium | reverse complement strand
GTTTTGCAACGTGAGCCGGTACCCAGCGCGCCCGGAGGTCGCGCTCCACCTCGATCCAGTTCATTTGGTTTGTGCCGTGACAGGCTCAGCTCGTTTCCTCGTTCCGAGTCTCTCCGCGGGCTGGGATCAGGTTGTCTGAGGTTGCGCGCTCGTCGCGCAACGCTCCCGCAGGCGCTACGCCCGCACACCAAAAAGCGTCGTTTCAATTTCAACCAGCAGCGATTCGCGACAAATGTCGGCCTGCAAATAGGAGACGTGGTCGCCGGGTTTGAGAAATTCTTTTTCCAGCCGCGTCGCGATGGTCGACTGATCCGCCGCATTCCGGACATAAATTTTGAAGTGACGCTGCGACGTGCCGCGTCGATCCAAATACGGTCCGAGGCCGCACGCGGCCGAGATCTCGCGCAAATTCTCCACCGTACAATCGAGCTGCCCGGCCAATTCATTGGGCGCGACCGTCGCGTGGCCGCGAATCGCGGCGGTTCCGGAAATAAAAACGGTCACCGTGCCGTCCGCTCCGGGCACGACCGAAGCCCGCGCAAAACTCGGCGCCCGCGGACCGTAATCCGCCGGATAATCATACGCGGGAATCTGGAGTGGATTTTCGATATGCCGCGGAATTCGCGCGCTCGCGGCAAACGATACCGTAATCGTCTCCGACCCCCAACCCACGGCGGACGCGGACGGTAAAAGCGTCCTGAACTCCGCGCCGTGATGTTCCTCAAAAGCCAGCGAACGCCCGCGACAGAACAGCCGGTAATTTTCCAGCCCGCTCGCGCCGATTTCGTTGATCGCCGGCACGTAATTCCAAATCCGCGCCAGCTGCAGGCCTTGCGCCGCGCGAAAAACATCCAGGTACAATCGATAGGACGCAGTTTCCAGACCGTCGGTCAGCGCGACGCTCGCCGCGCCCAACAGCCAGTCGTCAGTCCGGAAAAGAGTTAGCGCTCCACTCGTTCCCGCCGGCCTCGCCGAGCAAAATAGGTTCTCCACTGATTCCCCGGCGAGAACGGGCAACCCCGCTTCAAAGACCCCGGACTGCTCCGGACCAAAGGCAATTCGCAAGGACGACAACTTCGCCGTGGCAGGTGACGACATAGACAGGTTAGGCAGAGGCTATGGCCAAAGCGGAAAAAGCCGAGGTGGGGTGGGTGCAATAATTCAACGGCATTAAAAATGCCCCTGTCCCGGTTCGGCGCAAGCCATTAGCCGGCCTCGCAAGTGGTTTCAGCCCGCAGTTTGGCATCGCGCCGAAAATCTCCCGGCACCACGCTGACGATCCCGTTTCTCAAACCTATCCCCCATGTTTCATCGCCTTAAAGTTGTACTGATCGCCTCATTACTTTGCACCGGCGCGATTGCGGCCGAAGAGAAAGCGGTCTTACCTTGGGAGACGAGTTCGTGGAGCGTGGAGTCCGGCCTTTTATGGGAAATCGGCACCGGCACGCCGATCGCCTACCGCTTGGTCCCAACCCAACTCTCGTGGCGGTCGCCCGCCGTGCTGGATCATGTCTTTTCGGACGGATCGCGAATTTTAATCCGACATCGCCTGACCTTGATCGGTTCATGGATTCAAAATGGTCCGGAATCGCATTACGTCGCGGTCGCCGGATCACCGTCCGTCGAACTGTGGGACAGTTCATCCACGTGGTGCTTGTTCACCGGCTCCGGCGGTGGCGCCGGCATCCTGGATTCACGCGGCGTCAAAGGCGGACAAGGCCAGGACTTCACGCTGACGTGGTTCATCCGTGGCGGCATCGAACACGTCATCGCACACGACCGCACGATCAGCGCCGGAATCATGTACGAACACATGTCGAACGGCGGGCAGACCAAGCCCAATCCCGGCATCGACGCGTTGGGATTTTCGCTCGGCTATTCGTGGAAATAACTCTGTGCGACACCGTGAGAAAACTGTGCCCGCTGCCCACCGCGCGCTCCTGTTATTCGTAGTCTTGATCCTGAGACCGATCGTGCCGTGCCGTTGATTTCCGCCGTGTGGTTTCTGATTATTTTCGCCCTTGTCGGCAAAATTCTCGCGATCTGCGCGGTCGCAGTCTCCGCCCCGACGGCGGCGGCACTTTGGTTTATTCCCGACGCCCTTATCGCTTATCATCTTTTCGTTCCGCGCGCGCAGGGCCTCGTTCGCTCGTGTCGCTCTTTCAAAACGGACCGGCGGGAAGTCTGGCTGACGATCGACGACGGACCCGATCCCGCCGACACGCCGCGCATTCTGGAACTGCTGCGAGCCCATGAAGCGAAGGCGACTTTTTTTGTGATCGGAAAAAACGCCGAGACCCATCCCGAATTAGTCCGCGCAATCCGCGACGCCGGTCATGAAATCGGTTATCACACCTACACCCATCCGGTCGGAACCTTCTGGTGTGCATCGCCGCAGCGGGTCGCCCGCGAACTCGACCGCGGCCTCGCCGTTTTGAATGGGCTCGGTGTGATCGTGCATCGTTTCCGTTCACCCGTCGGAATCAAAAATCTCTGGCTCGCGGCCGCCCTCGCAAAAAGACGGCTGGAATGTGTGGGCTGGAGCGCCCGCGGACTCGAACTAACCGGCGGCGACGCCCTCACCGTCGCGAAAAGAGTGCTTCGCCGGCTGCGCCCCGGCTGCATCTTACTCCTGCACGAGGGCCCGCCCCTTCCCGCGTCGCTCAGAGTCGCGGCCATCCAGTGCGCCCTCGAGCGACTGCAGGAATCCGGCTACCAGTGCGTCGTCCCCGGCCAGCCTCGCACATCCGAAACGCCCGCCAACGGTACGGTTTTCCAGCCGAGCTAATTGTCACTGTCCGCGACCGAGGTGGGGCAAGCGCGGGGTTTTTATTCCAAGCGTAATCGAAGCCCATCGAATGCGAGTTGCACGCCCGCCGGGAGTTTTTTTTCCCAGACCGCGTGCTCCACATTGTGCGTGAGGTGCGTAAGGTAAGTGATCGGCGCGGCGATTTCAGCCGCGACCCCACAAGCCTCCTCAATATTCATGTGCGTGGGATGTGGCTCGATCCGCAATCCATCGAGACAGACGGCATCAGCACCCTTCGCGAAAGCCATTGCTTCGCGCGGCACCCGCTTGCAATCCGAGTAGTAGACAAATTTTTTTCCCGTCGATTTTTCCTCAAAGACGAGACCGATCGTATTGATCCCGCCGTGGGGCAGCAACGTGGAGCGAATCGTTCCCTGGGGTAATTCCAAGGCCGGCGGCATGTCCACGAGTTTAAACGCCGCATAACCCCGCGATACCGGTCGCTCCGCAATCGCATAGGGAAAAATCGCCAGCACTCGCGCCATGCCTTCCTCGGTAGTGTAAACGGTCAACGCCGTACCGCCGTGCAAATCGCAAAATCGCCGTAAATCGTCCATGCCCGTGATGTGGTCATTGTGGCCGTGAGTCAGGACAAACACATCCAATTTTTCGATCCTCTCGCGCAAACACTGCAACCGAAACTCCGGCGCCGCATCCACCTGAATATGCAACCCATCCATGACAACATGAATGGAGGAACGCGTCCGCCGGTTGCGCGAATCAGGTGACAAACAAACCGCGCAATCACACGCGATCATCGGCACTCCCTGCGAGGTGCCCGTTCCGAGAAAAATCACTTCCATAATATTCGGAAAGAAACACGCGGCCTCTGCCCTTGGCAAGATCGAGCCGCGTTCAACCATTCGAAGGAAAAGGAGGACCGACCGGACCGCCCTCGGTTTGGTGACCGATCAATCGATTTCTGTGATTTAAAAAAACGATCATTCGCTGTGTTCAGAGTCTTCTGTGATTAAATCCGCGCACATGGCTCGCGGCTCAGCGATCCGGTTTAACGCCCGCAGCAACCAAACGATCTACCATCTCGACATTTTCCGACAGCGAGAAATGGGCGAGAATCGCGCGGGACGCGCCCTCGCTGACGCCGGGGATCACCGGTCTTCCTTCGCGCAAAAACTCCGCCGGCTGCGCGTGAGCCAACGCTGCGAGGTCACCAAAATGACGGGCGAGAGCGCGTGCGGCCACCTCGCCGACTTGGGGAATACCAAGTCCAGTGATGAAACGCGCCCGCTCGACGCCCTTGCTTTGTTCGATGGAGGCTAAAATTCGGTCGGCGGATTTTGCGCCACCGCCAACCGCAAGCAGCTCTTCCCGTCGCAAAGAATAGAGGTCCGCGATATTTTTCACGGTGCCTTTCGCCACCAGTTTTCCGACCGTCACTGGCCCCAGTCCTGAAATGCCGACGCACGACTTCGACACAAAATACTCCACGCGCTTTTCTATTTGTACCGGACAATTCCGATTGCGGCAACGCGTCACCGCCTCTCCCGGAGCTTGCACCAGCGCGGCGTTGCAAGCCGGGCACACCAAAGGAAACACGAACGGTTTGATCGCCGGCGTACGCTTTGCCCGGTCAACGCTCGCGATCGCGGGAATAATCTCACCCGCTTTTTCGACGTAAACGTAATCACCGACGCGAATATCCCGGCGCGCAATCTCGTCGCGATTAAACAACGAAACCCGTGCGACGTTCGACCCGCCAATTTTCACCGGTGCGAGTTCAGCCACCGGAGTTAGCACGCCGGTCCGTCCGATTTGGAGCGTGATCGCGCGAATCTGCGCCACCACTCGTTCCGGCACGAACTTGTAAGCCATCGCCCACAGCGGCGCCTGCGTGGTCACGCCCAGCTGATCCTGGAGTGAGACGTCGTTTAGTTTTATCACCGCACCATCAATCGGAAACCCCAGTTTGGGGCGTTCACGACCCACGGCCTGCACCGCCTTCCAAGCCTCATCAGCCCCGCGTGCAGGCCGTGGATTCTCGATGGTCGGCAGACCCCAGGCATGCAACTGCCGCAACAATTCCAGCTGGGAAGCCGGCTTCGTTTTAATCGGCTCACAGGCACCCACACCGTAAAAAACAATTTCCAATCGTCGCTTCGCCACGTCGTTTGGATCGAGTTGCTTCAGCGTGCCGGCTGCGAGATTGCGAGGAATGGCAAACGGCGGTTCGCCGGCGCTCTCGCGTTCGCGATTGATCCGGTCGAACTCGGCGAACGACAGATAAACTTCCCCACGGAGTTCGATCACGTCCGGTATCGGGTTGGTCGTGCCGTCAGTCGATTCGCTGCGCAAAATCCGGGGTAGCGTGCGAATCGTGAGCAAATTGGCCGTGACGTCGTCGCCTTCATCGCCGTTGCCGCGCGTCACCGCGCGCACCAGTTTTCCTTTCTCAAATGTCACGCTGATCGCCAACCCGTCGAACTTCGGTTCCGCCACATAATCGAGTTCGCTGCGACCAAGTTGCTTCGTCAATCGCGCATCGAAAGCCCGCACTTCCGACTCGGAATAACTCTTGCTCAAACTAAGCATCCGCACGCGATGGCGATACGTCGCAAACGCTCCGACCCGATCATCACCCACTTCGGAGGAAGGATTTTCGCCGTCCTTTGCGACGGAAGGAAACGCCTGCTCCAGCGCCGCGAGTTCACGCTTCAGTTGATCGTAAGCGCCATCGCTGATGACCGGCGCAGATTTTTTGAAATACAATTCGTCGTGATAAGCGATCTCCGTGCGCAGCGCGTCGATTCGCTCAGCAGCCTGAGCCGCTCCGAGTTGTTGCACCGATCCCGGCGGGGACGAACTTTCCGCAAGCGACTGCGGCGTCAATTGCACCCACACCACCGAACCTATTGAAACCAAGCGGACGATAAACGCCGCGCGCCGAAATAAACCGCGATTTTTTTGCAGGGCCATAAGAGCAATTTCCAACGAATGCCTCTGGCCCAAGGCGTTAAAATGAAGAAGCGTGATGACTACGTAACCGCAATCGCCCCGTCAAGGATCAC
>JBEPTW010000233.1:0-5899 GCA_041691855.1 Verrucomicrobiota bacterium | reverse complement strand
CGTGGGCGTGACGCCGCGCTTGCTCCGAAAAGCGTTTGCGTTGGCCGGGTTCGCGGATCAGCCGGTCCAAGGCGGCGATAAACGCGGGCTGGTCCAGATTTTGGATCAGGTTGCCTGAGCGACCGGGCGCAAAACACTCGCCGACGCCGACGATGTCGTAGGCGATCGCCGGGAGCCCGTGCAGTTGGGCTTCGATAAGGAAATTAGAAAGCGATTCGCTTTGCGACGCCAGCAGGGCGAGATCGGCAGCGAGATAAAGCGGCACCGGGTCGGATTGATAACCAAGGAATTTCACCCGCGCGCCGAGGCCGAGGTCGTGGGCGAGGCGTTCGCATTTTTTGCGGGAAGGCCCTTCACCGACGAGCCAGAGTTGCCAATCCAGATAACCTGGAAGTTTCGCGCAAATCTCAATGAGTTCGCGCTGGTTTTTCTCCGGGCGAAACATGGCGACGTTGAGCAACACCACGGTGCTCTGGCTGGCACCGTGATAGCGGCGAAGAGCCAGATTGCGCGGCGCGTCCTCGTCGGAAAAACGCAGCACGGGATTGTGGATGACGGTGACCTTGGGCGACGGGATATCGTAGACGTCGGTCAACACGCGCTTGGCGACGTGGCTGTTCGCGACGATGTGGCGGCAGAGACGAAGCGAACGAAGAAAAAGATAGGGAAGGATTTTTCCGGTGCGCATGGTGCAGATAACGGCGGCCTTGGGCAACCGGCGTGCGATGAAACCGGCGTAGCAATTTGCTATGCGACCCATGCAAAGCACGAGATCGGGCGACGCTTCTTCGGCGGCGCGCAGCAATCCGGGCGCGAACCAGTCGAGGCCCGTGTCAAAGGACTGAAGCGAGCGAAATGCAAAGGGCTGTTGCCCCGCGTCCAGTTCCAAGGCTCCGCGTGGCCGGAAGGTGAGCAGCGTGATTTCGTGACCGGCCTTGGCGAAGGCGGTGGCCATAAACACGGATTGGCGTTCGGTTCCGCCGCTGCGGAGGTAATCTTGGACGATGAGAATTTTCATTGCTCCGCGCAGGTACGCGGCAAAAGTTGTCTGATCATTCAATGAACAACGCGTTCGTCAATATGCTGGTGCGATGGTTGATTCTCGCCCTCGGTGTGACGCTGAGCACGAAGCTGGTGCCGGGCATCAGCTATGACACGGGTTCCACCCTGGCCGTGGTCGTGGTGTTGCTGAGCTTTCTCAATACGGTGCTCAAACCGCTGCTGCTGTTGTTTACGCTGCCTTTCATCGTCCTGAGCCTGGGAATCGGGATTTGGATCATCAATGCGATCCTGTTTTATTTCGTCGGCCGGCTCGTGGATGGATTTCATGTGGCGACGTTTGGTTCGGCCTTGCTGGGTGCGTTGATCGTGAGCGTGACCAATCTCGTGCTAAGCCGGATGTTAAAACCGCCGCGCCCACCGGGACCGTCCCAGCCGTCCGGTCGTGCCGGACGTATCAAGCAGGACGACGTAATCGATATCTGACGTCGAACCCGGTGTTTGATGACGGAGTTTCCGTTTGACGGACGGGGTGGGGACGGCGACGTTGGCGGCCAAACTCTTAAAACTATGTCTGAAACGATTTACGATCTAGTGGTCATCGGTGGCGGTCCGGCGGGTTACGTGGGCGCGATCCGCGCCGGACAGCTCGGCAAGAAAGTGGCCGTGATCGAAATGGAACGTGCGGGTGGCACTTGTTTGAACTGGGGCTGCATTCCCACCAAGGCGCTGCTGAAGAGCGCGGAACTGTACCGCACCATTCAGAAAGCCGACGCGTACGGTCTGTCTGTAACCGGGGTGAGTTTTGACTTTCAGAAAGTGGTCGAGCGCTCCCGCAGCGTGTCGAGCCAGATGGCCAAGGGCGTGGAGTTTCTCTTTAAAAAGAACAAGGTCGATTATTTCACGGGCAAAGCACAGGTCGTGGTCGCCGGCATGGTGGAAATCACCGAAGGCGAAAATAAGGGGAAATTTTTCCGCGCGAAAAATATTCTCCTCGCCACCGGTCAAAAGGCGAAACCGCTGCCCGGTCTGCCGGTTGACGGCACGCGAGTGATGACGTCACGCGAGGCACTGGCCGCAAAAGCGCCGCCCAAGACGATGGCGATCATCGGCGCGGGTGCGATCGGCGTGGAGTTCGCCTATTTTTTCAATGCCTTTGGCACCAAGGTCACGCTCGTGGAAATGCTGCCGCAGGTGCTGCCAGTCGAAGACGAGGAAGTGTCCAAGCTCCTTCAACGCAGCTTCGAAAAACAGGGAATCGTGGTGCACACGGATACGAAGAGCGAAAACATCCGCGTGGGCGACAAGAGCGTGAAGCTCGATCTCGTCAAGGATGGCACGAAGACGGAACTGGAAGTGGAAACGGTGCTGGTCGCGATTGGCATCACGTCCGCGCTCGAGGGTTTGTTTTCCAACAAGGTCAAGATTGAGACCGACCGCGGCTTTGTGAAAGTCGGTCCCGACTACCAGACCAGCACGCCGGGAATTTATGCGGCCGGCGATATTCAAGGTCCACCTTGGCTGGCGCACGTGGCCTCATTCCGCGCTGTTCAGGCGGTCGAAGGGATGTTCGGACACAGCAAGCCGAAGCAGGTCGGCATTTTCCCGGGTTGCACGTATTGCCATCCGCAGGTCGCGAGTACGGGTCTGACGGAGAAAGCGGCGAAGGAAAAGAAGCTCGATTACAAGGTCGGCAAATTTCCCTTCACCGCCGTCGGCAAGGCGGTCGCCGCGGGCGATACCGAGGGCTTCGTCAAGGTCATCGCCGACGCGAAGACGGGCGAAATTCTCGGCGTGCACATCATCGGCAGCGAAGCCACCGAGTTGATTGCGGAGTACGGACTCGCCATGAATCTCGAAGCGACGGTCGACGAGATTCACGACTCGATCCACGCACACCCCACGCTGTCGGAAGCATTGGGCGAAGCCGCACTCGCGGTGTTGGGCAAGGCGATTCACATTTAACGCTTTGGCCGCGGAAAGTTGCAACCGGTGGAATCGCCGACGGGCCGGTTGGGCGCTCGCGCTGGCGGCGACGATTATTTATGAGTCAAGCTGTAGCCAGCTGGCGGGACCGGACGTGCCGGGGATCGACAAAGTCGAACATGCGCTGATCTTCGGCCTGCTCGCGACTTTGCTGGTGCGAAGCGGCTTCCTGCCCAAATTCGGCTGGGTCGCGGTGTTGTTGGTTTCACTCTTCGGTGTGAGCGACGAATGGCATCAAAGTTTCACGCCGGGACGAAGCGTCGAGTTTCGCGACTGGCTGGCCGATACCTGCGGGGCGGCGCTCGCCGTAACGTTGTACGTCTATTGGGGCTGGTACCGACGGTTGCTGGAAGTCGTGTTATGGAGCAAGCAGACGCGGATTGAAAATCGCTCCGGGATCGGCACAACTGCCGATGCCAATGACTCCCGCTGAAGCCAAATTACGAATTGCCGAGCTGCGCCAAGAAGTCGGACGTCACGCCGAACTTTATTACCGGCAGGCCACGCCGGAAATCAGCGATCAGGATTACGATCAGCTGGAACGTGAACTCGCAGATCTGGAGAAAGAATTTCCGCAGTTTTCCGTCAAGGAATCGCCGACAGCACGCGTGGGCGATGATCGGTTGGACGGGTTTGAAACTTATCGGCATCGGATGCGGATGCAGAGTTTGGACAACACGTATTCCGAAACTGAGCTGCGCGAATTTCATCAGCGGTTGGTAAAGCTTTTCGGCCGGGAAACGCTGGCGTACGTGATCGAGCCCAAGATCGACGGGCTGGCGGTGAGTGTGACCTACGAGAAGGGAAAACTCACTCGGGCCGTCACCCGCGGCAACGGCGAGGAAGGCGATGATATCACGGTCAACGCACGAACGATCCGGAATTTGCCGCACGAGTTATCCGTGGGCAAAAATCACCCGATCCCCGACGTGATCGAAATTCGCGGCGAGATTTATCTGACGCTCGCCGAGTTTCAACGGATCAACAAGGAGCGTGAGGAAGCGGGCGAAGCGCTCTATGCAAACCCGCGCAATTTGGCGGCCGGCACGATCAAGCAACTTGATTCCAAGGAAGTGGCGCAGCGAAAAGTGGAGATCGTGCTGTATGGCGTGGGCTTTTGTGAACCAGCCGTCGCCGACTCGCAGGCACATTACCATGAGTTGGTGAAGCAGTGGAATTTGCCAACGCAGGAACGTTATTGGAAAGCGGTGGGCATCGACGACGTGTGGAAAGCGGTGAAGGAGCTGGGTGAATTGCGTCATGCGTTCGCCTACGCGACTGACGGCGCGGTGGTGAAGCTCGATGATTTCCGACTGCAACGCGAAGCTGGCAGCACCTCGAAGGCACCGCGGTGGGCGATTGCGTATAAATTCGCGGCGGAGCGGGCCGAGACCCGCATCAATGCGATCACTGTCCAAGTCGGACGCACCGGAGTGCTGACGCCCGTTGCTGAATTGGAGCCGGTGTTGCTCGCGGGCACGACGGTGGCGCGGGCCACCTTGCATAATCAGGATGAGATTGCGCGGAAGGATATTCGAGTGGGAGATTTTGTCCTCGTGGAAAAAGCCGGCGAAGTGATCCCGGCGGTGATCGAGGTGAATCTCAAGCGCCGGCCGCCCGAGTGTGTGGCGTATAAAATGCCGGACAACTGTCCGGTGTGCGGCACGGCGACGATTCAGCTCGAGGACGAGGTCGCGACGCGCTGCCCGAATGTGAACTGTCCCGCGCAGGTGCGGAGAAGGCTGGGACATTTCGTTTCCAAGGCGTGCCTCGATATCGACGGCATGGGCAGTGCGATGATCGATGAACTTGTCGACAAAGGCTGGGTGAAGGAATTGCCGGATTTGTTTAAATTAAAACGCGAGGATCTGCTGACTCTCGGGAAGAACGTGGAAAAATCCACGGACAATTTGCTGGTGGCAATCGAGACGAGCAAAGGGTGTGAGTTGTGGCGGCTCATCCACGGCCTCGGCATACCGCACGTGGGAGTTTCCGGGGCGAAGGATCTGGCGACACATTTCCGTGATTTAGAGAAACTCGCGTCGGCAAAGATGGAGGATTTCATCGCGAACAAGGCGACCGTGATTCCGGGCATCGGCGAAACGATGGCCCAGGCGATAGTCGGTTATTTTGCGGAGCCGCGTAATCGCAACACGGTGGAGGCGCTGTTGCAGCTGGGCGTAAAGCCTCTCGCACCGGTGGCGAAGGTTGCCACCGGCAATGCGTTCGCCGGAAAAACATTTGTGCTCACGGGGACATTACCGACGATGACGCGCGAGGAAGCCGGCGAGAAAATCGAGGCGGCAGGCGGAAAAGTATCGGGCAGCGTGAGCAAGAAAACGAGCTACGTGCTTGCGGGCACCGAGGCCGGTTCAAAATTGGAGAAAGCCCAGCAACTCGGCGTGCCCGTGATCGATGAGATGGAATTTGTCCGGATGCTGGCGGCGGGTTGAGATTAACACCGCCGCTGCAGGCTGAGACATCCTGATCGCAAGGAATGAGAGTGAGTTCAACTCGGCCGCGAACCGGGATAAAACGAATTTAACGCGGAGGGCGCAGAGAACGCGGAGCTTGACGTGATTTCACTCCGCGAACTCCGCGTTAAAATGTTTCTTTGGGCGGGCTGTTTCCTGCTCCCCCATTCGCTGGATTGGACCGTGAGTCATTCGAGTGACGGCTAAAATTCCCGGTAGTGGTATCAAGAATTTTTTCTCCGGGCATTCGCTCGGCGCGCAGATGTGAACTAATAAAATACTTAAGCCGAAGACGCGGGGTTGAATGAACGGGCTGCGGGAAGCGATCAGTGTCAGTTACCGTTCGTGGGCCTGAGCCAGCGGCAAAACCATGACCGCGCATGCTTTGTAAGCAGGCTGACGGGAATGTGGGTCGTACGCTGGAAAAGTGAGGACATTCA
>JBEPTW010000232.1:0-5913 GCA_041691855.1 Verrucomicrobiota bacterium | reverse complement strand
TACGCGCCCGAGCAGAGTTGATTGGCGATAGTTTATTTACCAGACACAGCCTAAAATGGTCCGAGGAAAATCCGCCCGACAGCCACCGCCTCACGCCACTCGTTCTTCGCGCAGGTTTTTGTGCGACTCAATTTCCCCGTAAATCTCGATCGCCGGTCGCAAAATCTGCGCCGTGATCAATTCGCGAGTGCTGGCCGGACGCCACTCCAACATATGGAGGATTCGCGGCACCACCGCGTGCTTGGTCAGGTAAAATCCGCCCAATACTCCGTTCACCCAACCCATGAAATTCAACCAAAGCACGCTTCTGCTGAGCTTGGCCAAATCAGCCGCCGTGAAAAATTCCGCTGCGTGCGTGGGAAGCAAAATCATGCCCGAGCCGAGGAGAAAGAAGCCCAGAGCATTTCCAATTGTCATGTCGTGCCAGACACACGTCGTCGCCGCAGGTTTCACTCGTGCGTGTAATAAATTTGAGAATCCAAACGAATCTCGCTTGGCCCATGTTAATCACCCCAACCACTCCCCGTGTCTACCACCCAGAAAATCGGCGCGGCGCATTTTTACCAAAGGCGACGCGGCGATTTCTTGAAAGACTCTTGCAACATTTAGCCACACTTATGCGGCCATGCGCTGATCGTGATTGGAATCCGTATCACCTTCAAGTGAGAGATATCCGTTTCGCAATGGACGCAGCACGAAGGCCGGCACGGAACGTTCCGAGGGATTGAAGGCTGGCAGTCGGAAGGTCATGAGTTTCACCGCAAACGGGACCGCCTCGTTACGGACGAGATAAGTGATTCCCATTGAACCTTGAAACAGACCCATCACGCCGAGCCACAGCGCGCTCGTACTGGAACCGTCAAGCGCCTTGGCGGCGAAATATTCCGGGAAGAATGCAGGTGCAAAAAACATCACTAGTCCGAAAAGGAAAAATCCAAAGGCATTTAACGTCGTCATGCCTCCGAAGAGCGAAGTGCGTGCCATATTTCCCCGATTCCCCTAACCGCCTTATCTTCGGAAGGATGGTTAATATTTCGCTCTCTTGGGGAAAAATTCCGTCACGCACTTTGCACGATCCGCCTCCAGATTTCGGGCAACGTGCACCCTCTAAATATCGCCCAAAAGTGGTCGCAACACGATCTCCTCCACCACTGTGCGCGGACTGAGTCGATGGATTTCCAAAATCGCGCGGGCAATATCCTCTGCAGGCATGATCCGCTGTTCCTTCACGCCCGACGAGGACCACGAAGGCGTCCAGGTTGCCCCCGGATGAACGCAACAAACCCGCACGCCTTTTTCTTTCAATTCGGCCCGCATCACCGCGCTCAATCCCGTCACCCCATATTTGGCCGCGCAGTAGGCGGTTCCGTTGGGATAGGCCTGAAGACCGGCGATCGAACTGAGGTTAAAGATATCTCCACGCTTGCGCTTCACCATGCTAGGCGCGAAGGCCTTCGAAACAAGAAACACACTGCGAAGATTCGCTGCAATCTGCGCGTCAAAATCCGAAAGTTTCGTCTCAAGAAACGACGCACCGGCAAATTTTCCCGCATTGTTGACCAAAACATCGGGCGGACCGAAGCACTCGATAGCGGATTTGGCCATCGCGGCCACGGCGTTTTCGTCGGACACGTCGCACGGGAATATTTCAACCGTCGCGCCGGATTTAGCGCAAATCCGGGCGATGCTTTTTAAATTCGCTTCATTCCGCGCCACCAATGCCAGACGCACCCCGCGCACCTCTGCGGCAAAGAGTTTGGCAATCGCCGAACCGATTCCCTGCGACGCGCCCGTAATGACGACGGTCGGCGCAGATTGAGTTTTCGATTTCACGATTGCCTGCGAAGATTTCATCAAGCCAGCCACATTGCGTTCTCAGATTCATTTGGCGCGCTAAAAATGCGACACCAGTCAATCCCTGATCCCAAAAACGGGTCTTTTTCGATCAATCCCGGGATTGCGTGGAGATCTTTCTTTAACTGTCATTGCCATCGGAACTGCCAAAGTAACGATAGGTCAAAATCTCCATGGAACTTTCTCGTGACGAAATTTCCGGCGCCGCCCCAGCGATGCCGGCCGGTGCAGCTTGGGACGAAGCATTTTTGCGCGTCGAAAGTTATCTGCGTGCACACCACTTGGAAGGTCGCGTGCTGCTGAACCAGATCACGACGGAAATCATCCGCGAGGCCTATCAACAGTCACGGGCGAATCCGGGCGAAGAGCCCGTCGCAATCGCGATGCGATGCACGCATGCCCGCATCGGCACTTGGTTTTCCCGTGCTGGAAATAGCGGTGATTGGTCCGACGAGCGCGTGCGGGCCCGCGGACGCCTCGCCCTCGTGCTGAAGGATCTTCCGGGCAATACCACCAGTTACTTTCTCTCCAACGATCCCCTTCCTGCCGAATTGCCCGCCATCCTCGCCTCCGGAATTCTTCGACCCGGCCCTGAACTCCAGTTGAGCAACATGGCACCAGCGCCGCTTGAATTTGGCTTCGATGAACCTTCCGACCCGAGCACCGCAAAAAAAAGCGGCTGGTCGACCATTCGGGAAGCGGCCGGTTGGATCGCGTTAGTGGGAATTTACGGCGCCGCGTGGGCGGCCTCTCATTGACCTACGTCGATGGCCTTCGTCAGATTTGACCCCACCGAACTTGATCCCCGCGAAGCGACGCGGCGTCGGCACCGCCTGATCACCCTCCTTTTACTGATCGCCGGTCCCGGGGTGCTGGTGATGGCGGATCTTCACTGGCGCACCGGTTTCGACGCGTGGAAAATCGTCCATCTTATTCTGTTCATCATCCTGTTCAGCTTGGTCGCGCTGGGAGCCGCCCAGTCCCTGATCGGGTTTTTCCTCCGCCGGCGCGGTGGCGACTCCTGCCGCATCATCGCAAGCCTATCGCCCGAGGAACGCCTGCAACCGGTCATGGCGCGCACCGCCATCGTGATGCCGATTTGCAACGAAGAAGTCGGCCGCGTGATCGAAGGACTCCGGGTAATGTACGAATCAGTCCTGCAAACCGGGAAGCTGCCCGACTGCGATTTTTTCCTGCTCAGCGATTCCAATGACCCGAATCGTTGGATCGCAGAGGAAGCCGCGTGGCTCGCACTCACGCAGCGGCTCGGCGCGCAGGGTCGGATTTTTTATCGGAAACGACGCGGCGGCATTAACAAAAAGGCCGGAAATCTCGCGGATTTCTGCCGGCGCTGGGGCAGCCATTATCGCTATATGGTGGTGCTGGACGCCGACAGCATCATGGCCGGCGACGCCATCGTCCACCTCGCTCAATTGATGGAGCGCAATCACAAGGTCGGCATCATTCAAGGCGTGCCGTTACTCGTTAATGGCGAAACCCTGCTCGCGCGATTGCAGCAATTCGCGAGCCGGCTGTATGGCACGATCTCCGCCACGGGCTTAAATTACTGGCAACTGGGCGAGGCCAATTACTGGGGACACAACGCCATTATCCGGCTCGCGCCATTTATTCGGCATTGTTCGCTGCCCGAACTTCCGGGTGAAGGACCGTTTGGCGGCCGTATCATGAGCCACGATTATGTTGAAGCCGCCCTGATGCGACGCGCGGGCTGGCAGGTCTGGCTGGCCACGGAAATGAAAGGCAATTACGAGGAGTGCCCGAGCAACGTGATCGAATTCGCGCAGCGCGACCGGCGCTGGCTGCAAGGGAATCTGCAACATGCGCGGCTCATCGGCGCCAAGGGATTTCACGTGGTGAACCGCGTGCATTTTATCCTCGGTATCCTCGCTTATCTCGCCTCTCCGCTCTGGCTGGCCTTCCTCATTGTGTCCGCCGTGATCGCGTATCGTCACGGGGCGGTCGGCGCGCTCGTCATTCCCAAACCGAGCTTTGCCGCCTACGCGCATTGGAGTTATCACACGCAGGCAATCTGCCTCGCATTGTTTACGTTCGGCATGCTCTTTCTGCCCAAGGGGATGGCGCTGCTCGATCTGCGCCGGCGTCGGGAGGAAGTGGCGTCTTTCGGCGGCTGGCCTGATTTATTGGGCGGAGTGTTTTTGGAGACGTTTGTCTTCACCTTGCTCGCGCCCGTCCTGATGCTTTTCCATAGCAAGTTTATCCTCCTGACGGTTTGCCGCCAGCGCATCACCTGGGGCACGCAACGTCGCGGTCGCGCGGGTGAATCGGTGCTCGCGGAAACCATCAGCGCCCATTGGGGTCACACCTTGACGGGTCTCATCGGCTGGCTGATCGTCAGCCGAATCGATCCGATGCTGGCGTTCTGGATGTCACCGATTCTCGCCGGTCTCATCTGCGCGATCCCTCTTTCCTATTTTACGGGCTCGCTGGCGATCGGTTTGCAATTCCGCCGGGAAGGTCTTTTCAAAACGCCCGAGGAGAGTCGGCCCTTGCCCGTGTTGGTCGAGCTCGACGCCGGCATGTCGGCCCGCCCTCACGGTCCGGAGCCGCTGCCCGAGCTTGCGGAGAATTACGGCCTGCTCCAGGCCGTGCTCGATCCTTACGTGAACGCGGTGCATGTGTCGCTCTTGCGCGCAAAGGACGAATTGCCGCCGGCGAGCGAGGAGCGGTTGGCTGGGCTGCGCAAGACCTTGCTGCGCGAAGGGCCGGCGGCGTTGAGTCTTCGTGACCGGCTCGCGCTGTTAATGGACGTAAATTCAATGAATGCGCTGCACGACGATTTGTGGTCATCGCCTTCTTCCCATTTGGCAAAATGGTGGCAACTCGCGCTCGAGCACTACAACGTGATCGCCCCCGCGCCGGAAACCGCTTTTTCGCCGAGAATAACGCCGCCCGCAACCCGGCGCTCAGTGGATGCAAGCGCAGTCTGAATTGGGGAGTGTTTTCAACGAGGCTTGTCATTCTGAACGCAGTGAAGAATCCACAGCTGCGAAAGCGGCACCACGAGTGTACGCATGGATTCTTCGCTGCGCTCAGAATGACGGAGTTTTAGTTTACGTGGTTTGAATACGCTTCCCCAAAGGCAAACCCTCCCGCATTGAGGGAATCTTCGGAACGCGTCTCAGCAAACCAGCGCACTGAAATCCATGAAGTCGGCGGCGAACCCGCCCTTCACGCCTTTGCAGATCACGCTCACGGCATCGTGCGAATGGAGCGATTCGAGGTGCGAGCAAGCGATGCGGAAATCCTTGATGCGTTTTTCCGCGTCGAACTCTTTGTAAAGCAAACGCGCGGCGTCCTCGACGAATTTGAGATAGGCGCCATTGAGCTCGGCGAAGGCCTGCTCGTCTTCGCGCTTCACCATGACTTGCGTCTCGGTCTGGAGTGCACGCAGGCAAAGTGCGTGCACGTCCTCGATCCAGATTTTTTTGCCTTCAACTTCCTCGAGCGTCACGCGCGCTTTGCTGCGCTGTGAGTGGGGCACGCCGTACGCCCCGCGTTGGTCGCGGGCGTGTTCGGTCAATTCCGCAGAGCACGGGCAGGCGGATGAATAAACAAAATCGAAATGAATGAAACGCCGGTATTTTCCGTCGCAGGTCATCACGCCTTCAAACGCGACATTATAAAACTGATATCCTTCCAGGCCACTGCGCAGGCTTTTCCGGGTCATCGGATAAGAGAAGGCGATTTTCAACCGTGCGTCCTTCGTCTCAACATTGCGCAGGTAACTCTTGAGGATTTTTCCCATCCACTCGCCGGTCGTGACCTCGTCCTTGTGTTCATAGAACGAGCGCATGATCCGACTCATGTTGATGCCCTTCAATTCAGCCTCCAGTGAAACCGTCCCAGTCACGCTCGTTTCCAAGATGAGCGTTTTTCCGGATTTCGTGCGGTACTTCAGCGGCAGTTTGAAATTATGGATGCCCACCTGCTGGATGGGAACGTGCGCTCCTTGGATGGCTTCATGCGCGACTTCCATCATGTCCGGCATCGACGCACGATAGGCGGCGTCCGGTTTAA
>JBEPTW010000231.1:0-5919 GCA_041691855.1 Verrucomicrobiota bacterium | reverse complement strand
CACAGAGAAAATCACCTTAAAATATCGCTTCTACTGCATGGATACGGCTAAGAAGGGACCCGTCCTGACTCAAAAACTGGCGGACCTGATCGCCCGTCGACTGGAATCCCGCTGCCGCGACGTGATGGAGTAAAACGACAATCGCTGTAAGGCGCGATGAGCCGCCTCATCGTGAGCTGACCCTTAAGTTCAGTTCGGCGCGCGTGCTGATGCTGGGGATCAAACCTTGGCACTCGTTTTCATCGAGCGCGGTGGCATCCGGAACCGCAGCGAACAGATCCTCCGCCGGCCTCATGACGATCTCGGCTTTCCAAGGTCACCCACGGCTTGGTTTTCAAGCGCCATGGAATGCTCGCTCGCCCGTAGGAGTTTGAACTTCGGGTCGTGGAGCCGTGCGAGTTCGCGGTAGGTGGCCGCCACCTTACCCCGCGGCACAACAAAATAGACCAGTTCGCAATCGAGCGCCTCCGCCGCTCGCTCGAGCGACTTCAGTGTGATGGTCCCGCGTTCCTCCGCAGTCTCGAATGCGGTTACGGCCTGCTGGCTCATCTTCAGTTTCTTCGCGAGCCACGCTTGGCTCAGGCCGCAGGCGGTGCGAACGGCACGCAACCACCCGCGGACTGGCTTACTCGCCTCAGCTTGAGCAGTTCGAAGTGCAGGGACCCGCTTGTCCAGTGTATCGAGGAGGATCGATTGTCGGTTCATATTCACAAGCTATAGCTTGTTGAATTGAATAAAATGACAAGCTATAACTTGTAATATTTAATTTGAATACAAGCTATAGCTTGTTCAACGCGAAGATTGTTAAGTCATAACAAAATTTCTCGCCCCTCTTAAAATGGACAGCGATGGATGCACGTTACCCTCAATCCAATCACCAACGACGATTCGTTTTACGAGGGCGATTTCCGGCTGCTGGTTGATCGAAGGGGACCTGCACCCCGAAAGCCGTAAGGATTTGGGGATTCAGAATCTTTGCATCCGTTTTTGAATGTTTCAGCCTATTATCTAATTCAATTTTAATTGAAATTTATTCCAAACTGAAAACTTACTTGATTTTCAGTATATGGCATGTTTCAATTATTTCTGAAAATGGAACAGAATGAAAAACAACAGGTGGAAGCAGCCCGCAAAGTGCTTGCGGGCATCCTTGAACACGTTCCCGCACTGAAGGTTCAGTGGGACCGAACCCCGACAGAAACTCCTGAAATTGAAGCGTTGGCCGATCTCAAATTTGAGATTACGCATGACAACCGGGTTTACAGCATCGCGGCAGAGTTCAAACAACACGGGTTTCCTCAACAGCTCCGGCAAGCGACCGACCAGCTGCTACGCTACCGGCACAAAGTACATCGCCAGGACGAACTGATGGTAGTGGCCCCTTATATTTCGCCGGAAGGCGCGGCCGTCTGCCGCGACGACAAAGTCAGCTATTTCGATCTGGCCGGTAACTGCCGCATTGCGATGGGACTGCTCTACATCGAGCGCACAGGCTTTCCGAACCCATTCGAGAAAAATGCCCTGGCGGCACCGAGCCTGTACGGAATGCGCGGAGAGCGAATTCTCCGCATCCTGCTCAACGACCCGAAACAGCCGTGGAAAGTGACACCCTTGGTAGAAAAGACCGGCGTTAGCGCGGGCACAGTTTCGACCATTCGGAAACTTCTTATCACCCGCGACTGGGCGAAGGATACGCCCGACGGCCTTCTGCTCACCGATCCGCAGAAGCTCCTGCGCGATTGGGCCGCGGTTTGGGGCCGGCGTGCCTTCAAGCCGTTCGCCTGCTTCAGCAGGTTGACGCCGGAGGAAGCGGAGAAAAAAATCGCCCAGTTTGCGAAAAACGAAAAGCGGAAGCTGGCCCTCACCGGTGCCGCAGCTGCTTGGCGTTATGCTCCGATGACCCGATATCAGCGCACGCAGATGTATTGGGACGGCGAACCGGAAGAGCTGATGCTCGCTCTCGACCTCAAGAAAACCGACACCGGTGCCAATGTGCATATTCTCGCGCCGCGCGACCGCGGGGTGTTCGATTTTCTGGAGACCATCCAAGGAGTGCCGGTCGTTTGCCCGGTCCAGGCCTATCTCGACCTGCAACGCGATCCGGCGCGCGGGGAGGAAGCCGCCGAACACCTCTGGCAAACCAAGCTCTTCCATGGCTGAGCCGACGCCCCAAGTCCTCGCCTCGCGGCAATTACTGCACGAGGTCTGCGCGTTGCTCGCGCCCTTCCGCGACGACGCGGTGTTGATTGGCGGCTGGGTGCCGGAGATCCGATTTCCCGATGCATATCCCGCGCACGTCGGCAGCATCGACGTGGATTTTGCCTCGCGGGTAAGCAAGGCTCGCCACGCGGAAATTGTCGCCTTTCTCCTCAAGCATGGCTTCCGCCCCGGCGAGGCGTCTTACCGCTTCGCGAAGAACATGGACATCGGGGGAAAATCGTTTCCGGTTAAACTCGATTTCCTTACGAGTCCAGAGCATCACGCCGCGACGTTCTCAGGGGCGACACAGGCGCCATTTCCCGCTTCGGGCACCGAATTCGCGTTCAACAACCATTCGGTCGAGACTGTGGGGGGCGCTGAGATTCGAGTCGCGAGCATTGCGCCAATCATCGTCATGAAGGCGCATGCGATGCTTGATCGCACCAAGCCGAAGGACGCTTACGATCTGCATTTCTGCGTCGAACACTTTCCCGGTGGCATCCCGGGGCTCGCAGCCGAGTTTGCGGCCGTAAAAGACGACCCGGCGGTTCGCGCGGTGCTGACCAAACTTGGCAGTGTTTTCCGCGATGAAGAGGACCGGGGGCCGCGAGACGTGGTGGAAGTAGAGGAGCCGATGGGAAAGGCGAGAGCGATCAGGAAGTTCGCTGTGTTCACCAACGTGGATGACTTCCTACGGGCCGTGGGCATCCGGAAATAGTCAGTGTCAAGCCTCCCAATGAACTACAAAATATTCCTCACCAATCCCAAGGAGCTCAGCGTGAATTGCTGGGACGACAAAACGCTGGTCGGCGTCGCGAATGCAAAAGGCGACAGGTATGCATCCGGACGCGTTGGCCTTCGCTCCCTTTTTTCACTAACCAACCAAGCACTTGCCATCGGACGGAGCTCAATGCATCTTCTAGGTTTTACCGGTATCCGCTTTCCAGTTACTTCCTTCGTGGATCGAATATTGAAAGCGCGCTTGGTCGAAAAGATGACTCAGCGGGTTGCCAAAAGTTGTCAGCAGTAACGTTTTTGATTTCCTTTTTCAGAATTTCCGTTCATTTTTCTGCTCGTTCTAAACCATTAACCATTAACTAAGTCCGCGCTTTTCCAGCAACTTAGCTTCCGGGTGTCGGGTCAGTTTCAACTCCCCTCACCTCCACCATTTCAAAGCCCGGCTTCGTTCGCGAAGCCGGGCTTTTTTTACGTAAGCTGCAGAGCATTCGCCCGTGGGGAAATAGCTACCCGCACTGTCAGCAAGCGGTTGCGGTGAAACGATTCGTTTGTTCCATCCACGAACTTCGAGCGAAGCGACAACTTGGGCACCGGCAGAAATACGAGGATTCATGGCTGATAGTCGTCCTGACCGGTGTTCTCGTTCCCGTCATTGTGGTCACTTTTCCGACCGGGGTGTTTCACCCACCGCACCCCTGCCTGAAGCGTCCAGCAAGGATTCGGCTTAGCAGTACGATAGCAGTACGAAGGAAGGTTTTTCCCGAATGGACCAGGGTATTTGCCTCATGGACCGAGCGTAGCCGCACAAAACAAACCGTGAATAGTTGTACCGTTCGATCCCAGCAGTTCGACCGGCACATAGGCTTCTATCGAATGGGTCCGATGTCTTTTTCACAATCACCCGCATGGGAGACCACTTCTTCTCTCGGTTAGCAGTTAGCTTGTAGGTTTTATCCAAGACTTTTTCCACGGTCTCCCAGTGGGATGCCTCTCCAAAAATCCAGACACGTCGGAACGAAATCAAGGCGAAACGAAAACGGAAGCGCTCACCAAGACGATAGGTCGTTCGGTCTTCGGCGAGGCGGGAATCGTCTAGTCTCAGGGGCTTCGGCCCCTTTTTGTCCGGGAGCAAGTCGTTTCTATACCGCGCACCTCTTTGCAAAAACTCGACGAGCATGGAGCAATCACAAGAAGGCTTGGGCTTCCTTCATCATGGGGTGCTCAAATGCCGTGGCATAGGCATCAAGCGTCGAAGACTTGATGCGAAGTTTTTTGCCGGTCTTCCGCCAGCCCGAAACGACGGAATAGACTTCGCGCACGATCTTCTTTGCCTCTGCCGGCTTGAGGCCGAAACGAGGGGCGGCTGCGAGAGCAGCCGCCAATGAAGGTTCACCACCGTTTTCTGTAATCGGAGTTTTAGGTGTCCTCGCGCGATCGATTTCGGGCACGGGATTCAGATCGTAGGCGGGCGAGAGCGACCACCGACCTGGACTGAGCATCAGAAAACCGTGGTTGCGGAGGTGATCGTCGTAGTTGCTGGCAAGAAGGGAAAAAATGAGGCGCCGCCAGAGTTCCTTCAGATCGGCGGAGATGTTGTCGCCCAACTGCCGGATGCCATCAGCTAGGCGCGTGTATGCACCCGGATCATCGCGCGACAATCCGAGCAAGCTGTGCGCGGAAATAAAGGGAATACGCTGCTCCCCGGTGCGATCAAAGCGGGTGATAACGGAAACATTGTTTCCGCCGACTTTGACCAACCGGTGTTCTGTCACGGTTATGCCTGCCTCGCGGGCCAACGTGAGAGCAAGAATTTCCCCGGCCGCGATGTCGCGCACATCAGAAGGAGATGAGAATTTCGCAATCGCGAGTTGGCCGTCGGGCAGCCGCACCGCAGATTTTGGCCGGGCTCCGCCGAGAGGCGAGCCTGCGCCTAGGAGAAAACGCAGGTCTGCCGCGGTTTCGGTTTCACCATGAATCGCATCGGTTGCGCGCAAGAGCGCAGCGAGTTGGATGAGAGGAGGAAGTTTACCTTGGTTCGCCGCCAGAAACGGCCCGTCAACGCCGGCCCGAAACCGCAACGCGCCGATCCGAGAGAAATCGTCGAGCGCGAGCACGTAGTCGATATCTTGGTAGGGCTTTCGCTCCAGGATCTGTTTTCGGACAGCGCGCTCGATCAACAGGCGACCCCATCGATCGGGCCCGCAATCCTGCATGGCCCCAAATAAAGTGGAAGCATGATGAGCCCCGGCTCGCAGCGGCAACGACGTCGGATCAATCGCGAAGGCATCGGCACGACCGAGCCATTCGCCGGCGTATTCGAACGTGGAGGCAGTGCTGCGTTGCGCCGAGTGCAAGCGCCCCACGAGATGACTCTGACCCTGCCAGTCGATGTGTACTTCAATGCTCATTTTCGTGGACGATGAATACGTTGAGGCAAGCGCTGTTCGTCCAGTTCGAGCGCCAGCGCATCCGTCGCAGGAGCCGCTAAATTGGCGACGCGTTCATGGAGCTGGAGAACGAACGCGGCAGCAGCGAGTGTACCCAAGGAAACTGAAGGATCACCTCGTTCCAATCGCCAAAGTGTATCGCGGCTTACGAACAGTCGGGCCGCCATATCCTCTGTGGAGATGCCTCGTTTGCGCCGGGCAACTGCGAGATCACGCCCCATTTGCTTGAGAGCGTGGGCGGCAGGCAGTGGAAGAGAGGGAACGCTAGGCATGCATTTAATATCTGATATAGCAGACGCTATGTCAATTATCGTCTGCTATATCAGACATAAATAATATCAGGAACTGCATGAAATGACATCCAAGCCCTTCCACTTACACGAACGCACATACCGGAAGATGGTTGCCTAAATGTGAATGAAGTAGCGGCCTCAACCTTGTGGTCAGCAAAAGCAAGTAAGAGCAAGAATCCCCAATCGGCTTAACCCGACTTCCGCTACTGGAGGGTTTTTCGAAGGAGCCTGCGTTGATTTAC
>JBEPTW010000230.1:0-5942 GCA_041691855.1 Verrucomicrobiota bacterium | reverse complement strand
GACTCCACGAAAAAGTCCTTGGTCTCGCGTTTCCACTTGGTGTAGACGCGATTCATTTCCACGCCGGTGGGGAAGCTCTTGAAAAATGCCTCCACGTCGTGATGAAGTTTGTTGTAGGTCTTGTTCGTGCTGATGCGATTCAGGTACTGGGAAATCGCCCCGACATTCTTCGCGATGGACCACTCGTTGTCGTTGAGAATCACGATCAAACGTTTGGTTGAACTCACGACATTGTTCAGCGCTTCGAGCGTGATGCCGCAAGTGAATGCCGCATCGCCGCAGACCGCGACGACGTGCTCGCTGGAATTGCGCAGATCGCGGGCGGTCGCCATGCCGAGCGCGGCCGAGAGCGCGGTGCCAGCGTGGCCCGCGCCGAAGGAATCGTGTTCGCTTTCCCGACGATATAAAAATCCGGACGCGCCATTCGTCTTGCGCAATTGCCGGAAGAAATCACCGCCGCGTCCCGTGAGTAATTTGTGGACGTAGCCTTGGTGCGCGACGTCGAAAACAAACTGGTCCTCCGGCGTGGAGAAGACGCGATGGAGCGCGATAGTCAGCTCGACCACGCCAAGATTGGGCCCGATGTGGCCGCCATTTTTAGACGTGACGTCGATCAGCTCGGCGCGAATTTCCTTCGCGAGTTCGGGCAATTGATCGGGGGTGAGCGCCTTGACGTCGGCAGGGCCGGCGATGTGGTCGAGAAGGCGGGGAACGGACGGAGAAGTACTCATCAGGTGGGGACCGAAACGTGCGCCTATTCGGCGCGACTGGATTCAAACGGTTCGAAGGCGATTTTGCCGTCTTTTTGCTTCTTCAACTGTTCAATTTTGAGCTCCGCTTCCTGCAGGCGGGCTTCGCAGGTTTTGAGCAACTTGGTGCCTTCTTCGTATTTCGCGAGCAGCTCTGCGAGCGGTACTTCGCCCTGTTCCATCGAGTCAACGATGGTCTCGAGCTTGAGCAGTGCGCTCTCAAAATTGAGTTTGGAAGTCTTGTCTGAATCCACGGGCCGAACATGCGGTGGGTCGGGGGGATTTCAACAATCTTTCGCGGGCCGCTGACGATGAGTGATTTAAGATTGGCGTGACGCAAAATTTCCTTGGAGTGAACCGATGGAATGGTTACCCGCCGCGATTATTGGCCTGATTATCCTGCGTCTTGCGGCGCAATTGGGGCTGGAGGCGTTGAATCGGGCGGAGGTCCGGCGCAACGCCACGCAGCGGCCGGCCGCATTGGTCGACGTCATGGACGAGCCAACCTACGCGAAAGCAGTGCAATACACGCTGGCCAAGAGCCGGTTTGGGATCATCGAGATTGTTTTTGAAGTGGTGATCTTGTTGGTGACGCTTTTCAGCGGCGTCCTGCCGTGGCTGTGGTTGAAATTCAACGCCCTCGCGCCGGGAGCGGCGTGGAGTGGTGCATTGTTTCTCGTCGGCACGATGATCTTGCTCGGTTTGCCCGGGTTGCCGCTGGAATGGTGGGCGCAATTCAAGCTCGAGGAGAAATTTGGTTTCAACAAAAGCACGATCGGGCTGTGGATCGCGGATCATTTCAAGGGCGCGGCATTGGGACTGGTAATCGGATTTCCGCTGATGTGGGCGTTGCTCGCGCTGGTCGGATGGGTGGGGCCGCTTTGGTGGATCTGGGGTTTTGCGCTGCTGTTCGGATTTCAACTGCTGATGATGGTGCTCTATCCGAAATTAATCATGCCGCTGTTCAATAAACTGACGCCGTTGCCGGACGGCGAAGCGCGGTCGAGATTAATGGCGCTGGCGGATCGGACCGGATTCAAGGCGCAGACCATCGAGGTGATGGACGGCAGCAAACGCTCCGGACACTCGAATGCCTTTTTCACGGGCTTTGGCCGGTTTCGCCGGATCGTGCTGTTCGATACCCTCATGACCCAGCTCGGTCAGGACGAAGTCGAAGCCGTGCTCGCGCATGAAATCGGACACTACAAGCGCGGACATATTCCCCAACGGCTCGTGACGATGGCGCTCATGCAACTCGGAGCGTTTGCGGCGATCGCGTGGCTGTCGAATGCTGCTTGGTTTAATGTGGCATTTGGTCTGCCCTCGGGTGCGCTGGCACCGACGTTTCTGCTCTTTGGTCTGCTCGGAGGTGTACTTACGTTCTGGTTTTCACCCATCGGCAATTGGGTATCGCGCAAACACGAATACGAAGCTGACGCCTTTGCGAAAAACGCGATGGCCGGCCCCGCACCGTTGGTCAGCGCACTACGCAAGATGTCGCAAAAAAATCTCTCGAACCTGACGCCGCATCCACTTTACAGCACATTTCACTATTCGCATCCGACCCTGGTGGAACGCGAACGAGCGCTGCGGGGATGAAGAAGGTCTACCACAGAAAACACGGAATACACAGAATCTGAAACCCTCTGTTATTAATTCTGTGTATTCCGTGTTTTCTGTGGCTAATTGGTTTTCAAGGATGAGTCGTATGCTGCTTTGTCTGGCCACACTGGCGTCGGTGGTGGTGGCCCACGCGCTCACGATTGCCACGTACAACATCGAAAACTATCTGGTTGCCGACCGCATGGTCGAAGGAGTCTATCATCAGGCGTATCCGAAACCCGAGGTCGAAAAAGCGGCCTTGCGGCAGGTGATCGGCGAAATCTCGCCCGACATTCTTGCCGTGGAAGAAATGGGCTCGCAGCCGTTTCTCGATGAATTTCAGCGCGATCTCAAACGGGCGGGACAGGATTACCCTTTCGCCGTTTTATTGGAAGCAGCCGATCCCGACCGGCATGTCGCGGTGTTGTCCAAGGTGCCATTCAAGGAAGTGCGGCGTCACGGCAAACTCGAAACCAACTATTTTGGTCACAAGCAGCTGGTGAAGCGGGGTGCGCTCGAAGTGATTTTCGCGACTGATGTCGGTGATTTTTCGCTTTTCGTTGTTCATCTGAAAAGCCGGCACACCGAGCGCGCCGACGACCCGGAAAGTGCGATTCAGCGCGCGCAGGAAGCGGAGGCGGTGCGCGATTTGGTGTTGTCGCGTTATCCCGATCCGGCGAAGAGCCGTTTCATTATTTGCGGGGATTGGAACGATACTCGCGGTACGCGACCGGTCCGGGCTTTGCAGAAGCGCGGTGAACTTTCACTCGGCGAATTGTTGCCTGCCACGGACTCGCACGACGAAACGTGGACTCACCATTGGCGGCGCGAAGAGACCTATAGCCGGATCGATTACCTGCTCGTGTCGCCCGCGTTGAAGCCGTTTGTCGTCGGCGGACAGGCACGAATCGGCGACGGTCCCGGCGTGGCCGAGGCCAGCGATCATCGACCACTGGTGGTTCAGCTAAAAGTCAGCGCCACAAAAAAGTAGCGTCACGTGCCGTCGGCTTTTCGCTTATTGAGCCGAAAAGCCGATCGGGGGTGAAGGGCGGATTTCTCGGGCTCTTACTTTCCTGTCACCGTAACCGAGACCGAACTTTCACCGGCACTGCTCTTGAAAAAGAGCGAACCGATGCCCGGTTTGCCACCTTGCAATGGAACGGTGACACTGGTCTGGCCGGCCGGTACATTCACTTCCGGCATGATGACGCTTTCGGGTACATCGGTCGTGACATCGATCACCAAGCCGCCCGCGGGAGCCTCGGTGGGAATGGTGAACGTAACGGCTTGCTGTTCGCCCGCCCGGAGCACGACGGCTGAGGGCGAGATTTGGAAGCTGATGGCGTCGACCCGGAAGGTGCCAACCTCAAGCGTGGAACCTGAACCGACCAACGTCAGTTTGTAGTTTTGTGCTGGGGCGACGGCGGGGACGAAAAAACTGATGGAGCTCGGCGATTCAAAAACCGTGCGAGTGGGGTTGCTGTCGAAATAAATGACATCGGTCGGCGTGAAGCCGGCACCCAACACACTGACGCGCGATCCGACTGGCGCGCGAGTGGCTTCGGGCCGCAGCACGTAACGTCCGACGATCTTCATCGTTTGCAGGTCAGAATAAATTTCCACTGGCTCCGCGCTGACGCTGCCTTCAGCCCGATAATTGCAAATGAAGTAGTAGGAGGCGGCGGCGCGACCGGCGGGAATTTGATAATCGAATTCCCAGATGTCGCCGCGCACGTCCGATTGGGTCATCTTGTACGCCTGGCCATCGATGATGATGCGGGGCTGGATGCTGCTCCTGACGACGCGGTTACTGTCGGCACGGAAGCTCGCGGTGATCGTGTAGATTTGCGATGGGTTCTGCGGAACGGTATCCGGCGTCAGATTGGTGATGGTGAAATTGCAGCCGGACAAGGCCAGCAAGGCGAAGAGGGCGAAGAGAGCCGGAAAAATTCTGCTCGCGTGGAAGAAGGGAGTCTTTTGCATGGGAAAGTGTTGATGGCTGTTTCGGCCGCGTAGGCCGTTGGCAGCTCGTAAATTGACAAGTTTCATAATGGCCGGGTTCCCCATAGGGCAAGAAAAAGCGCAGGCGCCACTTGGCGTCTATATTCACGTGCCCTTTTGTGCGAGCACGTGCGACTTCTGTGCGTTCTACCAAACGGTCCCGAAAGGCGACGCGGTTGCCCGCTATCTCGACGCCATCGAAGCCGAGGCGGCGTTGGTCAACTGGGATGGGCGACAGGCGGAGACGGCATTTTGGGGCGGCGGCACACCGGGGTTGTTGCGTCCGGCGGAACTGGAACGGCTCGGCCGGGTGATGCTGGTTTATGGCGGCAAACCGACCGAATGGACGGTCGAACTCGCGCCCGCCACTGTGACCGAGGATCGTCTCGTAGCGCTGAAGGCGTTGGGTGTTACTCGGATTTCAATGGGCGTGCAGAGCTTTAATGAAGGCTTACTCGACGCCTTGGGTCGTCAGCACACCCCGGCGCAAGTTTACCGGGCCTACGACCTGATTCGCGCGCAGGATTTTTCCAGCGTTAACCTCGATCTGATGTTCGCGTTGCCCAATCAAACGGAGGAGCAATGGCACGCCGACTTGGCCGAGGCGATGCGACTCGCACCGGATCATCTTTCGACGTATTGCCTAACGTTCGAGGAAGACACGGCGCTGTGGGTGAAACTTTCCCAAGGCAAGGTAAAGCTCGATGTGGACAAGGAAGTGGTGTTCTACCGGAAGACTTGGGAGTACCTCGACGCAGCGGGCTTTCAGCAGTATGAAGTGTCCAACTTCGCCCGTCCCGGCCACGCGTGCCGGCACAATCTCAATACGTGGAATATGCACGAATGGGTCGGGCTCGGACCTTCGGCGGCTTCGCAGTACGCGGGGATTCGCAGCAGTAATCCGCCGGACTTGGCGCGCTGGCACGCCGATATCGACGCCGGACGGCGCGCCACGGCGGATCGGGTTGCGTTGACGAATGAATTGCTCGCGGAGGATTCGGTGATTTTTGGTCTGCGGATGAATGGCGGCGTATCTCTGCCGCGCCTGCAAAAACGATTCCCCGCGGCGCAATGGAAAGGCGCCGAGGAATTGTGGCCGCGATTGTTGGTCGAGGGGTTGCTCACCGCGACGCCCGAAGGACGGATCAGTCTCACGGTGCGGGGCCGTCTGGTGGCCGATGCGATCGGGGCAGAAATTCTTGCGGCCTTTGAAAACGCCGCGAACGTCCCCGTGAAATGAGACGTTCATTTCGTGCTTTTCGCGAACGAGCTGTTTGAGTTGTTGTGACTCCTCGCTTATTTTTCGTTCAACGAATTTCCAACTGTGCCACGCGTTTTCCTTCCATTCTTTTTTTTAATTTTTGCGACTGCGCTCATGGCGCAGCGAATCGAGTTTCAGTGGCCGACGCCGAATCCCGCCTGGGCGCAAGGCAAAGGTTACGAGGCATGGGCGCAGCCCACCGTGTCGGGCGATCCCGAATCGGGTTTATTCGGCTGTATCCGCAGCAACGGCACGCAGTTTCATGAAGGCTTGGACATCAAACCGGTTTCCCGCGACGCCCACGGTGAACCCGCAGACAAGATCTTTGC
>JBEPTW010000229.1:0-5952 GCA_041691855.1 Verrucomicrobiota bacterium | reverse complement strand
GTGGACGTTTCCTTGCTTGAGGCGATTGGCTTGCAAGTTGGTCTCAGTCTGCGCGCGCGTCAGCTTGAACGCCGGGCGAGCCAGACTGAAAAGCTTATTTCGCTGGGTACGTTGGCTGCGGGATTGGCGCACGAATTACGCAATCCGCTGGTGTCGATCCAAACCTTCTCATCGCTGTTGAAAGAGCGCGGCATGGATACGGATTTCCAACAGGAATTTGGGGCGGTGGTTCAACGGGACGTGAATCGCATCGCCAGCATTGTCGAAAACGTATCCGCGTTCGCCGAAAGCAACAAGGTGGACATGATGGCGGTCGATTTGTCCGAGGTGCTACGAACTGTCGCCGAGATTGTGCGGCCCGAGCTCGTGCGAACGGGGATTCCGCTGAACTTGCCGGACGGTTCGGTTCCGCTCATTCGCGGAAATCACAGCCAGCTGCTACAGGTTTTTCTCAACTTGATCCAGAATGCGTTGCAGGCGCTCGAGGGACGGACGGGTGCAGTGCTGACGTTAGGCTATGAAACCCATTTGAATGACGTCGCGATCCCGTTGGTTTGCGTCACGGTTGAGGACAATGGTCCCGGGATCGATTCCGCATTGCAGCCCCATATCTTCGATCCGTTCACCACCACAAAGGCGACGGGTGAGCGTCGCGGGAAACACGGCATGGGCCTCGGCTTGGCCATCGTGAAACGGATTGTGCAGTACCATCGCGGCGAAATTAACGTGAGCAGCGCTCCCGGCGGTGGGACTGTCTTTCGAGTCTATCTGCCGCAATTTCCCTGAGAATGTCCCGCGCCCCCACATCGAATGTTGTGCATCTAAACGGCTCGGCCGCGCTCCACTCCTTGGCGCATGCCTTTGCGCATTTGCACGATTTCGAGCGCTTCGTCGCCGGATTGCGTTCCGCGCTCGACCAGTCTCGGCTTTTTGGAAGGACGACGATTACGTTGGACCGGGCCTTGATTGACGGAAACGCGCACTTTTCACCGGGGACGATTACCTTCCCTTTGTCGCACGGCGACGAGACGCACGGCTCTCTGCAGGTCCAGCCGCCGGTGAAGCGCGGGCAATTCGGCGCAGAAGATCTCCATTTGATGGGAGGATTGGCGGATTTTCTTTCGGCCGTTCTCACTCAATCGTTACAGGCGCAGGATGCGGATAATCGAAGTGAACTGCTGCGTTTCATGCTCAATCAATCGCCAGTAGGAATCGCCGCCTTTGGATCGGATCGCCGGTTGATGGTCGCAAACGATCTCGCGATCCGCTGGATGGGCGGCGAAGCTGCTCTGCCTTTCGAGGATTTTGCGGAAGGTGACGGCGGATTTCATCTTCGTGCGAGCGGGAAACTGATTTATGGAGAAGGCCGTCGCTTGTCGGAAAAAATGGCCGGAGGCTGGCTCGCGGTGCTGCATGATATGACGTTGGAACAGGTGCGACTGCTTGAGATTATGCAGAAGGAAACCTACCGGATGCTCGCACAAGGCGGTCGGCTCGGGTTCGCCCTGATCCAGAGTGGGCATCTTCGTGACGGGGTTTTGCGCCAGCTCGGTGCGCTGCGCGCGGCTCTCTTACCCGGCGAGGTTGCCGGTCCCTACGATGCTCATCGGATCGGGATCGTTTTTCCGGGATTAAGTGGACTAGCGTTGCGCGCGAGATTGCGAAAATTGCGGTCGGTGTTCGCGGAAACCACCGGTTTGTGCCTCGGTTATGCGGAGCTGGGGGTTGAAGGAAATAGCACTCCTGAATCCGTGCTGACTGCCGCGCTTCAGCGTCACGGACCTTACGATGAAACGCTTCGTCCGGTTTTATTGGTGCACGATGACAGTGCGGCGGTGGCTGATACTTTTGCGATGGTTCTCGGGAAGGAATTTCAAGTGGTAAAAAGTACTTCGCCGGCCCGCACGCGCGAGCTTCTCGCCACGGAAACCTTTGAAGGTTTCGTGACCGAGCTTGAACTTCGAAACGGGGTGAGTGGTACGGAGCTGGTCCGCTACGCACGGGAAAAACAGCCGGGAATCCGTCCTTTCTTCACCACCGTACAGAGGGCACCGTACGGTCTGCCATCGGGGGCAAGCGATGCGGATGTTCTGGTCATCGAGAAACCTTTCAACGTCGTGACGCTCACGCAAACAGTGAGGGCGAATCTTCCGGTTTAACTCGCGGCCACGCCGCGGGAAAATAGTTCGCTGATAATATCCTCCAGCGGCACATCCTGAATGGTCAGATCGTCCACGCCGCCGGTGGCCAGGATTTGCTGGCAAACATTGACGACTTCCCCGCTGGGAACGTGGAGGAGGATTTCGCCATCGTCGCACAGTTTGGCCACGCCATGAAGCGGCTTCCAGTCCGCGGGGAATGCACCCTCGCGAGGTTTGAACTTGATGATGCGCTGCTGCGCACCGGCGCCGGCAATGCGGCTGAGATTGCCGTCGTAGATTTTCTTTCCGTGATCGATCACGATGACGCGCTCGCAGAGCTGGGAAATGTCCGCCATGTAGTGACTCGTGAGCAGGATCGTCGTTTTGTAGCGGCGATTGTAGTCGCGCAAAAAATCGCGCACGGATTTTTGAGAAATGACGTCGAGCCCGATCGTGGGTTCGTCGAGAAAAAGCACGCGGGGCCGGTGCAGCAGCGCGGCGATGAGTTCCATTTTCATGCGTTCGCCGAGCGAGAGTTCGCGCACCATCACGTTGAGCTTGGGCTCGACCGCGAGAAGGGTGACGAGTTCGTCGAGCGTCGTTTTAAATTGGTCGGCTGGCAGACCATAAATGGCGCGGAGTAAATGAAATGATTCGATAGCGGGCAAATCCCACCAGAGCTGGTTTTTCTGGCCGAGCACCAACGCGAATAGCCGGCGGTACGCGTTCTCGCGTTTGGTCGGATCATAACCGGCGACGCGCGCGGTGCCGCTGGTCGGATAAATCAATCCTGAAAGCATTTTCAGCGTGGTGGTTTTGCCCGCGCCGTTCGGCCCGAGAAAGCCAACGAACTCACCCTCGTTGATGCTGAAGCTGATATTGTCGGCAGCTCTGGTTTCCTCAAACTCGCGGCGAACCAAGCCCTTCACGCCGCCCCAAAAGCCGGGCTTTTTCTTATACGTGCGGAAGACGCGGGTGAGATTTGCTACTTCAATCATGGAGGCTGGCGACTCAACACGCTTTGAGCGCGAACGCAATCGCGTCCTGTTTTGAAGACAGAAAATTGAATTGTCGCCAATCCGGACCGGCTGCTCGGGAAATACTCAGGGCATTCACCGATTCGACGTGCGGAAAGATCGCTTTGGCCTACGTTCGAACCCAATGAAATTTTTTCTGGCTATAGTTCTTATCGGCGCAACTGCCGTGGCCGCGTTCGCGCAAAATGTGGTCGTCAATCTGCTGGCTCCGATGGACACGGCGACGGCGGGCGGGATGGTGCGCGTCGATCTGGTTATTCTCAATCCGACTGCGGTTGAAATTATTTTCGAGACGCCGCTAACTTTGTCGGCGCGCTTAAGCAGTGATCACCAATCGTGGCCGATTGAATTGCGCGGGCAGGCCGGTGGCGGGGCGCAAATTGCCGCGCGCGGTTTTTCCTACCGCTCATTTGAGTTTACCGTGCCGACGGATGCGCATGGACGGTTGGTGTTGGAGATCGACCGGCCCCAACCAGCGCGGGCGACGATTGAGGTGAAGGCGGCGGAAAAGTCTGCGCTGGAGCCGGCGATTGTATCCGCACCGCTCAGCGCTATTTTCCCTAATCAACCAGCGGCTTCGGCGGTTCAGCGAACTTTCGCGGGACGCTTTGCCGCGCATGAGCCAGTGTATTTTATCTACGGGACGGAAGCGCCGGGGGCGAAATTTCAATTTAGTTTCAAGTATCGGTTGCTTGGAGATAACGGCCGGCTTGGCGATAAGGTGCCGGCCTTGCGCGGGGTCTACATCGGATTCACCCAACGCTCGCTCTGGGACATCAACGCTGATTCGAGCCCGTTTTTCGACACGAGCTATATGCCGGAGTTGATGTACGAGTCGCAGTCCTTTCTCGATTTGGGGAAACCGGGCGGGTTTCAGATCCTTGGATTTCAAGCGGGCGTGCGCCATGAATCAAACGGGAAGGACGGATTGGAATCGCGCAGCCTGAACATCGCCTATTTCCGTCCGGCGGTGGCGTTCGGCCGCCTCGATGGTTGGAATCTCGTGCTGGCTCCGCGATTTTTCACCTACATCGCGGACGTGGACAACAATCCGGATATTGCAGACTATCGCGGATACACCGAATTGACGGCGATTTTCGGAAAAAATAACGGCATGGCATTGTCGATGACCGGGCGAATTGGCCAAGGCGCGCACAAGGGAAGTTTGCAAGCCGATCTCACTTTCCCGGTGAGATTCGACAAGCTATTCGATTTCGCGACTTACGTGCTGATCCAATATTGGAACGGCTACGGCGAGAGTCTGCGCGATTACAACAAGCAGACCTCGACGATTCGCGCGGGTTTTTCGCTCGTGCGATAACGGAAAGCGCTTTTCAACCGTGGCCCAAGCTGCGGTAGTCGAGCACCGTGTGGCTGATGTTACCTTGCTCAAGGCAAGTGATGTCAGTCAGCGGTTCGGCGGGGGAAACATCAATGATGCTGCCCCAAATCAAGCGGTGCGAACCATCGTCTGCGGCGGGACTGAAAAGACCGGGCGCATGCACGTGGGCGGGCACCGTTCGGCGGACAGCGGTTTCCGCAAGGCAGGGAAACGGAAAGTTGACGTTGTGAACGGTGAAGCTGTTCGCCGTCATTTGTGAGAAAAGCGGAGTGACCATGCGCGCAGCATGTCCCGCGGAAATCTTCAAGGTGTTGAGGAGTTGGTCGTCGGGTGTGCCGCCATGTTCCTTGAGATGGGCGTAGACGGTTTCGGAGACATCCTGCGATAACGATAGCGCGGGCAGTCCGTGAATCGCCCCTTCCCACGCACCTGCGACGGTGCCGCTGGCGAGGATGAAGCCGAGTGAACAATTAAAGCCGACGTTGATTCCGCTCACCACGCCCTCGACTTTGGTGGGCAACAGATGGGCAATCGCGATGTTGACGCAATCGGAGGGCGTGCCGTCCACGACCCACGTCGGACAATTGAACCCCCGATCTACTGCGGCGGATTTGACCGGACGCCCGCGGGTTTTTGAGGCACCGGTCCAGCTCTGTTCCTTGGTGGGTGCCACCACGAACGTTTCATGACCCGCTACCTTGAGCGCGAAGATCAGTTCGTGAAGGAAGATGGAGGTGATGCCGTCATCGTTGGTGACGAGAAGTTTCATCGGTCGACAATGGGTACCGAATACCCGCGTTATGCCGATGGGAAGGGGGAACATTTTCCCCTAGCCGATAGGCTAACGATGAGGCAGGGGCCGGCTTGGGAATTGCCGCAGTTTTCCCCTACGCCTTCAGGTCTGCGGTCCGCCGTCTCCGGTTTTCGGTGAGCAGCCAAACCATGTATGCGACCACCGTGAGATTGATGATCAGCGCGGCGACCTTCAACCCACTGGCCCGGTGTAATAATTCATAGATCTCGATCGGGACGTAGATGCCACCGCTGAGTGCCGCGAGCCATTCGGCCCAGCGGCGTTCGTACCACAGACCATACGCTTCTGCAAACCGGACCAAAGCGTACAACGCCGCGAAGCTGGCCAGCGCCAGCAAATGCGCATCGTTCAATCGCGACATCGCGGTGATGAAAATTTGCGGATAATGTTTGGCGGGATTTAACTGAAGATGCCGGATGATTTGCTCGGCAAATTCCTCGTTATCCCTGCCTAAAAAGCTCAGGAGTCCAAAACCTGCAATGAGCACGACGGCACCTTTGAAAGCTTCAAACAGGGCAATCGGGCGGAGGGCTTTGTGGGCAACTGAGGACACGAGTCGTTAAGGTGGAATACGTTTGTGCCCGCGGAAAGAAAAAAGCCGCACAGGCCTGCGCTGAT
>JBEPTW010000228.1:0-5964 GCA_041691855.1 Verrucomicrobiota bacterium | reverse complement strand
TTCAGCTGAATCAGTGACAATGCCTTGCCGGAGTTGCTCGATGAGGGTCATGACCAGCGGCGGATTAACTCAGATGCTCGTAACCGTGATAGTCCGCCAGCCGCAGACTTCCTTCAGGCAATCGTCCCGCAGAAACAAACCGGCCGAGGTGGTTCAGTTTTAATTTCGGGAATCGTTTGCGCCACGCCCGCTCGAATGTCGCCTGATTCGAGCGGCCACGAACCACGATGAGCAGTTCGTAGTCCTCGCCGTCGCAGAGCGCGCGGTGCAGCGGATCCGGGTTGGTTTGAGCGGACATTTGCCGAGCCGCCCGGCTGATGGGAATGGCGCCGGCATCGAGTGCGGCAACGAGTCCGCTCGGCGTGACCGAGTCGAGATCCTTGGCGAGACCATCGCTCAAATCCATCATGGCGCACACCTCGCTGCGTCGCGCCAGCCAGCTACCCTCGGCGAGCCGCGGAACAAAATCATAATGATGGCCGGCCAAGCTGCCGCCGAGCGAACCGGTGACATAAATACGGTCGTTGATCTTTGCCCCGGTGCGGGTGACGAGTCGTTTTCCCGTTGATTCTCCGTGCAGCGTAAGAAACGCGCCGACGAATCCTTTTGGTCCCTCGGCGATGTCGCCGCCGACAATCTTCACGTGGTAGCGGCGGGCGCATTGCGCGAGACCGAGATAGAATTCCCGCAACCACGCGACGCTGGTTTCCGGGGCGAGCGCCAGGGAAATCACCGCGGCCACCGGTTTCCCGCCCATCGCCGCGATGTCGCTCAGATTGCGTTTGAGCAATTTTGCGCCGACCGCTCTCGCGGGAATATTTTCGTCGAAATGACGGCCGAAAATCACTGGATCGGTGGTGACGAGCTGATGGTTTTTCGTCGGCGGAATCACCGCACAATCGTCGCCGATTCCAAAGGGTGAAGAGGGTGAGGACGAACCGAGCCAGCGGCGGATACCAGCAATGAGTTTCAACTCGCCTTGGGCGATCACCGAATCGGGGCGAACGGAAGTGAACGGATTCATGGTCACTTGGTCATTCCCGACAGAATCGCGAGGATGGTGTTCAAATTGAAAAATGCGTGGGCGACGATCGCGACGCGAATGGATCCCGTAGTTTCGTAGATCAAGGCCAGCATGGCGCCGAGCACCGCAAGCGGAACGAATCCCGCCCAGTTAAAATGAACGGCTCCGAACAAAACACTGCTGATCAACAGGGCGTAACCGCGACCGAGTTTTTGCCGGCAAAAACGATAGAGTCCGGCGCGGAATAACAACTCCTCCATCATGGGCGCCAGACCGCATGCGACGACCAGCATTCCGACAATCACCATCGGTGATTTGGTGTTGGCGAAAATAGCAATGGTGTCCTGCGGGTCGTCAGGCAGGCCGCATTGCTTGAGAATGAACGACCAACCCGCGCTCAACGCCAACAAGACCGGCATCGAAAGCGCCACGGTGCCAGCCGCGTAGAGCAGCGTTTTGTTCCACGAAAGCGCGGGTTCCGGCACTGGTGCAGGTGTATCCGAAGGACGGACGCCGTAGTCGAAATCCAGTGCGCGCCGGATAAAGGGAAATAGTAGCCAGCCAACGAGCGCGCCTCCGTCCAACCCACCGCCATAAATCATGATTTCCAAACCGGCCTGATCGACTGCGCCGGTGATGTGGGTCCCGAACAACATGCGAAAAACCGATTGAAGGACAAAACCACCGGCAAAGAGCACGAGGAAATACAGCGCACATTCCACTGCGGTCACATTCCAAAAGCGCAGTTTATTGGTCTTTCCCCAACGAGCGCGAAACTCAGGCTTGAACGCCAGCAATCCCGCCAGCCAAACCCCACTCAGCAATAAACTGATTTCAAAAACGGTGAGGATGAGTTGCGTAGGACCGGTGGGCATGAGGACTGCGGAGCTTTGCCACTCCGGCCAGCAAAACCAACCAGAAATGCCAGAGCAGATTGATCTCCTTGGATGAGTGGATTGGCCCCGCCGGAATTGGGCCAACCAAGCCGATTCTGGGTTGACCGTGTGCGGTCAGTTTATAGCGGGCAGTCCGGATTGATTGAAGCAGTCGTCACGCAAGTCCTCAACAAACTGATCGACCAAGCGCACAATGTCGCGGCGATGGCTTCGTATCAGCTATTCATCACTCCGGGCCAGGGGCTTCTGAAAGGCCCTCGTCATCCCGAAGTAGGCAAGGACTGATCGTGAAATTTAGGCCATTGGAACCCGGCGGTAGAGTAAGGTCTGAGTTTAAATCGAGAGCAGCGTGGAGGTGACGAAATCCAAAGGCGTCGATGCGATCCATCCGGTTTTTGGATTCCTTTTTGAAAATGCTGCATTTGCCCGGGTTCGCCAGAAAGCGGGAATTATTTTTGTCGGTCCCGAACCCAAACTGCTGGAAATGACGGGTGGCACGACGGCTGGACGCACGCCGGCGAAAAAGATCAACGTTCGCATTCTGCCCGGCACCGAAGAGCCCGATCATTGATCGCGATGTAACGATGAAAATGCAGCGCGATCGACGCCATTGTCTATGCCCGAAAGCTATCCTGATCACTCACCGTGTCACCCAAGGAACCCGGTGACGGAGCGCTGGTCTGCACAAGGATGAAAACCACCGGAACTTCTCCCGCATCGTCATCGAAAGCCGATCTTGAATTGATTCCGGATAAATCGGTGTCGAAACAAGGAGGGCGTGCCGTTGGCGAACTCGTCGCGGGAAAACAGGCCGCGGACGAAAAATTCGCCCCCCATGAAGCACATTGGCGGGAGCATCATCCCGAGCAGTCATATTCCCAAGGCCGACCGTTTGAGGAGTTTCACTCGGCCTATCGCGCCGGCTACGAAGGCTATTCCGAGTTCGGCGAAAACGGGAAAAGCTTTCAGGAAACCGAGACGAAGCTACGTGAGCGTTATGAGTCGGAAAATGGCTCGCCGCAATTGCCTTGGACCATTGTCCGGCCCGCAACGCATGCGGCGTGGCATCATGCCGCGGGGAAGAAGAAGTGAGTGAATAATCAGGCGAACGTTTTAAGGAACGAGGAACGCGCGCTTAAATCGGAACGGTGAAAAAGAATTCTGCGCCGCCGTCCTTTGGTGTGTCGTAGCCGCAATGTCCGCCTTGGAGTTCGCTCAAGCGGCGAATGATGGAGAGACCAAGTCCGCGGGCCGCACCCGGGCGATGGAGGAGGTGGAACGGCTGGAATAATTGCGGCTTCAATTTATCGGCGACACCGCGTCCGCGATCGCGGATCCAGAAGCGATATTCTGCTTTTCCTTTTTCCCAACCCAGCTCGATGCGCGGGGATTCCCCGGTGTGGGTGAGGGCATTCGTCAGGAGGTTAAGCCAGATTTTTTCCAGCCAGTGCTTGGCCGCTTTTACCTGAGGCCAATCGGTGGGCTGAACGATGGATGCTTTTTTTGCGGTGATTTCGCCGTTCAATCGCGTGAGCGCGCTCGTGACCGCATCTTTCATGTCGCACGCGGACGTCGCGGCACCGGTCGTTGAGGCTTTCGTGACAAAGCTGATTCGTTCGATGATTTTTCCCAAGGAATCAACGGAATCAAAGATCGGTTGATAGAGTTCGGTTTGGGCCGGTTCGACTTCCTGCAGCAGTTCGCGGGTCAATTCTGCGGTGGCGAGAATGCTGGCCACTTGGGTGCGGAGATCATGGGTTAACCTGACCCCGATGGCGAGGAGGTCGCCTTGGGCTTGGGCGAGTTCGCGCCGGATCGTATGGAGGGCGATCGCGGAATGAAACGCGTGTGCGGTCACAGGGCCGGCCCATTCTTCCGGCGCGATATTCTGGGCGCCGAGGGGAGCGGGATGCGAGTCGACCACCAACACCGCCCAACGCGGCAATCCACTCGAATCCAGCGCGGCCATGGCCCGTTCCACGACCGTGGGACGGGGACGAGGTAACACCAGGAGATCGATATCGGCGATCGGGCCGCTGACCATGGCCTCCTCAAAAGTGGCAGCGGTCTTCACGATCGCCCGCGGGAAGGCCATACGGGCCACTTCCGCAGCGATCTTGGAATCGATGTTGCTGTATCCTACGAGGAGGATGCCGGTTGTCTTCATGAGTTAACGTAAATTGAAACAGAGGGAAATTGAGAACCGCGCTCATTTGTTCGGCAATTGATGCCGGTTCAAAGGATTCGGACGTCACGGGAAAGTGGAATCAGTGAAGCGGTGGCAGCAAGCCTGAGGCGAGATTTTTGGAAATTTTCCGTTATAGACCGGCTGTTACCAAAGAGGTTCGACGGGAACGAAAGGCTCGGCCGTGCAGTGGTAGACCATCCGGCGTGCGTGCGCCTCAAGCTCGCTACGCGGCAAAAGGTGGCCAAGGTGGCGTCCGAGACTTGGTATAATTGTGAACTTTTCAGCTTCTCTAGTTCAATGGCTTCAGCCGGGCGGTTTACTGGGGTAGGTTTGAACCTTGCCAGTCTGTGTTGTGCATCGTAGAGCTGGTGTGGGCCAGTACTCTACTCTTTTACCCTATGAAAACGTTGCTGTTTGTTCTGTTTTTCTGCCTGAACAGTTGCCTGATCGCGGAGGGCATCAATCTCTCAAAGCCAGTTCCTGTGATTCGCTTGCCAGATGGGCGTGTTTTAAAGGCAGTAACCTTTGCTAAATTCAATTTCGAGAACGTACTTTTGCGCTCCAGCCTTGGATCGATAGTAGTTCGATATGACGCATTGCCAGATGACGTACGTGCCGCTGCCGAACAGAAGCGACCGGGCGGAGCAAAGTGGTTTCCTGGAGATACGTCCGGAAACACGGAGACTGTAACCGGACAAATCTTCATCCAAACACGGGGGAACAGCTCGTACAAATTCGGAAATGTAACCGTCTATGCGTTTGATATAAATTCCCTAACAAATCTAGACGTTCCAAGCGACCAAACACCGCGACTGCCGAAACCGATTCATCAAACGACATCCGACGCCGACGGCAAATTCCAGCTGAAAGTCCCGCTGGATCGGCCTTACTTTATTTTCGCTCAAGCGACGCGCCTGATCGTAGTGGGTAGCAATACTGAGAACGAAAATTATGAGTGGCATGTGCCGGTCTCGGCAATCAGAGCAGGCAAACAGCTTTTACTAAGCGGAGAAAATGCCATGACTGGACGTCTGGTCGAAATTGAAAAGGTGGAGTGAATCGCGTCAAAGCGCTGTGCGCGTTGTTCTCAGTTACGAGGCAACCATTGCGGCCAAATCCTACGCTTGTGCACAATTCTTGACCGCGCCAGCGAATGTTTTCGACCCGGCAAACGTTTGCCGGTAATGATTTCTTGGGAGCGGCGGGCTACTGCTTTGAGCAGGATCTCGCAAATTCCCCAAGGACTGATGCCGACAAAGACGGGACGTAAAAGCTTCATATATATTTAAGCGGCGTGGACATAGGCCGACAGAACGTCAGCAGTAATTATCGACATGGCTGGGCTTACAACGAGAGGCTGCTGTCAATTCCCCGCGGTACGCGTCGGGCAATCGCGGCGTCTGAGCAGCAACGCAGGCTTTGTGTGAATCAGCTGGTGCAGGCTTGACCGTCGATGGGCGCACGATAGCACTGGGCACGTTGTCAGTCGCGCGGGCGTAGTATATCGGTATTATGCGTGCTTCCCAAGCATGAGAGGAGGGTTCGACTCCCTCCGCCCGCACCAGCGTTCGCTTCTGCGAAGCTACGGCTCGGCGGGCTAGGGCGAGGACACGCGAACTACTCGGCGTATTTACGAATTGCCGGGCTTGTTGGCCAACAGATCGCAATGCAGCTAAATCAGAAACAATCTGACGTCTCCGCGCGAGTGCCAGTCCGATAAGCACGATCCAATGTGAAATAAAAAATCCAGTTAATTGGGTATTCGGTTCACTCAGGTAACCCCAACCCCTTGTGTTTTGGGTCTGCGGGCGCGGTCTGATCGACGATCATCCGATAGGTGCGCGGTTCAACCAACA
>JBEPTW010000227.1:0-5974 GCA_041691855.1 Verrucomicrobiota bacterium | reverse complement strand
GGTAGTGATAAGTGTTAATCGTTTGGATCGACCGGCAGAAATGCCGGCAATCCCCCCGAATGAAAAGCACGTCCCATGCCTTGGCAAGCGAGATACGCGGCATATAAAAATCAGTCTCGCCCCGTAGCGCGACGAGCGCGCTACCTGGGCAAATGCGACCACCTATCGCCTTTTATCCTACCGCTCGGTCCGCCACAAACTGCAACCAAGCGCGGGAATGAAGAGTTCGGGTGTCACCACCTGACCAAGCGGTTGACGGCCGGCCGTATAAAAACATTCGTGATCCGCCAGCAATTCCCACTTCCAGCCCGCAAAGTCCCCGATCGGAATGGAGACGCCATCCGTGTGGGGGTTCACTGCGAACATCAGCCTTTCAGTCCCTTGACTGCCGTCTGCGTTGTAGATCGTAACCAGTCCATTTCCTCCCGCGGAAGTACAGCAGCGGAAAAAGCCCTCTGACGGCCGCGACCATTGTCGCAGCAACGAGCCGCGGTACGATCGCCGGAACGCAATCCAGTCGACAAAATACGCGTGCGTCGCCGGGAATCGCGCCACCCGGCGGTAATCAAGCGCATTCAAATCGCCGCGCAGATAAGTGTTGTTCACGCCATATTTAGAGCGGAGAAAATCCTGCCCTTCCGCCAGCAGCGGAATTCCCACCGACGCAAACAGGATCGCCGCCATCAAGTGCGTGCGCTGGCGGTCATTTTGCGTCGGATTGTACCCATTGAAATTCTGGTTCTCTGTAATCTCATCGAGCCACGTGCGATCATCGTGCGACTCCGTATAGTTCACCGTTTGCGCCGGCCAGTACGCAAAGTGCCACGGCGACCCTTTCAAATAATATTCCAATTTATCCGCCGCGCCGCCACCGCGCACGTATTCGCGCACAAAATTCCGATAACCATCATTCCACGACGCAAAGCCCGTGGGCCGCAACGCCGCGGCGATGTGTCCGCGAAAACTCCACGGCTCCGCGATCAGGATCACGTCGGGCTTCACCTTCTTCACCGTCGTTTCAATTTCGCGCAATACGTCGACGCCGATCAATTCCGCGAGGTCGAACCTGAAGCCATCGACGCCGTAGCTCTCGATAAAATGAATCAGGCTGTCGCAGATCAGGCGTGTCGCCATCGCCGAACGGCAGCGCAGATCATTGCCGCAACCACTCCAATTCGATAGCGCGCCATCGTCGTCGAGTTCAAAATAGTAGAGCTTGTCGACGAACAGAAGGTGCGCCGGTTCGCCGACGTGATTGTAGACGACATCGATGATCACCGCCATGCCCTGCCGGTGAAACGCCGTGACCAATTCCTGAAATTCCTTCACCTGCGTCGCCTTCGTTCCGTCCATCGCGTAGCCGCTCGCGGGCGAAAAGAAATTCGCCGTCATGTAGCCCCACTGATAATTTTCCCGCGTGCGGTTGTCGAATTCCTGCACGGGCTGCAACTCGACCGCGTTCACGCCGAGTTTCTTCAAATAAAAATCCGGGCTCTCCACCCACTTCGTCAGCCCGCTAAATCCCAAGCGTTCGTCCGCGCTGAGTTCCGCCGGTGCCTGTGCGACTAGATCCCGCACGTGACTTTCGACAATGACGAGATCCTGCCACAGCGGCGTGGAAAATCCCTGTTCTGGTTTACCGACCCAAGCCGGATCAAGCACGATGCCCGGGCCTTCCCGCCCCGCCGCCGCTTTCGCGTAGGGATCGAGAATTTTTTCGTTCGGCTTGAAATTTCCAAATACGTCCTGCGGCCCGCTGATCGAATACCAATAATACCAGCCGTGCAGATTCCGGTCGAGATGCGCCTCCCACACGCCATTCCATGTGCCGTCCTCGTCCTTGCGATCAAGCTCGTAACCAAACGCCTTCGTCTGTTCGTCCCACTTCTCGCATAGAAACAAGCGTACATGTTTTGCGCGCGGCGCAAAAATGCGAAACGTCGTGCCAGAGTGTTCCACGATCGCACCGAGCGGCAACTCGCTGCGCATGTCGTGAAAAAAACGCCCGAAACGAAGCCGCGTCTTCGGCGCCTGCCGCCCGTCGCGCACATGAATCACCGAATAGGATTGGTTGTACGGCAGCGCCTGCGTCGTCGTGAATTGAAAAAGATTTCGCCCAGTCCGGCTCGGATGTATCGCCTGATTGAAATGCCCGTTGCCGTCCGGCACGAGGTTCGTCGCATCGCGCGGCAGGTCGAGCCAGCGATTGTCGCCGGTGACAAATTTGAATAATTGCGGCGGATCAGTAAGCAACGGCCCGGCTGGCCGGCGCAACATCCACACGGTCCGCCCGTTTAAAAGCCCGGGCACGAGCGTCCATTCCAGTTGTCCGATCGCATCTTGCCAACCGTTGAAAGTCCCCGCGACGTAAACCGGCATCACGCTGAAATTCACCCAACTGTGTTCCTTGGGATCAAGCACGAAGACCAACATGCCGATGTCGTCCACATAATAGCTCGACTCGTTCGCGTAAAGCGAAGGTGCGGCCGGTCCGAGGTCGGCGAAAGCAAACGCTTTGTCGCCGGGCGCGAGCAACGGCAGCGACGCCCCGCTCCAGTCCGCGTTCAACTCAATGATACCGACGGAAGCGGACGTGAGCCAGGCCCGGGCGATGCGTTGAGGGTCTTCGGGCATGAAATTAAAAACTCACGGAGCCGGCGGATTCTCGAAAGCCGCGAGCACGGGCTTGCCGTCGAAATACGGCAATTGTTGCAATCCCAGCAGGTAACATGCCGTCGCGCACGTGTCCTCGGTATTGATCTCCAGTTCGGCCTCGCGAGTCAGATCGCCTTGACGCACGTGAGGGCCGGCAATGATCCACGGAATATGCCGGCTGCGGGGATCGTCCGGGCCGTGGGTTTTTCCCGCGCCGCCGTGATCGGAGGAAACGATAATGGCGGTGTGCTCGATGATTCCGGCCTTCGTGAGTGCGTCGAGTACGCGCTGGATATCACGATCGGTTTGCTCGATGGCCGCCAGTTGCTCCTTCGAATCCCAGCCATACTTGTGACCCTTCGTATCCACGTCGGGAAAATGGATGAACAACAGGTCGGGCTTGTGCTCGAGAATAATTTTTTCCGCCGCATCGATCGCAAACTGGTTGGTCTGGTTACCCTTTTCCGGCAGCGCGCAATAATCCAGCGTACCCGGTTTCGCGAGCGTGCTGAATTTCGTTTTTCCCGCCGCCATCGCCGTCGTGTAACCAACGTCGTGCGCCATTTCCATCACCGAGGGCTTCGCGGGATATACGATTTGCTGAAACGGCAGCGTGTCGGTATTCCACGCGATGCCGTGCTTCTGCGGTTTCACTCCTGTAAGCATGCTCACATGCGACGGCAGCGTGACCGACACCGCCGTGGTCCGCGCCCAAAAACTATACGCGCCCCTCGCCAGCAACCCGCGAACCGCCGGCATGTTGGCATAAAGCATCCGGTCCGGCCGCATGCCATCGATGCTGATGATCACAACGTGATCGACATCGGGAAACGGCCGCGTGGGCTTGCCCACCGCGACGCGCGCCTGCACACCCACCATCACGGCGGCGAAAAGAAAGAAGAGTTTTCTTAAGCGCATCCGGCCAGCGTAGAACACAAACGCCCCCTGTAAAGCACCGCGATGCAACGATGCCGTGACCCGCCGGGTCGCGCGGGCTCAACCCATTCCCTCTCTGGAGCCACGGCGATCCCGCCGTGGTCTTCTCCGCAACAACCTCCCGCGCATTAAACCCACCGCAAATAATCCCGGTCAATTTCGACGTCAGGTTTGCAAAATCTTGCCCCAATCAAATTCTACCCACCATGGAACGCATCCTCGTCGCCATGTCCGGCGGCGTCGACAGCAGTGTCGCCGCCCTTCTCCTCAAGCAACAAGGCTTCGAGGTCGTCGGCGCGTACATGAAGAACTGGATCAACGAGGACAATATCCTCGGCGATTGTCCGTGGATGCAGGACATCGACGACGCCCGCGCCGTCGCCGACCAGCTCGGCATCGAATTCCGCGTCGTGAATCTCATGGACGATTACCGCCGACTCGTCGTGGATTACCTGCTCGACGGTTATCAACACGGCCTCACGCCCAATCCCGATGTGATGTGCAACCGCGAAATGAAATTCGGCGTATTCGCGCACTACGCCCAAGCCGAAGGCTTCACCGCCCTCGCCACCGGCCACTACGCGCGAAGAGGTGGAGCGCGACCTCCGGGCGCGCTGGACGGAGAAAACGCGCCCGGAGGTCACGTTCCCCCCAACTACTCCCTTTTCGAAGGCTTCGATCCCAACAAAGACCAATCCTACTTCCTCGCATTGCTTTCGCAGGAACAACTTCGTTTCGCTCGTTTTCCCATTGGTCATCTCACCAAACCCGAACTCCGCGCCCTCGCCGCCGACGCCAAGCTCACGACCGCCGCCAAAAAAGACAGCCAGGGAATCTGTTTCATCGGCCAGGTAAAGATGGCCGACTTCCTCACCGCCTACGTTCCCGAACGCCCCGGCCCGATCGTCCGTGCGACCGATGGCAAAATCCTCGGCGAACACTGCGGTCTGCATTACTACACGATCGGTCAACGCCGAGGCATCCGCATTCCCTCCAACACCGACGACAAAGCTTACGTCGTCACCGGCAAACGCGCGAACGATCACGCGCTCCTCGTCGCCTTCGACGGCCCCGAAGCACCCGGCCTGTGGACGAGCGAGTGCCGCATTCACAGTCTCAGTTTCATCGGCGAACCCATCACGACGCCCCGCCGCGTCGAATGCCGCGTCCGTTACCGCGACCCGCGCGTCGCCATCGATTTCATGCCGCAACCCGATAATTGCGCCCAAATCAAATTCGCCCAACCCCAGCGCGCCCTCGCCCCCGGCCAAATCATGGCGCTCTACGACGGCGCCCAACTCCTCGGCGGCGGAGTCTTCGCCTAATAGTTGGGACGAGTTTCTTCTCCACATTACTGTCCTCTTAGCCGAAACCATGCAGTCGGATTTAACCACAGACCATGCAGAACACACCGAATGAACACTTTTGAGCTCATAAAAGGATTGGTTGATCGGACACCAAATGGTGGGCTCCTGGCTCGACTCAGGTCTGAATTTCTTGCTCTGGTTTCTGTGTATTCTGTGTGCTCTACTGAATCGTTCCGACTTGTGCGCATTAGTGGTTAACCCTCTCCGTCGTTTTCTTCCCTGCGTCCACTTCTCCATGTCTCCAATCCAAACCCCTGCCCCCGCCTCCCGCTCCACCCTCCAACGCATCGCCCATCGCGCGATGATCGAACGCGGACTCGAGCCGGATTTTTCCCCAGCCGCCCTCACGGAAATCGCCGCCATCCACGCGCCCACCATCACCACCGCCGCGTCGACCCGCGACTTGCGCGCCCTACTGTGGTGCTCGATCGACAACGACGACTCCCGCGATCTCGACCAACTTTCAGTCGCTGAAGCCCTGCCCGACGGCACCGTTAAACTTCTCGTCGCTATCGCCGATGTCGCCGCCCTCGTCCGCCAAGGTTCCGCCATTGACAAACACGCCCGCAAAAACACGACCTCGGTCTACACCCCCGGCGGCATTTTCCCGATGCTGCCCGAGCAACTCTCGACCAATCTCACCTCGCTCGGCTTCGACGTAGACCGGCTGGCCATCGTGATCGAAATGGTTTTCGCCGCGAATGGTTCGCTCACCCGCTCCGACGTCTACGAAGCCGTGGTTCACAACCAAGCCAAGCTCGCTTACAATAGCGTCGCCGCCTGGCTCGAAACCAACGCCCCGATGCCCGCTCCCGTCGCGGCCGTCGCCGGTCTCGCCGACAACATCAAACTCCAGTCGCGCGTTGCAGCGCAGCTCCGCGCGCTCCGGCACAAACGCGGCGCGCTTTCCCTGCAAACCATCGAAGCTCGGCCGGTTTTCGTCGGCGACGTGTTGCACGATCTAGCCCGCATTCATCACCATTTTTTTGGCGCGGCGGGTTTTTCGGGAGTTTTCC
>JBEPTW010000226.1:0-6011 GCA_041691855.1 Verrucomicrobiota bacterium | reverse complement strand
TGAGGCCCGTGCCACTTCCCCATCACGTCAAGCTCCGCGTTAAATGTATTTTTCCAATTCGTGGTGAAGTTGAGCTCACCCTCATTCCTCGGGATCAGGATGTCTGAGCCTCGCTGGGGTTAGGTGTTTCTGGCTGATCACACACAGGGATCGATGTGCACAAAAAAGCCGGCGGGGTAAGCCGCCGGCGTTGGTTTCTGAGAAAATTCGTCCGATGGCTCAGACCGATTCCAGCAGCTTGTACAGACGCGCGACCATCGGTGTGGCGTCTTCGAGCATGCCGGCGGAGATCAAGGCATTGTCGAGGATTTGCTCCGCGACGAGTTTTGCTTTTTCAGGAGCGCTCGTATGCGTCTCGAACAGGCGCTTCATCACGGCGGAACGCGGGTTGATCTCGAGGTTAACTTTTTGCGGCACGTCGGCGCCGTCCTTGTTCATGGCCTTCATCATGCGGCGCATGTGGGCGGACATGAACTTGTCGGCGTTAATCGCGAGGGCGGGCGAATCCACGAGGCGGTCGCTGGCTTTCACCTCGGCGACGCGATCACCGAGCGATGCCTTGAGCCAGGTGGTGAGCGTCTTGGTGTCGTCGTCGCTCAGTGAGCCTTCCGCCTTCGGAATATCCGACAGCTTCACGTCGGCGTGGTCGGCGGAGATGAGCTTTTTGCCGTCGAATTCGCGGACATTGTTCATCACGTATTCGTCGACCGGTTCGTAACAGAAGAGCACTTCCAGATTGCGGGCCTTGAAAGCTTCCAGGTACGGACCGCTTTCGATTGCGGCGCGATTGGCGCCCACGAGGTAATAAATTTCTTTTTGCTCCGAACCCATGCGGGAGACGTAATCGGTGAGTGAAGTGCTTTTGGTCTTCTCTGTGAGAGATGATTCGAACCGGAGTAGCTTCATCAACTGGTCCTTGTGCGTGAAGTCGAGCGCGGCGCCTTCCTTGAGAAAAATGCCAAACTGCGAATAGAATTTCGCGAATGAATCGGGGCGTTGGGTGGCTTCCTCGTCGATGAATTTCAGGAAGCGCTTCGTGATAACTTTGTTTAGTTTTTCGATGAGCGCCTTGTCCTGCATCGTCTCGCGCGAGATATTCAGCGGGAGATCCTCGCTATCGACGACGCCTTTCAGGAAACGCAGCCATTCGGGCAGCAAGTCCTTCGGCGCGGCATCAATCAGAACCTTGCGGCAATAGAGCGAAACGGCGGGTTCCAGACGGGAGAGGCCCATCTTTTCGGTGTTTTCCTGCGGAACGAAAAGGAGGGCGTTGATCGCGAGCGGGGCGTCGGCGCTGAAGTGTAGACGCAGGCTCGGGTCTTCGTACGCGTGGGATTGGAATTTGTAGAACTCGTTGTATTCCTCGTCCTTGATTTCGTTTTTGCTGCGCAGCCAGAGCGCCGTGACAGTGTTGATGTGTTTGCCGTTGAGGTTGACGGGAAACGAAACGAAGGCGCTGTAACGTTCGAGGATGTCCTTGATCCGACCGTCGTTCGCGTACTCGGAGCACTCGTCCTTGAGCTCGATTACGATCTTGGAACCGCGGGTGAGGCCTTCAACTTCCTCAACTTCGTAGCTGCCGGAGCCGTCACTCGACCACACATGGCCGGGTTCGCCGGTCTTCCACGAGCGGGAGTAAACCTTCACGGTTTTTGCCACCATGAACGCCGAATAAAAGCCGACGCCGAATTGGCCGATGAGATTGGTGTTCTTGGCGCCGCCTTCGCCGAGGGCTTTGAGGAATGCCTTTGAGCCGGAGTGGGCGATGGTGCCGAGGTTTTCGACCAGCTCATCCCGGGTCATGCCGATGCCGGTATCCTGGATCGTGAGGGTCTTGGCCTTGTCGTCCGTGGTGAGGTTGATTTCAAGCGTGAGCTGGTCATCCGCGATATCCTTTTCCGTCAGTTGCGTGTGGCGGAGTTTTTCCAAGGCATCGGAGGCGTTCGACACCAATTCGCGGACAAAGATTTCCTTCTCGGTGTAGAGCGAATGGATGACGATATCGAGCAGTTGCTTGATCTCAGCTTGGAACTCGAATTTCTGCGGTGTAGCGGTGGACATGGCGTTGAAAGGGTTGAAGAGGGAGATAGAGGCCGTCGAACGTAGCGGTCGCTGGCTAAAAATCAAGCGGGGCGATGAGGTGGCCTTGGGCTTTGGTATTTTAGGGGCACCACAGGAAACTCTGAATACACCGAAACAGCTTCGGACGGTGGCGCGATTTGAAGCCACTTGGATTTCTTCCACCCGGGTAGAAGCTGGATCGCGACCTTGGTGCGACGACGGCGTACGGCCGGACGGTAAGACGGATTGAGGTCGGATTTTTTAACCACTAATTTCCGCTAAGTCTCACTAATTTCTGAAAACACTAGGCAGCTCCTTCAAACAGTTCTGTCATTCTTCGCTGCGCTCAGAATGACGGGATCGAGATGCGGCGCTTACCGCTTGAACAGGCGACTCAAGATGCCGGGCGCGGGCGCGGCTTCGATTGGTTTGGCCGCGTTCATCTCTGGAACGCCGAGCACGGGTTCGTAGTGTCCACCTTTCTTGTAGAGAATAACGACGTCCTGCATGCCCCACGCTTCCTCCAAATAGGACCGCATGATGATATCCGGGTAACGTTGCAATGTGCGCATCAGCCACTCGGGCGAAGTCACGGCGACGCCGTAATCGCCGTGTTCATTTTCGAAATATTTTTGGTAGGCGAAACCGGTGCGTGAAAATTCATCGAGCAGCGCGGCCTTGTCGATATTCTCGCTGACGTTGCGCCGGCCGCGCGCCAACAGGCTGGTGTAGCAACGACCCTGCGTCGTAAAAATGATGACCCCGCATTCACGCGTCCATTTCACCAGACAATCCAGCGTCGTCAGCCAGCGATCCTGACTCAGGTGCGTGACCAACGACCCCACCCAGATGAGGTCGAATTGCGCGGTAAACGGAAGCTGCTTGAGGTCGGGTTCGGAATAAACCGGCAAAGCGCCGAATTGCTTGGCGCAGAAATCCACGCCGTCGCGGTCGAGATCGCACGCAGTGATTTTGGCGTAAGCGTAATGAGCACGCAGCCAACGGAGCACGCGACCATGACCACACGGCAGGTCTAGAATGTCGGGGTAGTGCGGCTTGTCGCAGAGTTCACTGGAGAACTTGATCAACTCGAGCGCGCGCCGGCCGAGATCGAAATATTGCTCGGGCATGTCCGGTGCGACCATTCCGTCCTGTGGAGCGATGGCGCGGTCGACGGCCAACGTGCTGAAATCGTAGAGCGGCTTCATTGAAAGAGAGACGGCATCAAGGCGGTCCGACGGCGACGCGTCAATCGCTGGTCTGCAACACCGTGCGAATCGAGGAACCGTCCCCGCTCTTGATTCGTAGCGGAAGAGCGATGAGATCAAGCCCGACATTGACAGACGGCGAAAGCGTCATAACTAAGAACCCAATGAATCGTTTTGCCGCCTATTTTTATTTTCGCTTTGCGGGTTACTTTATCCCGCAAACCCGAGGCGGCATATCCCATCGCAAACTCTGATCCAGGATTAGAATCACTTTTGCAAAGGAGCCGCCCATCCCCGGGCGGCTTTTTTATTTTCTGCATCCTTCACTCAACCTCCGTACCCACCATGATCATTCCGAAAAACCACCGTCTCGCTCCCGAAGAAGTCACTGCAATCACCGCCATCGTGGCTGAGTTTGGCTGCCGGATTCAACCGATCGTCGGCGCGGTCCGTACGGTCTACGCGATCATGGGTGATGAGCGTGATGAACTGATGATCAACCGCCTTGAAGGTCTGCCCTACGTCGATCGTGTCGACACGATCCAGTCGCCGCACAAGTTGATGGATATCAAATCCGACCTCGCCACGCACCGTGTGAAGGTGGGTAACGTGACGCTCGGTGAAGAACTCCTGATCATGGCCGGCGTTTGCACCATCGATCCGAAGAATCCGAATTATTTCTATGAGACGGCGCATGCGGTCAAGGAAGCGGGAGCGCAGGCTTTGCGCGGCGGAGTGTGGAAGCCGCGCACGAATCCTTACGCGTTTCGGGGCGACAACCGATCGCTCGATATTCTCATGGAAGGTTCGCGCCGCACTGGATTGCCGGTCGACACCGAGGTGATGGACGAGGAACAACTGCGTCTCGCGCTCGATGCGGGCGTGCAGATCCTCCAAGTCGGCGCGCGCAACGCCTTGAATTATTCGCTGCTTCGCCAGATCGGCAAAGCCATCGCGAACAAACCTGTCGCCGTGCTGCTCAAGCGCGGCATGCATCTCGGCACGCTCAACGAGTTCATCTCGGCCGCCGAATACATCGTGAACTTCGGCAACCCGAACGTGATCCTTTGTCCGCGCGGCACGCAACCGGGCCTCGATGGCTATCGCAATCATCCCGATGAATCCATCACGCCGCTGCTGAAGGAACGCACCTGGGCGCCGGTCGTCGTCGATCCGTCCCACTCGGTGGGCAAAGCCGTGTATGTCCCGGCCTGCGCGCTCGCCGCGGTGGCTTACGGTGCCGACGGCCTTTGCATCGAGGCTCATGTGAGCCCGAGTCACGGCCTCGGCGACGATCCAAAACAAGCGATCACACCGCAGGCGCTTGCGGGATTGATTATCCAGGCCAAGGCGGTTCATGCTCTCCGCCGTTCATCTCCACTCGTTGCCACGGTCCCATGAAACAAAAACTCGCCAAGATCCGCCACCAGATCGATTCGCTCGACCAGAAGGTCGTCAAATTGCTCAATGCCCGCCTCAAATGCGCGCAAGAGATCGGCGAACTGAAACGCGGTACGAAGGGACGAATCTACGTCGCCGAACGTGAAGCCGATGTTCTCCGCCGGGTGCAGGCCGCGAACAAAGGCCCGATGAAATCCGCCGCGTTGCAGGCCATCTACCGCGAAATCATGTCGGCCGCCATCGCGCTCGAAAAACCGCTCTGCATCGCCTATCTCGGGCCCGAAGCAACGAACACGCATCAGGCGGCCCTGCGCAAATTCGGTTCCAGTGTAGACTACCGCCCGATGCCGACGATTGCCGATATTTTCACGGCGGTGGAAAAGGGCGAAGCGGATTTTGGGGTCGTGCCAGTGGAGAATTCCACCGAAGGCTCCGTACGCGATTCGCTCGACCTGTTCGTCGAGACGCCGCTGAAGATCGTAGCGGAGATCCACCAGGACATCGACCACACGTTGCTCTCGAACGAACCGCTGGCGAAAATCAAAAAGGTTTATTCCAAGGATCAAGCGCTCGCCCAATGCCGGCGTTGGCTCCAGCGCCACTTGCCGCACGCCCAACTCGTCGACGTCGACAGCACCGCGCTCGGGGTGCAGATTGCCGCGAAGGAAAAAGGCGCGGCGGCGATTGCGCCGCGGCTTGCGGGCGAACGCTACGGCGTTCCCGTCGCCGCGACGCACATTCAGGATCTGAAAAATAACACCTCGCGCTTCGTGTTCCTCGGTCGCGAAGCCTCGGGCTCCGCCGGCAGCGGCCAAGACAAGACGAGTCTCCTCGTTTCGCTGCACCACGAACCCGGCGCTTTGCTCCACGCGCTCGCGCCATTCAACCGCCGCAAGCTCAACCTGACGCGGATCGAATCACGTCCGAGCAAATTGAAACCGTGGGATTATATTTTCTTTCTGGACGTCACCGGCCACTACGAAGACCCGGCGATGCAGGCCGCGCTCAAGGAACTCAGCCGCAAATGCCCGCTCGTGAAATGGCTCGGGAGTTATCCCGTCGCGAAGAAGTGAACCGAAGCGGTCAAAGTAATTTGAGTGAATCGCTCCGGCTCCCGGATTCCTCGCTGCGCGCAGAATGACGTTGTCGGGATGCGGCATCGTTTGAAAACATAACCTGCGGCGCCGAGCCCGTGGGCAGCAGGTCGTTCGATCGTGAAACACCTCCTGATTATTTGACCTACTGATCGCAATTTCGCCGGAATTTTGACTCGGCATACCGGCGACCGTGCGGTTTGATTTGGCCGTGCGCGCGCTGAAAATTCTTTTCATCAGTCCCGAA
>JBEPTW010000225.1:0-6016 GCA_041691855.1 Verrucomicrobiota bacterium | reverse complement strand
ACTCACCCCATGCCACTCCCACCCACCTGCGCCGCGCCAGCGGCTTGGTTCAACCTCACGGTCACGGCCAACAACGACAACAGAACTTACAGCGGCGTCGCCTACGCGGGCGGCAACGGCGTGGTCTACACCGGTTTCGTGAATGGCGAAAACAGCAGCGCGTTGGGCGGGGTGCTTAATTATTCTGGCACCAGCCAGGGTGCGATCAATGCCGGCAGTTACCCCATTGCGCCGGGTGGACTGACCTCCGGCAACTACGCGCTGAGTTTTGTCGGCGGCACGTTGACCGTTTCGCCAGCCACTCTTTCCGCCATCGTCGGAAATCTGACAGGCACGACCAGCAAGGTGTATGACGGCACAACGGTGGCGACGCTCACGGCGGGCAATTATTTGTTCAGCGGTTTCGCGCCGAACGAAGGTGTTGCGGTGACGAAGACGACTGGCACGTTTGACAGCGCGAATGCGGGCAGCGGCAAGACGGTCACCGTGAATTTGACCGGCGGCGATTACGCGGCGACGGGCAGCACGGTTTTATCTAATTACACGTTGCCCACGACGGTCAGTGGAACGATCGGGACGATCACCCCCAAGAGCGTGACTTTCACGGTTCCGGTCCTCACCAAGACTTACGATGGAAACGCGAACGCCACTGTCAGTTCGGCGTGGTTAACCCAATTGAGCAGCCAGCTCGGAGTTGCTGGAGACAGCGTCACCGGAATCTCGTTGGCCTATGACAACAAAAACGTGGGCACCGGCAAGGCGTTGAACGCTTTCTCGGCTACAATCAATGACGGCAACAACGGCAATAATTACGCGATCACCTACGTCGGTAACAACGCCAGTGCCATCACGCGCTTGAATTCAGTCGTCTGGACAGGCGGTGCCACCGGCAGCTGGTTTGATGCCGCTAACTGGGCCGGTGGCGCGGTGCCGGATTTGTCGAACGTCGCCAACGTTGTCATTCCTGTTGGTGCCACGGTGACTTTTGGCGCGACAGTCGCGAGCCCAACCCAGTCGGGTGCGGTTCACGTCGATAGCCTGAACGCTTCGGGTGGATTGATGATGACCGATGGTGAGTTGGACGTTGGACCGGGCGGAATCGCGCTCGGCGGTTTTCGCCAGACGGGTGGAAATGTTCTAGTGGCGGGCGACTTTGTCGCGACCCAGCAATTCAATCAAAGCGGGGCGGGACAGCTCACGGTAAACGGCACCACGACCATCGCCGGCACCGATGCGCCAATTTTTCTCGGAAACTTGGACAGCGTCGGCGTCGTGACGGTGACGAATGCGGGCGGCGGTATTTCCCAGTCGGAAGGCACCACCCTGACGCTCCGTGGCTCCAGCATTTTCAGTGCGAATCATCTGGGCCAGCCCGCGACCATTAAGTTGGCTGGAAGCGGCAATGATTTTTCCGGACCGGTTTCTGCTCACGGTTCGGACGTCACGCTCACCGATCGCAATGTATTGACTCTGGGTTTGGTGGCCGCGACGGGAACACTGTCGTTGACCAGCAATGGCGCGCTCAATTTGGGCACAACTACGATCGGCGGAAATCTTTTTGCCACCAGCGGCAACGGTGGCATTGCGCAAACTGGCCCGTTGTCGGTCGCGGGCCAAACTACGCTCAACAGTGGATCAGGCAGCGTGGTTCTTGCTGATCCGCAAAACGTTTTTGGTTCCATCGTGATCGCTGCGGGTGCCGGCGTGGTCGTCCGGAATCCGCTCGCAGACGCCATCGCGCAGCGCTACGCGCGGCTTGAAGCCGGCGAATTTTCCGCAAGAAATTCGATTCCCATGGCGAAGAATTACACGATCGACGACATCAACCGCGTTTTCAGCGATGACAAAAGTGTCCTGAGCGTAGCCGACATCTTCGACGGTATCACGGTTGCCCGCACCACGAATTTTTAGTCCGCACGAACTCTCGAAACCATCACGTTTCTTCTTTCGACCGATATCATCACTGAAACCCGTGCTCAGCTTTCCCCAAATTCCGATTTTGCCTGGGTGAGGCCGCGGTGGTAGGCGGCGATGAGTTTATCCCAGCGCTGATTCATCTCGGCGTCGATTTGCTGGCGGGCGGGGTCGGCTTCAAACCAAGCGATAGTGCGTCGGATGCCGGTGGCGAACAGGGTTTTTGCGGCGAAACCGGGCACGAGACGTTTGAGCTTGGTGTTGTCGAAGACAGACGAGATGGCTTTGTCGCCAAGCAGCGTGCCTTCCACGGTGGGCACGCATGCGATGACGAAGTCCGAGGCGATGTGCACGAACTTCGGTGCGACCACGCCCGCAGCCTCGGCGGTGAGTGCGAAATACCGGTTCCACGTGAGCGTTTCGTCCGACGTGATGTGGATCGCTTCACCGATCGCGCCCGGGTTGCCGAACAATCCGATGAGCCCGGCGGCGAAATCGCTATTGTGCGTGATCGTCCACAGCGAAGTGCCGTCGCCGGGGATGATCAGCGGCGCCCCCCGTCGCATCCGGTCGATTGCCGTCCAGGGTTTTTGCCACGCGTTCAGCACGAGGGGAATCTGGTCGTCGCCGTAAGTGAGGGACGGGCGCACAATGGTATACGGAAAGCCGTTGGCTTCGCGGGCTGCTTCGAGTTCCAGTTCGCCGGCGATTTTTTTCCGCGAGTATTCCCAATGCGGATTTACGCGCGGAGTTGATTCGGTGATGAGGTAGGGCGGCGCGGGTGGTTTCTCATAGACGCTCGCTGAGCTGATGAAGACGTATTGGCGCGTGCGCTCACGAAACAATTCGATATCGCGCCGGATGTCGTCGGGTCCAAATGCAATCCATTGCACCACTACATCCCACGTGTGTCCGTGCAGCGCCGTTTGCACGCTGGTAGGATCGGACATGTCTGCGACGAGCGTGCGCGCTCCTTCGACCGGACGGTGCTGGCCGCGGTTCAGCAGCCAGAGATCGTGACCGGCGGCGAGAGTTTGAAGAGTAACGGCGCGGCTGATCACGCCCGAGCCGCCGATAAATAGGATTTTCATTGGATAAATTAGGATTGGCGCGGCGTCCCGCCAAGCGACCACGTGCCGACGGGGATACTGCGGAGTTTGTCGACGGTGGTCACATCGGCTTGCTGGCAGCGTTGGGGCGCGCGACCGGCAAGGATGGCTTCCAAATCGTCGGCGACGAATTGGCCGATGAGGGTCTGAATCTCGGGCACGCTCCCGAGGCGATGGGCCGCGAGTAAAGTATTGGGCGTCGTGCGGCCGGGGTCGTTGGCCGGAATGGGCTCTTCGGGCCAGACATCGATACCGGCGCGAATCTGGCCGCTGCGCGCGGCGGCGAGCAGCTCGGGAAAATTCACGAGGGCGGCCCGGCTGCCGAGGATGACAACGCTGCCAGGTTGCATGCTCGCGAACTGGCGCGCGCCGATCTGCCCGGTGTTTTCACTGGTGTTGGCGGCGAGAATAAACACAACGCGGGCCCGGGCGAAGCAGTCGTCGAGCGACGCCGGAATCGCGTCCGCTGCGCGCAACACGGCGGGGTCCACCCATGGATCGTGAATGAGAATTTCCTGGGAGAACGGTCGCAGCAGCGGAAGCAGCGCGCGGCCGAGGTTGCCAAATCCGATCAACGCGAGGGGCTTGCCGTGCAGGAGAAATGAGTCGTGGTTGTCGCCCTTGAATTCCTTTCCAATACGCACGGCGGCGTCGGCTTCGTGCATGCGTCGCGCGAGGGAAATTGCCATGGCCAGCGCGAGCTCGGCGACCGGGCGTGCATACACGGGCGCGGTGGAAAGTACCGGAATGCCGCGCCGCTGGCATTCGGCGTAGTCGATGTTCAGCAGGAAATTGCTTTCGACGTTGAATACCGCGCGCAGATGCGGCGCCCGATCCAGTCGGGCTCTGTCGAGTGGCGACTGTCCGATCAAGGCGATTGTTCGCGGCAGATAACGATCGATGTGCTCGGCGGACGCGGGCGTCCCATCGTGCCAGACGACATGCGCGATTTTTTCGAGGCGGCGTTTGGTGGGTTCGTCAAAGATCCTTTCAATGCGCCGCGGATGCGGATCGAGCAGGATGACGGGATCGTCAGGCAGAGAAGCCATCGCGGGGTTAAGAACGGTTTGGGAATCGAAGCAACGAATGTTGGAGCAAAATTCCCACGACTAGCTGGCGACGATGGCGCGCTTCATCCGGACGAGCGCTTCGGCGAGCGTGGCGCGCGGGCAGCCGAAATTTATCCGGACATGCCGGCCGCGCGGCGAACCGAAAAATGCACCGTCGCTCAATCCCACACCGTGCTGTTCGAAATGCGCGATGGGATCAGTGAGCTTGAGCGCTGAGACGTTGAGCCACGCAAGGTAGGTTGCCTCGATCGGCGCTTCGATGGAGACGCCGGGGAGTTCGCGCCCGATAAAATCGAAGAGGAAATCGCGGTTGCCGCGCAGAGTTTTTAGCAGCGCCTGCCGCCACGGTTCGCTGTCGCGATAGGCGGCTTCGCACGCCGTAAAGCCCAGCGAGGTCACCTCGGCCACCACGCCGGCGGTGGCGCGAACGAATTGCGTCCGCAGTTGCGCGTCAGGAATAATGGCGATCGACGTGCCGAGGCCTGGAACATTGTACGTTTTGCTGGGAGCCATCAACGTGATCGTGCGACGGGCGATAGCGTCACCGAGCATCGCCATCGGCACGTGCGGGAGATCGTCGAGGATGAGGTCGCAGTGAATTTCATCTGAGCACAGCACGAGATTGTGGCGAACACAGAATTCGCCGAGCCGGACCAATTCGTCGCGACGCCAAACGCGGGCGATGGGATTGTGAGGGTTGCAGAGCAGGAAGATTTTAGTTTTCGGCGTGACTGAGCGTTCCAACAGTTCCCAGTCGATTTCCCAGCGACGTTGGTCCGAATTCAAATGCAACGGTACTTGGAGGGACGTGCGCACACTGTTCTTCGGCGCGCTCATGAAGGGCGGGTAAATTGGCGTCAACGTGATCACTTCATCGCCCGGTTGCGCGAACGCTTGCGCGACGATGTTTAGGCCGACCACCAGGCCCGGCAACCACACGAGCCATGCCGGATCGATGCGCCAGCCGTAACGTTGTTCCATCGCGACGACGACGGCATCGATGGTCGATTTGACCGGACGCGCGTAGCCGAAGATTCCGTGGGCGACGCGTTCCTGCAGCGCGGAAATGATGGCGGGCGACGATTTGAAATCCATGTCGGCCACCCAAAGCGGGAGGATATCGCGACCGGCATATTTCTGCCATTTCTGGGAGTCGGTGCCGCGGCGTTCGGGAACGGTATCGAAATCAAAGTTCGTCATTCGCGGTCAATTGAAACCACAGAACGCGGGGAGGCACGGATATTTTTGACCAACCTTCGTTAAATGATTCACTGTGCCGGAATGAATTCGTTCGCTTTGTTCATGGGCTTTCGCGCATTTCCATGAAACCAGTCGGATTTCGTCGCGCAAAAGCAGAGGACGCGACGCGCCTGACCGAGATCGCATTCGCTGGAAAGGCCTTTTGGGGTTATCCGACAGAATGGCTGGAACTTTGGCGACACGACCTCGTTGTGACGCCGCATTATATCCGCAGCGAGTCGGTCAGCGTTGCAGAACACGAAAGCGCGATCGTGGGATTCACAGGTTTATCGACCAGTGACCAAGGTCGGCAGATCGAACATCTGTGGTTGTGGCCCGACTCTATCGGTTGCGGTTTGGGTCGCCGACTTTTTGAAGAAGCGGTGCGATTGGCGCGGGAGGAACGTGTGACGGAGTTGTTCGTCAACGCCGACCCGAACGCCGAGAGCTTTTATCTCAAAATGGGAGCCGAACGAATCGGCCAAGAGGTTTACTTTCTTCCCGGAGAAATTCGGCGGGAAGTGCCGCGTTTGGTCTATCGACTACGCTAACGGGCCGTATTTTCCCAAGTGGGCGTCACACTCGCGGCAAAGTTTCCCGGTGGCGTTTTAGCAGAAATACTAAGTAGCTGTATCGGCTCCGGTTTCTTGGACACAAGACAAAGGTTAATCAGGCGGCTAAAGG
>JBEPTW010000224.1:0-6017 GCA_041691855.1 Verrucomicrobiota bacterium | reverse complement strand
ATCGGGCTGGACCCGCATCGCCGTATCAGGATTGGGATTCCGTAAATGTAAGGGATTTCCTGACGCCTTTTCCGCAGTGCGAAAACGTCTTTTCTTGCCTTTCACTTGCAGTAACCGGCTCCGATTTTCGCAGGCGGCTAGTTCTGTAGCATTCGACCTACTCACGATTGCAATTCACCTCACACGGCATCGCGAAAAAGGAAGTTCGGAGTTCGCTTCTGCCAAGAAACTCGACCCTCAGTTTGTCTTGTCGCACGCGCATGGGTTGCCGCATTGCTGAGCGGATCTCGCCTAGGGTTTAACCCCGGCTCGCGCGTTATTTTTTTCCCCGGTCGCGAATAATCGTGCCGGAAAATGCGGCGGCGCGCTCAAGTTATTTCAAGGCGCGACGACAACAAGAATAGAGAGTTCCGCCATGAGTACCGTTTGTCTTTTTTCTTCCGAAGAACCGTTTGCCGCTGAGATGCGCCGGCTCCTTGAAACCGCGTCCCACTCGCCTTGGGGACCTGGCCGTGAAATCGACGCGACGGTCCACGATTTGCATTTGAAATTGCAGGATGTGCACTCCCGCTTGGGCAGCGACGCCGAACAAACCGACGACCGAAATCTCGCCCACAAAATCGATCACGACCTTCGGAACAAGTTAATGATCTATCATTATCACGAGCAAAAACGCCGGCTGTCAGCCCCACCGATCCCGCAGCGAAAGCCACGGCCCAATCGTTCTGTGCGCTCCACGCGAGCGTCCTGAGTTCGGGCGAAGGCCATTTTGCCAGAATCCCTTCGCGAGGACATCTTCAGTGCGACTTTCTTGGCCCGGCGAAAACATTCCTGATACCACTACCGGGGATTTTAGCCGTCACTCGAATGACTTACGGTCCAATCCAGTGAATGAGGGAACAGGAAACGGCCTGCCCAAATAAACATTTTAGCGCGGAGTTCGCGTCCGTTCGACTTCGCTCAGGACGACCTGAGCCTGTCGAATGGTCGGAGGACGCGGAGTGAAATCACCTCAAGCTCCGCGCTGTTGTGCCCTCCGCGTTAAATTCGTTTTATCCGGTTCGCGGCCGAGTTGAGGCCACTCTAATTCCTTGGCATCAAGATGCCTGAACCAACCTCGGGCGTCGCCTTCGGGTTTTCCCTTCGGAGCTTCCTCCACTGGAACCGGCCTCCTCCAACTGTCGGCGCACAAAGTGTCAGCGGATCAGCGCGATTTTCAAAGCGTGCGCCGCTCCCTTGATCCACGCCCAACCGCGCAGATAATCGATCGCGATAAATTCATGCGACGCGACAATCAGCCAGAAAACGAGCTGGTATGTCGCCTTGGAACACTTGTGCCGGATATGGCGTTGCGCGATAAATGCGCCGGGCCAGCCGCCCAGAAATTCGAGCAAATGGAGCAACGCTTCCGGCTCCCGCTGTCCTTTCGTTCGCGCCCGGTGTTTGTCCCAGACGTACACGAGATAGGTCAGCACCGGTAGCGTCACCGCATAAATCGCCAGCACGCTGCCCGGTATGGTTCGCGCGAGCCGGACCAACGCGCAGATCGGCGCGCCGACCAGAAACGCGAGCAGGAAAAGCGCCTCGCTCGTGATTCGTCCGCCCTCGTTGACGTGAACCGCCTTTTGCGCGCACGGACGCCCCTGTTGGTCTACGCCCATTTTGAACCTCACCCGGTCGCCCACCTCAGGCACCTTGTAATGTTCGGCAAAATCCTTCGCGTGCAGGAAAACTCTGCGCCCATCGCTTTCAAGGAAACCAAACCCGCGGTCGGGATTCCAATCGGTAATCTGGCCGGTGGGCAGGGGAACGTTTTCACGGGATTGTTTTGCGGCCATTGCTCAAAAATCAGGACGCAACTGTGTTGAACAGAAAAATCCGAAGCAAGTTCGCAAACGATTTTTTGTTTCCGCCCCACTCTTAGCGCCGACCGCGCTTAACCACAGGAATGAACGCCCAATCACTGAAATTAAATAAATGCCGGCTGAGGCATGAAAGCGCCTTTCGCCTCCGCCTCTTCGTAAACTTCCTCGTTCTCAGCCTCCTCCATGGGAGCAAACCGCTCGGCTTTGAAACCCAACTCGGCACCCGCACAATAAGGGTCCGGCGGATTGCGCAGTTCCTCGACCAGCAGATGAATTTCTGGATGGGCGTCGCCCGCGCCGTTTTGCACGGGTTTCCCATCGACAATATGCAGCGGTTTTCCCCGACCGGGAGACATCGAACGCACCGTGTACGTCACACCCTTGACGGGCAGCGCAGTATAAGTCGCCCGCGCCCACGCAGGAAACACATCGTCGACGCAGACAACCTTGGAACCGTTTTGCATAACAAAACAGAAATGAAGGCAACCGCTCCAAATATTCAACTCTGGGTTTTCACGGCGCAACAGTTTCTACATTCATATCGTGAAATTTATCGAAGGATTTTACGTTGGCTGTCGTGTAGCTGGATGAACAATAAAACTAAACTGTTATCTCATGAAATTGCTTAAAAGCTTCATCGTTTGTTTCACGTTGCTGGCGACCACAGTCGGTATCTGTCAGCCACACCCCGCTACCGCTACACCGCCAGCCGCTCCGGTTGAACCACAATTGATCAAGTTCAACTTGGATTTTCCCGGCGGATCACCCAAAGATTTGGTCGCCGCGATTCAGAAGGCCACCGGCAAGCCACTCAATGTCATCCTGGATTCTCATCTGGGAGATATCCAGTTACCTCCTCTTAAAATGACCATGGTGGATGTCGCACAGCTGTTCAGCGCATTGCATGAAGCGACCATGCATGTGGAGACACTGAACGGACAACCCGCCATGACATCTTTTACTTTCCAAACTAAGGGAGAAGCTACTGACGATTCGATTTGGTACGGTAACCTTCAAAAAGGTTTCGGCCCAGCATCGTACATACCGAACAAAATCTGCCGGTATTATTTACTGACGCCTTTTCTGGAGAAAAAACTGACCGTAGATGATATTACGACAGCGATTCAAACGGGTTGGAAATTGTTGGGTAAAGAATCGGTTCCGTCGCTCAGCTATCACAAAGAAACAAAACTCCTGATCGCTGTGGGCGATAAAACAGATCTCTCCTGTATCGACGAAGCCCTAGAGGCACTGATTGAACCTCGCAGCGTAATTCAGCAACGCGCGGAATCAACCAGCGCAATTCGGCAACTCTTGGAATCAAGTAACCAAAAAAATTGATTCTCACGTCGATAAATATTCCGCCGGTCTGATTGGCAAACGCCGTCGCACAGACTTGGAAAACCACCCGCATTCTCTGGACAACCATTCTACCACAGTTGGTGCAGATTCGGGTGAACCGCTCGATATCGAAGAACTCACTCGCCAGCTGGTCCGCGGTGACGACCATGCTTACCGCCAATTCTATCATACTTACTACCACCGACTGTCGCGCTATCTCCTGGTTGTCACCGCTGGCAATGAGGACGCCATGCACGAGGCGCTCCAAAGAACTCTGATGCGCGTCGTCAAAAATATCCGGGTTTTCCCCAGTGAGGAAATATTCTGGAGCTGGCTCACGGTTCTGGCTCGCAGTTCAGTGACTGACGAGCATCGCAAACGACGGCGCTACCTCGCGTTTCTCGATCGTTTTGCAAATAACAAGCGCATCGAAGATTCGTCACCCAATGGCGGCGGTCGCGGCGAACGATTGGGCGAATTATTAAATCACAATCTTGCGTCGTTGCCTCCCGAAGAGCGCACATTATTGGAAAGAAAATATTTTGAACACCGATCCGTTCACGACATCGCCAAATTGGAACAGGTCTCCGAGAAAACGATTGAATCCCGACTGGTCCGCGTTCGTCGCAAATTAAAAACCGCCGTGCTGGCGGCACTTCGCAATGAAACCAATTCCTGATCGCGAAAGACTTTTAGCCGACGTGCTGGCCGAAGATACGTCGGGCTATTCGCGTGAATCTCTGCTGGAGAAAACACTGCTGTTCGCCAAGCGAAGGCGACAGGCTCGTGTCCTACGACGGGGGGCGGGCATCCTTGCAATTCTCGGCTTGATCAGCGTTTTTATCTGGAAGAATCCACGAACTGAGCCCGCCCCTGTTGCCATTAAGCCACCCAGCTTCGTCCTGATTCGGACCCAGCCATTGCCGACGAACGCGATCATCAGGACCCAGCAACTAAACGCGAACATGCTGGTGGCATCATATCCGTCCGCCAAAACCGTCCACACCGATGTCGATGGCGGCGGATTGCGGCTATTAAACGACCGGGAGCTCCTGGCTTTGGTTGATTCGCAACCAGCGGTGCTGGTTCGGCGAGGACCGGGCGCTGCCGAACTGATATTCGCAAACCCTGCCGATCAAAACGGATTCCCAGTAAATTGATCGCTTTGCAGATGAAGCAAGGAAGTCCGCGCATCAATCATGCTGTGTGGGCGGGGTGCCCTGACCCCCGTGGGAGTAGTGCGACGAGCACACCACCTACCGTAGGTTCAGACAACCTGATCCCAACCCTCGGAGAGACTCGGAGCGAGGAAACGAGCTGAGCCTGTCACGGCACAAACCAAATGAACTGTATCGAGGTGGAGCGCGACCTCCGGGCGCGCTGGGTACCGACTCACGTTGCAAAACCCGCCCGGAGGTCGGGTTCCACCACCGCAGATACATGCGCGGTGAAGCCTGAGGCCCGTGCCACTTCCACATCACGTCAAGCTCCGCGTCCTCCGCGCACGCCTGCCGCCGCAACTCCGGAAAAAACTATCGCCGCTGCCGGTGCGCAACGGCCCGCGCCACCTCCGCGGCAAAAAACGGACCTCGATAAATCATTCCGGTGTACAGCTGCACCAGCGTCGCGCCGGCGTCGATTTTCTCTCCCGCTGCCTCCTCGTCCATAATCCCACCCACACCGATGATCGGCAGCCGGCCATTGGTGGTGCGCGAAATATAATTAATAATCTGCGTCGAACGACGCCGTACCGGCAACCCACTCAATCCGCCCGCTTCATTCACCGCCGCCAAAGCTCCGGGTCGCGTGAGGGTGGTATTGGTTGCGATGATGCCGTCGAGTTTCAGATCGTCGATCACGCCGAGCGCCGCGTCGACTTGCGGAAAGGAAAGATCGGGAGCGATCTTGAGCAGCAACGGACGGCGAGGTTTGCCGTTCGCCTCCCGTGTGCGATTTTCATCCACGAGCGCAACCAACAGCGGCTTCAACCATGCGGCGTCCTGCAGGTCGCGCAAACCTGGCGTGTTGGGGCTGCTGACGTTGACCACCACGTAATCGGCGTGGTCCGCGAGCAAACGAAAACTTCCGAGATAATCGTCCACCGCGCGATCGAGCGACGTCACCTTGCTTTTCCCGAGATTAATCCCGAGCGGGATTTGTCGCCGACCCGGGGCGGAGAGTTTTGCCAGCCGCGCCGCGAGCGCCGCTGCACCCGCGTTGTTAAAACCCATGCGGTTGATCACCGCTTGCTCATCGGGATAACGAAACGCCCGCGGCCGCGGATTGCCAGGTTGCGCGTGCAAGGTGACGGTCCCGATTTCCACGTGGCCAAAGCCAAGCGCGGCGGCGGCGGGCCACGCCCGGCCGTTTTTGTCGAAACCGGCGGCCAGCCCCACCGCATTGGGAAATTTCAGCCCGAAACACTCCACGGGCCGATAAACCTGCGGTGGCAAACGGTTCCATCGCTCCATCAGCGCACAGAGCGGCCGCACGCGACTCAAACCCGCCAAGGCATCCACCCCCCACTCGTGGGCGTGCTCCGCATCGAGGCGGAAGAGGAGTGGTTTCACAACGTTTTGGTAGAGCCGACCCATAAAAGGCGCACTGTGGTGATCACCTCGCCGGACACAAGCCCGACGCGCGTCAAAAACCGCCGCAAATTTTTGGCCTTGTTATTTGATTTTTCAGGCCCACCCTGCCCCCGAAATTTCCAAAGCGTGAAGACTTTCGGAAAGTTTTTTTAACTTTTGCGTTTAGGGATTTGACAAGGGCTTACACGAGCCCTTTTCGTGCAGCGAAATCAGCAACATA
>JBEPTW010000223.1:0-6057 GCA_041691855.1 Verrucomicrobiota bacterium | reverse complement strand
CGAAACGACCAGCAATACGCCGCGATAAACGGATCAGCCTCACCGAGGTAAATTTCGTAGCGATACACTTTCCCTTTGGCGTCAAACCGCGCATGAAAATCCGACTTCGCCGGTCGCATGCTTTTCAAGCGGATCGACCGTGGCAGTCCGGTTTGCAACGCGACGCGAAATTTCTCGGCGCCGTGCGTCCACTCCGCATCGAAATGAAAAACCTGCGCGAAAGCGTGCACGCCCGAATCGGTACGACCGCTACCTTCGATCCGGATTTTCTTTCCCGTAATTTTGGCCAGCTGTTTTTCGATGAGATCTTGGATCGTGTTCCCGCCTTCCTGACTCTGCCAGCCTTGGAACGTAGTGCCATCGTAAGCGACCACGCATTTCCAGCGGGAAGCAGCCAGTTTTTTAATCACGGAATGGGAAACCACAGAACACACGGAATACACAGAAACACGATCGGACAAGCCGTTCGTGCGTCCATTCATCAGGAGTAAATACACCGATCAGCGGTCTTTTTTCTGTGTATTCTGAGTATTCCGTGGTTTCCCTTCCCGTCTTTTTTAAAACTGACAAACACGAACATGCTGAAACTTAACGAATGATCCGCTCGTGTTGGACCAGCGGATGGTGGCCAAAGTTCACCAGCAAGGCGACCCTCAGTCCGCTCGCTCTGAGATAATTGTGCACCTGAGCCCGATGCTCGTCGGTGAGATTGCTCACCGCTTTTATTTCGAGAATGATTTTATCGTAACAGACAAAATCAGGCTGATACGTCTGTTTGAGGAGACGTCCCTTATACTTTAGCAAAAGCGCCGGTTGTACCCGAAATGCGATATTCCGATCAGTTAGTTCCAGCTCAAGGCACTCTTGGAACACCGCCTCCAAAAAACCGCACCCCTTCTCCTTATAAACCTCAAAGCATGCACCCAAGAGCGCGTGCGTCTCGTTCCCATGAATAAATTCGGGCATAGTAGTTCTCCTTTCTGTGTATTCTGAGTTTTCTGTGGTTACCACTCCTGGCCCGGAGATTGGAAATTATAAAAAAGGGAACCACAGAAGACACGGAATACACAGAAAAAAACCACCGCTTTCAGGCTGAAATTTTTGTGTATTCCATGTCTTCTGTGGGGAATCACTCCGTTTCCGAAAGATTCGGTGGAATTTTCTGATCCAAAAAATCCTGCAAGATCAGACAGGCCGCGCGTGAATCGATCAGACCGGAATCGCGCACTTCCCTTCGCGCTTTTTTGGCGATGCTCGATTCCGCAGCATAACTCGTGAGCGTTTCGTCGATCAGATGCACCGGCAGCCCAAATTGTTTTTTCAATTCCGCCGCGAACGCGTCCACTTCCTTCGCTTTGAAACCCACGGAGCCGTCCATGTTGTATGGATAACCGAGGACCAAGTCAGTGATCCGTCGTTGCCGGATGGTTTCACCCAGCTTTTTCCAGCGCATCATCGGGTCGGCATCGATGAGCGCCGGCAATGGCGTCGCGACACCGATTTCATCGCCGTGAGCGAGACCGACGCGCTTCGTACCGTAATCGATGCCGAGACAGTGCATGCCTCACAGATATTTTTTCCGCACCGGATCGTCCGCGAGCCGCTTCAACAACGCCTTGATATCCTGCGCGCGATCCTTGGGACAAACCAGCGTGGCTTCAGGCGTGTGCACGACGATGAGATCGCTCGCGCCCACGATGGCGGTGAGATGCCCGTCGTCGCTCACCACGATATTATCCTTCCCGTCCTCGACCATCGCCACGCCGCGCAAGACGTTGCCCGCGGCGTCCGGCTTGAAATGTTTCGCGATCGCCGGCCACGCGCCCACGTCATCCCAGTCGAAAGTCGCCGGCACCACGACTACGTTCGTGGATTTTTCCATCAACGCATAGTCGACGGAAATTTTCGGCAACGTCGGATAAAGTTCCGCCAGCGCCGCAGTCCAGTCACCGGTCGATTTCGCCGCTGATTCCAGTTTCGCCAATCCCTCGTAAAGATCGGGCGCATACGCTTTGAACGCGGCTTCGACGACGGGCACGCGCCAGACGAACATGCCCGCGTTCCAAAAGTATTCACCGGAAGCGACGTAAGCCTTGGCGGTTTCCAAATCAGGTTTTTCAACAAACCGTTTCACCGCCTTCACCGCGCGACCTGAAATCTCCTTCCATGGTCCCGCTGCTTGGATGTAACCAAAACCTGTCGCCGCTTCCGCCGGCTTGATGCCCAGCGTGACCAACACGTCAGCCGACTCAGCGGACTCAAACGCCACTTGAAGGAGTTTTTGGTATTCCGCGACATCGTGAATCACATGATCCGCCGGGAGCATCGCGAACGTGCCTTGTGGACTGCGCTGTTTAACCAGCAATAGCGCCAGACCCGTCGCGGCAGCGGTATCGCGTCCCATCGGTTCGGCGACGATATTCTCGGCCGGCAATTCCGGGCACGCCGCCTGGCAACCCTTGAGTTGGGATTGCGTGGTAATGACAAAAACATTGGCGCGCGGCACGATGCCGACCACGCGATCGACGGTTTGGGCCAGCATCGATTTGTCGCCGACGATGGGCAACAGATGCTTGGGCGTCGCAAGACGACTCTGGGGCCAGAACCGCTCGCCGCGGCCGCCAGCCATGATGACTACAAAACGTTCAGACATTCCCCTCACGATTTGGCGGCAGCGGGTCGCGTCAACGGCGAACTGGACTTGCGCCGAAGCCGTCCCTGCGCACGTTACGCCTCCCGACCCATGGATATTCCAATTGAAATCGACGTAATCGAAGCCGCCCGATTGGCCAAGCAGCCGGGAAATGTGCTGCTGGACGTGCGCGAGCCGCACGAACTGGCGATCTGCCAAATTGACGGCAGCCAGAGTATTCCGATGCGCAGCGTTCCCGGACGCATCGCAGAAATTTCCCGCGACCAACGAATCCTCGTTTTGTGCCATCACGGCGGACGCAGCATGCAGGTCACGCAATATCTCCGGGCCAACGGCTACGAAAACGTCAGCAACATCGCGGGCGGCATCGACGCGTGGTCACAGGAAGTGGATCCGGGCTTGGCCCGCTATTAACGCACTCCGCCTTGGAGCGGCGGCGACCCCGCCGCCGTCCCCGTCCAGATCCCGCGGGCGACTCGCCCGCGCTCCATCGCTTGCTCATCCCTCGGCCACCGCAGACGGTAACCGGCGATAATAAATATCCCATTCACTTTCGCCCGTTTTCGAAAAACCGAGGCGTAGATAGAAACGGTTCGACGCACTTTCCTTCAATGCGCCGACAAAAATCGAAAGATGCTGGCGGTCGGCATCACGAAAAATCTCCCGCATCACCACGGTTCCGATTCCCCGGCCTTGGAACTGCGGATGGACGTAAAGATGGTCAAGCTGCCCTCCCTCCGGCGTAGGCCGCAACGAATAAAAACCAGCTCGCGCCGTTCCTGAAACGATAAAACGCGTGTGCTCTGGAAAAAAAGAATTCCGCAAACGAGCTTTCGCCCGCTCGGGATCAAACCGCCCCACGCGCTCCAGACTCTCCCTCATCGCGGCGATCCGAATAGCGGCCAGTTCTTCGAAGTCCTCAGCGCAAACCAGCGCGAAGGTCACGATTCTGGAGGGTGCATCCACGGTCACTTCCTACGCCAAGAGAACGGTCGTTGCCCCTGACAGCCATGACGGCCTCCCATCAGACGGAACCGATGTTGTTTTTGTGCCCATCTATTTAAACCGCACCAAAGTCCCATCAGATACAGCTATTTTCGGTGTATCCCTGCACGCAGGAAAGGAAGTTTATCTTCCAGCCAAACAATCATTCGATGCTTCTTCCCATCTTTAGAGGAAAACCAGGTCAAATGCCCGAGTCTTATCGCCACCCCGAAAACAAACACCGTAATTCCGACCAGGAACAACAGCACGAAATAATTAATCTCACGGCCAAAAATGCGAGGTAGCAGAATTGTATTAATTACGTACGCCAAACCGGCGAGTGCCGCCATCGCGGGCAGAAACCGAACTGGATCGATATTTTTCAACGCCGTAATGTTTTATAAGGACCAATGGACTACGGAACCAGAACCAGTCGCTAACCTCAACCGCCGAATTAAGAACAAACGAACCGTTTTCATCCCGCCCTGAATCCAACCGCACGTGCCAGACGCTCCCCGCACCAAAATGCCGACCTGCCGGCGAAAGAAGCGGCAGTTTGTTTTGCGGTCACCGAAGTAAACTCACCCTTCAGACACCGATTTGCCCTCAAGAGCAACGATCCATTTCGCCAGCACGCGGCACCCCGCGAAGCCCAATTTGACAGCAGAAAGCGATCACGCCACACTCCATCATGGCCAAAACCAAAAAGGACGTGCTCCTTGCACTTGCGGATAAAATCGGCGGCGAGCGCGCCGAACGAATTCGCGCATCCTTCGAGACCCCGCTCCTCAAAGATCTGAAAGTATGGAACGAAACCCTCACCGACGAAGAGTTTGAATCCCAGCTGAAGAAGACTGAAATCGGCCTAAAAAAGGCTGCCTTACTTAATAAACGTGACTGGCCCGGCGACCCCGCTTCTTGGGGGCTGAATTGATCTAATTTGAATAAGCTCGTTCTCCTCTCCGGGACGCTTGACTCCCGGCGGCGATTTTGAACAACTGTCCGCTTACCTAACCGCTTTTATGGGACAACAATTCAATAAACACATCAAAAAGAAACGCCGCGTCGCCTACCTGAAACGCAAGAAAGCCCGTGTTAAAGCGGCTATCGGCAAGAAGTAACACTGCGACCGACCTTCCTTCCCAAGCGCGCGTCCCTTCCCGGACGCGCCTTTGTTTTTATAGGCCCATGATCAAAGTCAGCCTCATTTCCCTCGGTTGCGCCAAAAATCTCGTCGATAGCGAGATCATGATCGGTCACCTGCACCAAGCGGGCATGGTCGTCATCCCGGAAGCGGAAAAGGCCGACGTGGTCATCGTCAATACCTGCTCCTTCATCGATTCCTCGAAGGCGGAATCCATCGGCCACATCCTCGAGGTTCACCAGAACAAGGGCATGAAAAAGCGGCGCAAGGAGCAGAAGCTCATCGTCGCTGGTTGCATGTCCCAGCGTTTTTCCAAGGACCTCTCAACTTCCCTCCACGACGAAGTGGACGCGTTCATCGGGCTCGACCAAGTCACAAAAGTCGCCCCGATCATCGAGGCAATTTACGCCAAAGAGCGCGGCAAAACGGAAGCGCCGGCTAATTTCATCGAGGGAAAATCGACTTACATCCCCGACTACGACACGCCGCGATTCCGGCTCACGCCGAAGCATTTCGCGTACATCAAGATCGCCGAGGGCTGCAACCACCCCTGCACTTTCTGCATCATTCCCCAGATCCGCGGGCGTCACCGCAGCCGCACCGTTGACAGCGTCGTCCAGGAAGCCCGGCGCCTCGTCGCCGAGGGCGTGAAGGAGATCAACTTGATTTCCCAGGACACGACGTTCTTCGGCATGGATACGTGGGAACAGCGCCCCAACCCGCGCACGCCCGTCGATTCCTCGCGCGGTACCGCGCTCACGACGCTGCTCCGCGAATTGAACGCCATCCCGGGCGATTTTTGGATTCGTCTGCTCTACACGCACCCGGCGCACTGGAGCGATGAGCTGATCAAGACGATTGCGGAGTGCCCGAAAGTCGCGCGCTATATTGATATTCCGCTCCAGCACATCAGCGATGCGATGCTCACACGCATGCAGCGTGAAACGAGCGGCGACTACATTCGCGACCTGCTGAAACGCATCCGCGCCGGCATTCCGGGCATCGCGATCCGCACTACTTTTATCGTCGGCTTTCCGGGCGAAACTGACGCCGACGTCGACGAACTCTGCGAGTTCATCCGCGAAACGAAATTCGAGCGCCTTGGCGTTTTTCGTTATTCGCAGGAAGATGGCACGCGCGGTGCCAAAATGCCCGATCAGATTTCTCCGAAGGTGAAGGAAGCCCGCTGGCACAAGACGATGGCGCTCCAGCAGGAAATTGCCGCCGAGGTCAGCAAGAGCCACGTCGGCCAAACCTTGAAAGTGTTGGTCGAAGA
>JBEPTW010000222.1:0-6117 GCA_041691855.1 Verrucomicrobiota bacterium | reverse complement strand
CGCGTTAAATTCGTTTTATCCGGTTCGCGGCCGAGTTGAGGTCACTCTAATTCCTTGGGATCAGGATGTCTGCGTCTCGAAGGACGAAGCTCAGATGCAGGCGCAGGCCGGAAGTTTCGATTTCATTCTCGATGCTGTATCGGCCGCGCACGATATCAACGCGTACCTCAATTTGCTCAAACACGACGGAAATTTGGTATTGGTCGGTGCGCCCGAGAAGCCGCTGCCACTCGCGGCGTTCCCGCTCATTTTACGCCGGCGTTCGTTCTCGGGTTCGTTTATTGGCGGTGTGCCCGAGACGCAAGAGATGCTGGATTTCTGCGGCACTCACAACATCACGAGCGAGATCGAGATGATTCGCATGGATCAGATCAACGACGCTTACGAATGGATGTTGAAGAGCGATGTGAAATACCGGTTCGTGATCGATATGGCGTCGCTCAGCTGAGGCAAATGCCCGGAGCATTTCCGGAAGTGGCACCGGACGACAAACGAGGAAACGACGACCGGTTTTGGCTTTCCCACCGCACATCGGCGACTAACGTCCGCCGATGCAATCTGACTGGGAAATGGGCCTTCTTTGGTATGGCGTGTTCGTATTTTCGACGATCCTGCATGAAGCGGCGCATGCGTGGACGGCGTTGAAATTGGGCGACGATACCGCCGCACGCGGCGGTCAGGTTTCACTGAATCCCCTGCCGCACATCCGTCGCGAGCCGTTCGGTATGGTGGTCGTGCCGATTCTTTCGTGGATGGCGGGCGGCTGGTTGATCGGTTGGGCGAGCGCGCCGTTCAATCCGGAGTGGGCGCGCCGTCATCCGCGTCATGCTGCGGTGATGGCCTTGGCCGGTCCGGCGGCGAATCTTTTCCTAGTTGTCAGCGCCGCATGGCTGATCCGCATCGGTGGCGAATGGGGCTGGTTCACCGCGCCGCACAGCATCAATTCATCGCGACTCGCGGTGGCGATTCAATCCGGCTGGCCGGAGTTTGCCGCGACGGCGTTGAGCGTGGTGCTTTCGCTCAATCTCCTGCTGTTCGTTTTCAACCTGATCCCGCTTCCGCCGCTCGATGGCAGCAACGCGCCGCTGCTTTTTTTGCCGCCGGCCGCCGCCACGCGTTACGCGGCATTCCTGCGGACACCGTGGCTCGCGCTCGTGGGCGTTTTGGTGGCGTCGCGGGTCCTCGGGCCATTTTTCCCGGCGGTCCTTCGCTTTGTCGCCAATCTGATTTATCCCCACAGTCACTTTTATTAATCCCATGAAATTCCGCCTGCTCCTGCTCCTGCTCCTGCTTCTCGCGCTCACGATCAACGCTGCGTTTGCCGCTGAACCTACAATCCCACCGGATGCGAAGGCCCGCATTGCTGCCGCCGAAAAAATCGCCGCCGGTCTGACCTACCGCAAAGGCGAAACGATCATCGGCGACGGTCTCGCGAAAATCATCGTTCCCGATCAATTCCGGTTTCTCGATGCCACTGATACCGGTGTCGTTCTCAGCGAACTATGGGGCAATCCCAAGGGTGCAAAGACGCTCGGCGCGCTGGTGCCGGCCGGGTTTGACCCGCTCGGTGGCGAGAGCTGGCTCGTCGTGATCACTTATCAAGAGGACGGCTACGTGAAAGACGATGACGCGGCAAAAATCGACTATACGAAAATGCTCACTGAACTGAAGCAGAGCACCCGCGACGCGAACGAGCAGCGCGTCAAGGATGGTTACGGATCGGTGGAACTTGTCGGCTGGGCGAAACCACCGCGTTACGATGCGGCGACGCACAAACTCTATTGGGCCAAGGAGCTGAAATTCGGCGGAGAAAAAGAAAATACCCTGAACTATAACATCCGCATGTTGGGCCGCAGTGGTGTGCTCGTGTTGAATGCCGTGGGGGCGATGCATCAACTCCCGCAAGTGGAAGCGGCGACGCCGGCGATCCTCGGCATGGTGAATTTTCAGGATGGTCACAGCTACGCCAACTACAAACCTGGCACCGACAAGACCGCGACGTATGGACTCGCCGCATTGGTCGCCGGCGGCATCGCGGCCAAGGCGGGATTATTCAAAGGACTTTGGATCGCAATTCTCGCCTTCAAGAAAGTCATCATCGTCGCATTGGCTGCGATGGCCGGCTCGATCAAAAAATTCTTCGCGTGGATTCGGGGACGCACCGTTCCAACCGCATCCACACCCACTCCGCCGCCGCCCGCGCCTTGAGCCAATACTTCCGCACGATGGGGCAATAAGAACTGGCTCCTCCTTATACCAATCGCCCGTTGTTTTTACTCTGTCATTGCGAGAAGTCCCGCAGAGCGGGACGACGAAGCAATCAAGCCATTTCGACAGGCTCAAGGCCCTGAGCGAAGTCGAAGGGCTGGACCGCCACGGCGCGCTTCGCGCTCCCCGCGATGACAATGAGTAAAAAACGCTGCTTTTTTCGCGAAAAACGCTTTCGCTAGCAATAATCGGGACGATGCTTACCTTTGAATGCTGAATCCATTCTCACTTTCGCACGGTTTTGACAGAACTTTAGGCGACAAAGTACGTCTAAAGTGTCTGAGTGGGTGAAAGTCCAAACCAAGAATCGCACCGCTTAACAATGATCACGCCAGAGACCACGCCCACCGAATTAGCACCGGCCCGAAAGCCGTTACGGGTGCTTTACGCGGATGACATGCGCCAATTGCGGGAATTAATCGTAATCGTACTTGGGCGCGACGGGCATTCGGTTGAAACCGTGGCCAACGGCGAAGAGGCGATGAACAAGATCGCTGAAACCGTTCCGCCCTATGACGTGATTATTACCGATCACCACATGCCGGGAATCAACGGGCTGGAGTTGGTCACCCATATTCGCAGTGGAACTTTTGACGGAAAAATCATCGTTTTCAGCTCCGAGTTGAGCCAGACAGTTGATGACGCGTATCGCCGCCTGAAGGTGGACCACATCCTGCCAAAACCCATTTTTCCCGCCCAACTCAGGGCCGTGTTTGCCACGCTCTAAGCGGCGAACAGTCGAGAAAAACAGTCCGGGAAATCGCGGGAATTCAGGCGGATTGCGACGCCCGGGTCATGGCTTCAACCAACGCGAAAGCCATCTGATTGCACGGCGTGGAAATCCCATGTTTGCGGCCGAGCCGGACAATGACGCCGTTGCGCGCATCGATCTCACTCACCCGACCCGCGAGGCGATCGGCATGTAACGAATTAACGGAATCCGGCGGCGCGTTACGATAGTTCTGCAACACCGTTTCTGCGAGTGAATCATCCATGATCGCCCCCTCGGCGCGACCGACCGCGATGCATTCGCGTACGATCTGGCGGGACAACGCGCCGATCTCTTCATCGCGCATCACGCCGGAAGGTTGCAGAACAATTCCGGAAATCACACCAGCCGCGTTGACGCACAGTTTGCGCCAGACTGCGCTTTTCAAATCATCGGTGACACTCACCTCCACCGGAGTTCCGGCGAACAGGCCAACGAACGCGGTGCCTTGCGCATCATTTTGAACCACCATTTTTGCCGTGCCGCGCTGCCGGATATGGGTTGGGGTGACGCGTTCGGCCGGGCAATCGACCATGACCGGCACCAGCTGCTTCGCGGGCAAATAGTCCGCAAAACGCTCCCGATGTTCGACGCCGTTTTGTAGAATCGCCACTGGCGCGCCTTTCGCCGCCAATCCCTTTAACCACACTCCAGCACCCGCCGAATCGTACGCTTTCGTCGCCACCAGCACCCAATCAACGGGAGTCGCTTGAGCCGGCGAAGTCAGGACGACGGGCCGTGCGATGAGTTCGCCTTGCGGTGTTTCGACGTGAAGCTCACCGAGCGGTCGGCGGGCGCAAAGAATTACTTCGTGATTACCGGTTTTCCCCAACCACGCCGCCATCACACCGCCCACCGCACCGGGACCGACAATTGCAATACGTGCCATGAGTGAAAGGGTGAAGCAGCACCGAGTCGTGCGTCGAATCAAAACCCGGAGAACCGTTGGGCACGGTCATCCGGGATAAATTTCAACCTCTCGCCAGCGACGTCCGAAAACGCCGCCGAACTGCTCAGCGCCAGTAACCGTTGATGTAAATGTAGCCGCGATCGCGACGCTCCCAGTGCGCTGCGACGTAACCGCGCCGATGGGACGGCGGAACTTCCCAATGACCGGAAACCCACGAGTAACCGCCGCGCCCCCGATAAACCCAGTAGCCCTGAATCCAAACGGCCTCTCGCGCCGGACGCTCGTAAATGACCTCCGTCCGCGGCGGCGGAGGCGGGGGTGGAGAATCAACCACTACTTGGGTGGTCGCTTCGGACTCCGAACCGTAAATCGTGCCGCGCTCATGATCTGCTTGGTTACCCATCGTACCACCGGCGATCGCTCCGACGGCGCCGCCAATGAGGGCTCCATTGAGGCCGTTGCCGTGGCCGGAATTATTGCCGATAATTGCCCCGGCGATGGCTCCCAAGGCACCTCCGCTCACCGCACCTTGTTGCGTGTTTGGGCCCGAGCCCACGCATCCTGCGCAAAGCAGTAATGCCGTGATTGGAAGTAAGGTTAAACGATTTGTTTTCATGATAAAATAATGACGTTTTCGCAGTGGTTTCGTTACTGGGTATGACGCACGAGGGGCTCTCAGGTTTTAAGCGAAAGATCAGAAACCACGTGATGAACCCCATTGGTTTGGAGCGCCAACTCGACGGCGCGTCCGATCTGCGCAGGTGAGTTAACCCAGCCGGTCAGTTTCACCGTGCCGCCATCACAATCGACCGAGATGTCAAAAGACGAAAGGTTCCTCTCGACCACGTATTTGCCCTTGATGACTGCAACTATCCGCGCGTCTTCCATTTTTTCGCCAGCGACCATCGCGCGGGAACGAACCACCCGCCCGGTTTTCGTCAATTCGTCCTGAATGTGATCGGGAGTCAGATTCCATTCCCGTGCTTTGGCGGAGACCACCTCTTTGGCTTCCTCGGCGGCCGCACGGGTGCGCTCAGCGAGGACTGCCGCACGCTGACTGATCGTCGGCGTCTGATTGTGTTGATAATACTGCCAGCCAAACGCCGTCGCGATGAGTCCCAGCACCAGAAGGAAAAATAAGGTTTTCATACCGTCGTTGAAGGGACAGGGGCGCGGCCCAAAGGTTCACTTGTCTCCTGTCGTGCATCGCCAAGCGCGGAAGAGTATATGCCGTAACCGCCCCTTCGATCGCAGGCCTAAAACTCGTCTCGTTTATCTTAATGCCCGCACCGAATTCCCAAAAACAACTGCCGACGCGTCGGCCCCGACTTACGCCTCGCTTCAAACTACATCACACGGGGGAATATTTGCTGCGCGGCATCCTGGTGATCGCGCCCCTCGTCATCACCCTGAGTTTTGTCTATTGGGTGTTCGAGAAGCTCGACGGGCTGTTGCATCCCTACGTTATCACACCCGGCATGGGGTTTCTGTTACTGATCTTGATGGTACTAGTGATCGGATGGGTGAGCACTTTTTATCGGGTGAAACGAACGTTCCGGGTCGTCAGTCAGGGATTCGAGCTCACGCCTGGAATCAGTTTTATTTACACTTCGATTCGCGATTTCCTTGAGGCCTTCGTCGGCAATAAACGCCGGTTTACGCATGCGGTCATGGTCAGCGTCGCGCACGATGAAGTCTGGCAGGTTGGTTTCCTCACCGACGAAAAACTCTCCCTCTTCAATTTGGAGGACGACTACGTTTCCGTCTATGTGCCGCAGGCGTATAATGTGGCCGGGCAACTCTACATTTTGAAACGGGATCGTATTCGCCCGATCGAACATCTCGCGCCGGCCGATGTCATGAAATACGCCGTAACCGGCGGAGCCGTTGAGATCACGGGAAAATAGGATTCGCCGGAACCCCTAAAATCGAGCAAGGTCACATGTTCCCATGTTATCATCGCGAGCCCCTTCCCTTCCGTTTTTGCGCAGGATTTTTCTCGGCGTTTTTTTCGCAGCAGGGGCGGCGCTCTCGCATGGCGCGTCGGGCGGATTCAGTGAGACTCTTTCCACCGTGCAAAAAAATGCTGCGGGGCTCACTGCGCTAACGCCCGCTGAATCCGACGCGTTGGACCGCCTCATCGCGGCGGACGCTGCCCAAGCGCGGGCGG
>JBEPTW010000221.1:0-6140 GCA_041691855.1 Verrucomicrobiota bacterium | reverse complement strand
GTGAGCCACGGCGATTTTTATCCTTTTGATGACATTTCATAGCCTTACACTGAAACTCTCAGTCACTTCTACAGTCTGATGCTCCTACCTCGGCTCTTGTCACTGGCTTCTCATTACTTATCACTTTTCTTTTCCCTATGATTACCGGCCCCACTTGGTCTCAAAAACTTCGCACTGAAATCGCCAAGGCTGTGATCGGCCAGGATGTCGTCATCGAACGCCTGCTGGTCGCCTTGCTCGCCAACGGTCACGTGCTCCTCGAAGGCATGCCCGGTCTCGCGAAGACGCTCCTCATTAAATCGCTCGGCTCGGCGCTTGGGGTGCAGTTCGAACGCATCCAATTCACGCCCGATCTTCTCCCGAGCGACGTGGTCGGCACGATGATTTTTTCCCAGAAAGAAGGCGGTTTTGCCACGCACAAGGGTCCGATCTTCGCCAATCTCGTCCTCGCCGACGAAATCAACCGCGCTCCCGCCAAAGTCCAATCCGCTCTGCTGGAAGCCATGCAAGAGCGTCAGGTCACCATCGGAGGCAACTCGCACAAGCTGCCGCGCCCTTTCTTCGTGATGGCCACGCAAAATCCAGTCGAACAGGAAGGCACGTATCCCTTGCCCGAGGCGCAAACCGATCGTTTTCTTTTCAAGCTGCTCGTGGATTATCCATCGGCCAGCGAGGAAGCGCTGATGATGGAAATGTGGGGTCAGGTCACGAAACAGCCCGAAGTCGCCGCCGTTTCCAGCGGCGAAGAACTGCTCGAACTCCGCAACTACGTCGACGCCATCCACGTTTCTCCCAGCGTCCAAGCGTACATTCTCGCGCTCGTGCGTGGCTCTCGCGAACTCGCGGCGCAAGCTGAAGGCACCGCAGGCGGCGCGAAACGCCTGCTCAACTTCGGCGCTTCCCCGCGCGCCTCGCTCGCTCTCTTCCAAGCCGGCCGCGCGCTCGCGTGGTTGCGCGGCTCCGACTACGTTTCGCCCTCGCTGATTCAGGAGGTTTTTCATGACGCCCTGCGCCACCGCGTCGGCCTCACCTATGAGGCCGAAGCCGAGGGCCTCTCTTCCGACAAAATCCTCGATCAAGTGCTCGTCCGCACTCCGGTGCCGGCAGATTCCAAACGCTGAAAAAGTGAATGACTGAAAAACTGAAAGGATTGCCCACGATCACGCGTGAAACAAAACGCGCCATCGTCTCGCACATCTTCCTGCGTCAGCCCTTCAGTTCTTCCGCCTTTCACTCTTTTTCCTAACCATGCCTTCCGCGCCATCGTCCACTGCCGCTTCGCTGGTCACGTCCCAGCTCGCGCTGCTCAAGCAGCTCGAGTGGCGCGTGCGCCACGCGGTGGAAAACGTGTTGAGTGGCGAATATCGTTCCGCTTTCCGCGGACGCGGCATGGAATTCGACCAGGTCGTCAAATACACGTTCGGCGACGATATCCGCGACATCGATTGGAATGTCACTGCGCGGCTCGGCGAACCGTATCGCAAGAAATTCATCGAGGAGCGCGAGGTCTCACTGTTGCTCGTGTTTGAGGACAGCGTAAGTCTGCAATTCGGTTCCGGCGCGCAATCGAAACGCGAAGCGCTGCTCGAACTCGCCGGCTTGGTGATGATGCTCGGCGCAGTGAATCGCGATCGCGTGGGTTTTCTCCACGCTTCGCCGGACGGCTACACGTTAAAAGAACCCGTCCGGGGCCGCGGCCAAATTCTGCATGCGGCCGCGACGCTCCTCGGCCAGCCGGCGCCTTCAATCGAAACGCACGAATCGAAAGCCGAGAATTTCATCCCGTGGCGCATGCTGGCCAAAGCCGCTCCCCGCCACAGCATCATGATCTGGCTCGGTGATTTTCCACCGCGCGTGGAACCGGAAGGCTGGAGCGTTCTCTCGCGCCGCTACCAAACGATGGGCTTCCGCGTCGACGATCCGTGGGAGCGCCAGCTGCCGCATGATCGCGTCCTTACCACTTACGATCCCGTCGCCGGCCGCCTCGTGACGCTCGATGGCACTTCTTCCGCCCAGCGCGCGGCGCACGCCGAATGGACGCACCAACGCGACGCTGCTTTCCGCGACATTTTCCCCGCGCCGTTGAGCCGTTTAGTGGTCGGCACCGATCAAGACCGTCTCGACTCCCTCGTGCGTTTTTTCCACGCGCGGATGAATCAGAAGGGAGCGCGATGAAACGTAACAAGTTTCAAGTAACAAAAATCGGATGATCGCGCTGGCTTCATCTTCCTGGCACTTGCCTCTCGGCCCCTGTCGCTTGGCCCTCCTCGACGGCTACGTCCTCCACGATCCTTGGTGGTTACTCGCGCTGCTTATCTTGCCGCTCATGATGTGGGTGCGTGGTCGTCGCGGGGCGCCGGTGATGATTGTTCCGTTTGCCGCTGCGTGGCACCGTCCGTCCATCATCCCGAGCTCCCGCTGGCCCGCAATGTTGGCGATGCTGGGATTGGTGCTGGTGATCGCCGGACTCGCGCGGCCGCAAATCGTCGAGGACAAACGCGACGTCAAACAGCAGGGTTACGATCTGATGCTCGCCATCGATCTTTCAGGTTCGATGCTCTCCGAGGATTACGAGCGCGGCGGCGAACGCATCAACCGCCTCCAAGCCATCAAGCCCGTGATCCAGGCGTTTATTTCCCAGCGAAGCAATGATCGCATCGGCCTCGTCGTTTTTTCCGGGCGTGCTTACACGCTCGCGCCGCTCACCTTCGATCACGACTGGCTCGGCCGTCAGATTGAGCGGCTCAAGATCGGCATGATCGAAGACGGTACTGCGATTGGCGACGGCCTCGGCGTAGCGCTCACGCGGTTGCATCAGGCGGGGCGCGACGAGAACAACAAACGCAAAGGTGCATTCATCGTGTTATTGACCGACGGTTCCAACAATCGCGGACTCCTCAGCCCGGAGCAGGCCACTGCAATCGCCAAGTCCCGCGGTGTTCCGGTTTATACGATTGGTGCGGGTCGCGATGGGCTGGTCCCGATGCCCGTGTTTGATGAAGCCGGCAACAAAGTCGGCTATCGCCGCGAGGTTTCGGATCTCGACGAAAACCAATTGCGGTCGATTGCCGATGCGACAGGAGGAAAATTTTTCCGCGCCGCCGATTCCGACACGATCGAGCAGGCGTTCAAAACCATCGACAAAGCGCAGAAGATCGAATTCACCGCCAAGTCATATTTATTAACCACGGAATTGTTCGCGTGGTTCGTCGTTCCGGGTGCCTTTTTGCTGTTTCTCGGGGCGATGTTTGCGCTGCCGCCGCAACTCCGGAAACGCCCCGCTGCGTCGAGTTCCAATCCCGCCACGGCGCCATGAGCTTTCAATCACCCCATCTTCTCTGGCTCTTGGTGCCGCTGGTCCTCCTGTTTTCGTGGGAGCTCGCGCGCCACACCGCGCGCGCCGCGACAACTTTCCCGAAGATTACGCGCGCTTGGGCGGGAGCGTTTAACGTTTCGATGGGCGCCCGCCACACCACGGCGGAAAACCGTCCGCGCATCTGGCTGTGGTTCGGATTGGCCTTTTGCATCGTCGCTCTTGCCCGTCCGCAATGGGGCGTGATTGAGGAACAGGTCTTCGATCAATCGCGCGAGGTATTGATCGCGGTCGATCTTTCGAAATCGATGTTGGCGCAGGACGTAAAACCCTCGCGACTTGATCGCAGCAAACTGCTCATCCAGTCGCTGCTCGACGGTCTCAAAGGTGAACGCGTCGGGCTCGTGGTGTTCGCCGGCACCGCGTTTTTGCAAAGCCCACTCAGCTCGGATTACGAAATTCTGCGCGAGTTTCTGCCTTCGATGGGTCCGGATTATTTACCCGAAGGAGGAACCAATTACCGGGCGCTACTCGAAACGTCGATCCAGGCATTCGGCACGTCGACGGCCGATCGCTACTTGATCATTTTGAGCGACGGCGAAGCGACCGACGATGATTGGAAACCGCTCGTGGATCAATTAAAGGCAAAGGGCATTCGCGTCATCGGCCTTGGCGTCGGCACGCAACAAGGCGGATTCATCCCCGACGCGGGTGGCGGTTTTGTAAAGGATGAGCGCGGTGCCGTGGTGCTCGCCCGACTCAATAGCTCGACCTTGGAGGAACTCGCCCAAGTCACCGGAGGCGCGTACACTGACGCGAGCGCTTGGGTCGATCTCTCCGCCCTCCTGAAAAAAACCGTCGAAACGGGGACGAAAGGTGATTTCTCGGAGAAAAATACCGCGCGAAAAATCGAACGCTTCCAGTGGTTTCTCGCATCCGGACTGATGCTCCTGTTCATCAGCTTCTGGGCGGAGTTTCCCGTACGTCCGCGCGAACGTGCGCTCCCTCTTTCCGCCACCGCCGGCCGGGCGAAATCGCCGGGAAAATCCGCGGCGACCGTCAGCGCTGCGTCCATCGCGCTGCTTTTTGCCTTGGCCGCACCGCCTCGGGCCGATGCGGATGAATCGCCGACTGAAACCTTGAGCAAACCACTTGCGACCACCGTGGCGCGCCTCGCGGAGCAACCGTCATTGAACGCGAAAGATTATTCCGACCTGGCCCAGACGACGCTCACCTACGGACAACGGGCGAAATCCGCCAAGCAGCTCCCGGTTGAAAAGGCGGTTCAGGACGCACTCCAAGCGGTGGACCTCGGTGAAAAACTCGACGCCAAAGAGGCGGATTGGACGAAACTTCGGCAGGAGTTGCAGGACTTGCTCAAAAAAGAAGAGCCGCCGCCGCAGGATCAGAAGAAAAAACAGGACGAGGATAAGAAAAAGAAAGATCAACAAAAGCAGGATCAAAATAAGGATCAGGAAAAGAAACAGGACAAGGACCAGCAGAAGGATCAGGACAAAAACAAATCCGAGCAGCAAAAACAGGACGATAAAAACCAGCAACCGCAGGACCAACCGCAGCAGCAGGAACAGAAAAACCAACAGAACGCCTTTGGTGATATGAAGGACAAACAGGACCAAAAGGCGCAACCGCAACCCAAGCCGCAACCGCAGTCCGGCACCCAGAAAGTCGGCGGCCAGCAGGACAAAAAACGCGACGACCAGACCGCTCCCGAACTGGCGATGCCGTTGCAAAAACTTGAACAGGTCAAGAATCAGGATTCTCCCGCGAAGCTTCAACAAATCATGCAAGGCAAGGAGCAGTCGCAACAAAAGCCCAAGACCGCGGGCAAGGATTGGTAATTTTTCATGCGCAACCAGCATTCCCTCTTCCGTCTCGCCCTCGCATACCTGCACCACCGGTCGCGCGTTCCCTCTGGATTGCCCGCAGCTGCAGCTTCACGCAGCGGCGGTTGGCGCAGCCTGCTCATGCTCGTGTTTCTTCCGCTTTCCGCCTTGGCCCAAAGCGTGCACTGGGATCCTCCGGCCGGACAGCTTGGCTTCAATCAGGTCAGCCAGATCTCGCTCGTGTTTGAAAATTGTGAACCGGACGGCGCGCCCAATTTGCCGCAAGTCGACGGGTTGGCCTTCGGTCGTCCCTCGCAAAGCAGCCAGACGAGCATCGTGAACTTCACGATGACGCGGACTTTCTCGCTCATTTATCCCGTCCGGCCGGGCAAGAAAGCACCCCTGACGATTCCCGCATTTGACGTCAAAACCGACAAAGGCGCGCTGAAAGTAGCTGCGGCCAACTATACCGTTGGCGACGCCACCGTGGGTAACTCTGGCGTCGCACTCGACGATATCGCGTCCGCCAAACTGACCTTGCCGAAAGATACGTTCTGGATCGGGGAAGTTTTTCCTGTGACGTTTAATTTGAATGTAGCGCGGCGTTATTTTCATTCGCTCGCTTCCACGGTCGAGTGGCCTGCAACGCCATTTGTCGCCGAGGAATGGAGCAAGCCCGATCCTGGCGAAGCGCTCGTCGGCGGTGAACGTCGCGTGGTGTCCGTACAATCGACCCGCGCCTATTCCAAAAAGGCCGGCAACTTCACGCTCAGTCCGGCGAGCCAGATGGTGAATCTCATCGTCGGCTCAACCGGTTTCGGTTTGTTTTCCCAACCCAACGTCGAGCAACGACAGTTGGATTCAAATTCCGTGCCCGTCACGATCAAGCCGCTGCCCGCGCCGCCTGCGGATTTTTCCGGGGCCGTCGGACAATTCACTTTTGTTTCCAAGGTCGTTCCGCTGAGCACCACCATCGCTGTCTC
>JBEPTW010000220.1:0-6144 GCA_041691855.1 Verrucomicrobiota bacterium | reverse complement strand
ACACAGAGAAAATCACCTTAAAATATCGCTTCTACTGCATGGATACGGCTAAGCGTGATCGCGCTTTTTGAGGAAGCGTGCGATTTCGCGGGCGATCGGCATCGCGGGAGCCGCTCCGGGTTGCAGGACGGAAAGTGCAGCGACCGCGCTGGCGTAGTTGGCGGCTTCAAAAATGTTGTTTTTGAATTTCACCAAGCCGGCCGCGAAGCCGCCGACAAACGCGTCGCCTGCACCGGTAGTGTCAACCACTTCGACCGCGTGGGCGTTGATGCGTCGGAAAACGTCGGGCTGCGAAACGAAGCAGCCACGATCGCCCAAGGTGACAATGACGACCGGAACCCCGAGTGAGCGGCAGAGTTGCTGGAGCAGCTCACCTTTGAGCGTCGCGATTGAATCTTCGGTGAACCCGCCTTGAACGGCGAACGGTGCCGTCCGCAACAACGCTGTGCCGGACGGGCGCAATTTCAGCAGCGCGAGGAATTCCGCCTCGTTTGGGATGAGTACTTCGCTATGGCGGAGCAACGCCACATCGAACCCGGCGCGCATCGGCGCTGGATTGAAAACCGTAATCGCACCGCTCCGCCGCGCGATCCGCAAGACGTGTGCGGCGGTGGCGTAATTCGTTTCGCCCTGGCAAACGACCACTTGGGCGGACTTGACGATGGCCGCGGGAATGTCGTGCGGTCGCAGGCCAAAATTTGCGCCCGGCGAAACCACAATGTGGTTTTCACCCTCGGCGTTCACGGTGATCACGGCGACACCCGTCGTGTGTTTTGGTTTGGTGACGAAATGGGCCTGGATTCCGGCATCATTGGCGAACTTGCGCGCGCTGGTCCCAAACGCATCGGGTCCGACCGCGCCGCAGAAGAGCGTGGGAACGCCGGCGCGAGTCGCTGCCACCGCTTGGTTAAAACCCTTGCCGCCGGGACTGGTGCGGAACTCGCCCACTACCTCGTCGCCCGGTCGCGGAAATTCCTTCACGTCGAACGCGAGATCCTGATTAAAACTACCAACGACTAGGACGGAATGCTTCACGGGGTGGGGATGGATAGCAGAAGACTTTGCCGGCCGTTCGCCAAGCGCAGGATTACGCCGGCCGGGATTTTTGTGGATACCCGCTCCGGTGCAAGCGGCGTGCCATGGGACTTACACTTGCAACGAAGCGTTGCCGAAATCCATTCATCCTCCGCAAAGGACCGTTTATCCAATAGCGAGTGATTCCACGGCGGTTAGTGCGTGATCTGAACGGCGTCGTGAAAGCGGAACTATCTCCACCAAAGCATGCCACCCCGGGCTTGCTGCTTTTGATACAGATGTGGTTCGATCAAATCCGCTGATGCCACCCCGACTCGAATCGTCCGCCAAAAACCAATGCGCCAAAGACCGCCTGTATGTGCTCTGTCAGCTGGGCGGCTGGGGAACGTTTCTTGGGCTGCAGTTTTATTTCTCCAACGCCTTCGCGAAAGGTTCGGCCGATGCCGGACGGAATAAGTTAACCGAGCTGGCTTCAGCGGTGATGGTCGCACTGATGGCTTTGGTACTGACGCACTATGCGCGCTCATGGATGACGCGTCGGGGTTGGAAACACATGGGCTGGCGTGCGTTGGTTCCGCGGGTGCTGCTGATGGCGGCGATCCTCTCGTTGCTTTGGAACGGCTTGGGCTTCGGCTATCGCTATGGCGTGGTCGGTCAGCCTTGGCCGTCGAAATATAGCGTGGGACTGATCCTGACCGTCAGCAGTTTGAATGGAGTGGGACTGATGATCAGCTGGTTGAGCATCTACTTCTTTTATCATACGCTTGACCGGATCCAGCGCATGCAATTCGAGCAGCTGCGTCTGGTCGCCAACGTCAAGGAAGCCGAATTGCGTGCACTGAAAGCCCAGGTCAACCCGCATTTCCTGTTCAATTCACTTAACAGTCTTCGGGCGCTAATCGACGAGGATGCGCCCCGCGCGCGTGAGGCGGTCACGCGATTGGCCAACCTTCTTCGTTATTCCCTGCAATCAGGTCAGGTCGAGACAGTTTCCCTTAAAGACGAACTGAGCGCAGTACAGGATTATCTCGCACTGGAGCAAATCCGCCACGAGGAGCGGCTGCTCGTGCGATGGGATGTGGCAGAGGAAGCGCGTTTGCAACCCGTGCCTCCGATGCTATTGCAGACGCTGGTGGAAAATGCGGTCAAATACGGGATTTCGCCGCGCCCCGAAGGCGGCTTGATCACGATCTCCGCGCAAGTCGCCGATGCCATTCTGCACATTTGCGTTTCCAATCCGGGTGAACTCTCGTCGCCATCCAACGAAGCGTGGGCCAAGGCAGGCTCGTCGACCGGCGTAGGCCTGCGCAACGCCTCCGAGCGCCTCAATCTTCTCTATGGCGATCAAGCGACCCTGCGGTTGTTTTCCGAACCGGCGGGTTGCGTCACGGCGGAAGTTTTGCTGCCCTGCAAGTTACTCCAGCCATGAAAGCCTTGTTGATCGACGACGAACGTCTCGCCCGAAACGAACTGCGGCGTTTGCTCAAGGCGCATCCGGAAATTGAAATCGTGGGCGAAGCGGTCAATGCGGGCGATGCGCTGGAACGGATCGCGGAATTGACCCCCGATTTACTCTTTCTCGATATCCAGATGCCCGGTGATGACGGCTTCACGTTGCTGGAGAAAATCGATCCGCCGTTGCCCCAGGTTATTTTCTCCACGGCGTATGACGAATTTGCCGTGAAGGCATTCGAGTTTAATGCGCTCGATTACCTCCTCAAACCCGTCGATCCCAACCGGCTGGCGAGCGCCATGGATAAACTGCGCAGCCATTCGGCGCGAGCAGGAGAAAGAATCGCAAATCGCGAGCGCCTTGGGCTCGACGACAAGGTTTTCGTGCGTGATGGTGATCGCTGTTGGTTCGTCCCGATAAAAAACATTCGATTGCTGGAATCGGAAGGAAACTACACGCGACTCCATTTCGACGATCACAAGCCCCAGTTATTCCGCTCGCTTACCGCGATGGAGGAGCGCCTTGACGCCAAACATTTCTTCCGCGCTAACCGCAAACAGGTGATCAATCTCGCATGGGTGGAAGACATCGAGCCGTGGTTTAGCGGCGGCTTGCTTGTGAAATTAAAAGGCGGGATCAAGGTTGAGCTCTCCCGCCGCCAAGCCCAGGATTTCCGCGACCGCATGAGTCTGTGACGCACACCATCCGCCCATGATCGAGGCCCAGCATCTCACCAAAACGTTCAAGGATAAAAAGCGCGGCGTGATTTCCGCAGTGAACGACGTTTCGTTCACCTGCGCTCCCGGCCGAATTTATGGTCTGCTCGGCGCGAACGGCGCGGGCAAGACCACCACCCTGCGTTTGCTCGCCACGTTGCTGAAACCAACGAGTGGCACGGCGACGCTCGCCGGTTACGACGTCATCAACGATCCGCAACAAGTGCGCGCCAACGTCGGGTTTCTCGCGGCGAGCACCGCGCTTTATGGCCGGCTGAGCGCTCGCGAGATGATCCGCTATTTCGGCGAGTTGAATGGCTTGACCGTGGCCGATATCCGGACGCGAACGAAGCAACTCGCCGACCAGCTCGACATGCATGAATTTCTCGACCGGCGTTGCGATAAGTTTTCGACCGGGATGAAGCAGAAAACTTCGATCGCAAGAACGCTCATTCACGATCCGGCAGTCATGATCTTCGACGAACCCACCCTCGGGCTTGATGTCATGGCCGCGCGGGCAATCGTGCGTTTCGTCCGCGAGTGTCGCGATCGAGGAAAGACCGTGATTTATTCGACTCACGTGATGAGCGAAGTGGAAAAATTGTGCGATCAAATCGGGGTAATTCACGACGGCCGGCTGCTGGCGGAAGGCACGTTGGAGGAATTTCGCACCCGATACTCGGAGCGGGATATGGAGGAGATTTTCGTGAAGATTGTCGGAGGGGAGACTACGCGATGAACTGGAGAAATATCGCTACGGTTTATCTCAAGGAGTTGAAGGATTCCCTTCGCGACCGACGGACCATCCTCTCCATCGTCATCATACCCACGCTGGTGATGCCGGCGTTGATATTTGGAGTGGGGAAGATTGCCGCTGGAATATTCTCCAAGGCGCGGCAGGAAATACCGGCGGTAATGATCATCGGCGGAGACGATTCGCCTGGTATCGTGGTCCAGCTCAAACAGTCCGAAAAAATGCGCATCGTGGAATCCGCGGCCGACTGGAAACAGCGGATATCGGATAAGAAAATTCGCGCGGCGGTGCAGATTCCCCCGGGATTCGAAACGAAGCTGAAGGCGGGCGATGCCGAGCCAATTGTGATCTTCAATTACGGCGGCGAATTGAAGTCTGGTTTTGCGGTGGATGTGCTGGATAGATTTTTCCGTGACCTGCGCGAGAGAACTGTCGCCGATCGCCTCGCGGCGCGTTCGTTGCCGCCGACGCTGATCACCCCATTCGAAGTGAAGCGCGAGAACGTCGCTCCACCGGAAAAAATTGGCGGCAACCTGCTCGGTGGGATCGTGCCTTATATTATTATTCTACTCTGTTTTACCGGCGCGATGTATCCGGCGATGGATTTGACGGCGGGAGAAAAAGAACGCGGCACGATGGAAACGCTCCTGTGCAGTCCCGTTCCGCGGATAAATTTGGTCTTGGGAAAATTCCTCGTGGTGCTCACGGGATCGCTTTCGGCCATGGTGTTGTCGCTCGCGTCGATGGGAATCAGTGCGGCTGCGGCCGGGTTTATTTTCCTGAACGGTCATGGCGGCGCTGGAAAGCTGGCCGCCGCCGCGGCCCAAGCCAAAGCGGTGACGGTGCCGACGATTGATCCGCTTGGATTATTTGGTGTAATCGCGATGGTTTTTCCCGTGGCGGTTTTGTTCTCCGCGCTGCTCTTCACCATTTCGCTTTTCGCGAAGAGCTACAAGGAGGCTCAGAGTTACACGGCACCGATGATTATTTTCGTCATCATGCCGGCGGTCGTCGGAATGTTGCCCGGCATCGAATTGAACGCGCGGCTCGCGCTCGTTCCGATTTTAAATCTTTCGCTCGTTTGCAAGGAAATGCTCTCGGGTGTGTGGCATTGGAATTATATCGGGCTGATCTTTGGCTCCTCGTGTTTTTATTCCGCCATCGCGCTCGCGTTTGCGGTGAAAATGTTCAATCGCGAAGACGTGATTTTTCGCTCCTGAATTTTTCTAAAAACGGCTTCAATAATTTCGTAAAAGGCGGGGTCTATTTAGTAAACCCGGCGTAAATGGGGTCTCCACCTCTAGGCAGCGAAGAAGTTACCTGCTACTGTGTCGTCAATCCCGTATGACCATGACAAATTCGCACGACAGTCAAGAGGCGGCGCACCTGGAGAAACTCCGGTCGCAAATTTCCACCGACATTGAGGACATGCAGCAAAAGGAAACGAGCCTGCGCGAATACGAGCAGCGGCTTCGTCTCCTCGTGGAGCACGCGCAGAACAGCCGTCCGCCGCAGACCGCGAATCAATTTTATTCCACCACGGCTCCCACCTCCGCCAGCGTCGACGCCGAATGGGAAAAATACCGTCGGGCTCATGCTTTGCTCGAGGCGGCGCGTCGCGGACTTTGCGATGACCGGCTCGCGCTCAAGGAACGCGAGGAAAGACTTCAGCTCCGCGAGGACGAGGTCGCTCGTCGCGAGGCATGGATCACGGTGCGCGAACAGGAAATAGAGGCGAGTTCACTGGCGCGGATTGCCGCCCAGCAGGCGCCGATGCCTGCGCCGGCGCCGAAACCAAAAACATCTTTCACGGCGGCTCCGTTTCTTGCCGCGCGCAATCTGATCATGCGCAACAGCAGCGGAAGCTGATTGTTGCCGATGGGTTTTTATTTTCCACCCGGACCCGCAACGGCTCGGGCTTTTTGTTGGGAAAATCCGTGGCGGAAGCAGACGGCAGAGTTCTCGCTTGCACGCCGCACCTGAATCACTCATCAACCCGTTCGTGATTCGCTCTTCCAACCTTCGCTGCGTACTCCCGGCCGTTATTATGGCCGCGGGTAAACGCGTCTGGTGGAAACCACCGGCTCGGCTTCGATGGGAAAGCGCCTAGCGCAAAAGCGGCCCAGCCGCTCTTAAAAAATCCATCCAGTGCCGAGCCCGACTCATCCGAGTCGGGCTTTTTATTT
>JBEPTW010000219.1:0-6156 GCA_041691855.1 Verrucomicrobiota bacterium | reverse complement strand
GGCGATCTATGTCGCCGAATCTTGCATTCGGAATGTTACGTTCGAAGCGCTCGGGCTCGAAGAGGCAAAACGTCTGGCGGCAGGATGGGGATTTGGATTGGAAGGCGAGGTGACGGAAGAACCTCAGCGGACGAAAGGGAATGGGGGTGTAGTGGAAGCGTTCGACGTGCCGAGTGCTTGCCACATCATGGGTGGTATTTCCCGTACGACGCTTTACCGCCTATTGCTTCGGGGAAAATTGGAACGACTGCCCGCGACGAGAAAGGTACTTGTTACTCGTCGCTCGATTGAGCGGTTTTGCTCCCAAGCTGCATAACGAGCTGCGGCCCTAAAAGATGACCTTGGCTGCTTGCGCCAAACTGTGTTCTTGGCGGAGATGGCCGTAGGTTTGCATCGCGAGTGCACCGCCATCCGAGTGTCCCAACCATCGCGAAACGGTGGGAATATCGACACCCGATTCGATGCAGCGCGTGGCGAAAAGATGCCTGAGATCGTGGTGGTTCATCGGCTTGATGCCGATTTCCCGGCAGGCTGACTTAAGTGCGTCCATGCATGAAACGACGCCGGCAATGGGCGTGTCTTTGCTTTCTTGTCCGCGCCGCTCCCGGATCTCATTCAACAGAGCAGCGAGTGAGGGGAAAAGGGGGACAATGCGATAGCTGGTAGCCGACTTGCTCCCTGGAATTGTTAGCTGACCTTTTGCTTTGTCTTCGTGTCGCCACCGCAAGCTCGCGCCCTCCTTGAGTCTGGCTCCGGAATAAGCGAGAAGGCGGACCAGGTCGGCAGCGTCTATGGACCAACGGCTCCCTGCTGTTGCGATTTGCTTCACGATCGCCTGGAATTGTGCAGCGGTCGGCAATTCAAGACGCTTCTGTCGTTTCGGAGCCTTGGTTACCTCTTTGGCTGGATTTTGGTAAACCATTCCCTGTTCGTGTGCGATTTCGAGGATCGCACGCAACGTATCAACGCACTTGTTAAACGAGGACGGTGCCATGCCCTTGCGCTTGGTCTTCACCTTGGGGGCGATGAACCCAGTGCCTTCGCGGAGTGCGTTCACTGCCCAAGTGTTGCAATCGGTAGCGGTCAGGCGACGGACATCGCGACCTGGCAGTTCTGGCCACGTTTTGATTAGGGATTTAACGGAGTCGAGCGCTCTGGCTTTGCTGGAAGCCGCCAGCTTGGAATTGTTTTCCACGCGAACGCGAAAAGCGGCGATAAACCGTTCAACCGTGGTTTCGGTTGAGGAGCCCGGCGTGCTTTCGCCTTTGGCCGCCGCCGCCTGCGCGCGCATCGTTTTTTCGACGTCCGCGAGACGCAGTTTTGCGACGGAAAAAACCTCGGTTTTGAGCGTCCGCCATTTCTGCTTGCCGTTGACTTTAACGCGGGCGTAGTACTTTCCGCTCTGACGATTGCGAAGCAGGTTCGTGACGTTTGTTCTTTCCCACTGCTGTTCACTTTTGGTCGCTTCCATGATTAAAGTGTAGAAGAGCGGTGTAGAAAAAGTAAACTCACGAAAAGGCCCGTTTTTGTTAGTTGTTCTTAGATAGTAATTTAAACATTTTGCCCGGGTGGTGGAATTGGTAGACACGCAGGTCTCAGAAGCCTGTGCCTCACGGTGTAGCGGTTCGAGTCCGCTCCCGGGCACCATTTAGTTTTTGGAAAGGTGAGCACATTGAAGCTCATAACCGAGTGTCACTTAACGCCGATTTGTCGGAGCCGCGTTGAACGAAAATCGAGCGACTGCCGAAATTGCTGAAACCGGCAATAACGAGCCTTAACCGGCCTTAATTCTATCCTTAAACAGCTACAAAACAGCTACGGATTTGGCCGTTGATTTGTAAGTGTACAACTTTGATGTACAACTTTGACAGGGGGACGGAGGCCGCGAGATTTGCTAGACTCGGGGGATGAGATCAGGCGACGACAACAGGCGGGGTGAGCGCGGTGGCCGCGCCGGCGAGCGCTGCCACACCGATGCAAAACGCCACCCGGCGCAAGCTCCGTGGCGGCGTGGGCGAAAGTCCAAAATGGTTTAGAGTATGCCCTGGGCGCGCAACTCCATCAAAAACTCGCCCGGCGTGGCAATCCTCAACCCGTAGACCTCCGGACCTAGCTTCGTGTGAAAATCTCCCTCATCGAGCGTGAGCAACCATTCCGCCCGCGCCGCCAGCGCAGTGATAACGACCGGACGGTCCTTGGCTTTGGGGAAGACGAGCGGCTTATCGAGCGACAGACTCGCCCGGACGAAGCGCACGCGGGGTGCGAGCTGTTTTTTCCAAACCCCCGCAGCGGTCCCGCCGATCTTCGGCAGATTACGGCGCGTTTCCTCTGCGCAGTAATCGGAGCTGACGAGTTCCCAGCCCTTCGCTGCTGCTTCGATCAGCACAAAGCGCGATGCACCCTTGTCAGATCCTGACGCGGCGAGCATGACGCTCGTGTCGAGAAACAGCCTCACTTTTTCTTGGCCTTTCCAGCGGCTTGGAACGCTTTCATCTCCGCTTTATCGCGGGCGATCCACGCTTGAATCTGAGCCTTGGGGAGGTCGCGCACCGGCATGGCTACCGCTGGGTGCAGGAATAAACCGCCCTCGCGCTCTTCGACCATCAGCATGGGGTTGCGGAGTTTATCGAGGCCCATCTTTCGGCGCAGGGCGGGCGGGAGCGTCAGGCTGCCCCGCTTGGAGAGAGCTAATGTTGTCATGCGGCAATGCTGCAATACCGCATTGCGGTTTGCAAGTCTCTCGTAGCGCGAGCGGAGGCACCGGATGGGTGTGGCTGTGCACTTCCTTCAACTTGCGGATATTGACCTGCGTATAAATCTGGAAGCCGAAAGAGGATCGGCTTGGTTGTTTGCTTCGCTCATGCTGCCAGAAACAATCCCGCCAAGTCAGCAGAACCGCAACCAACCAAGCTGACCCTCTTTCAGCTTCCGCCTCGTAGACCACGTGCAAGGTGACGCCCTCGCCTCCGAGCTTGCGCAGGACTTTTTGTTCGCCTCTCTGCCCGCAGTGCGGGCAGCCATTCGGACTCACCCTCGCTGTGCTCGGGCTGCGCCTTCTACGCGCTGGCGCGCTCCGTCCAGCGCGTGCAGGTCACTCGACGATCGTGCCGTAGATCCCGACCTCGCCTGAGCGGTCGCCTTCGGCCACCGCGATCACCGTCGTATCTTTGTGGACATCCAGGCCCACGTATTTATTTAACGTCTTCATGGGCTTGTCTCGTTTTGGGTTGTTTCGGTTGTTGTTCACACTCCGGCCACAGCCCTGCGGCTCTGCTCTTCACCGAGTAACCCGCGCTCGGGGGACAAGCGCACTTTATTTTTCCGCTGCTCCGGCACGCAGCTATAGTGTCTGGGCGCAAATCGAAATGCATTTGCCCATCTCCGCATGACTACAACACTTGCTTGGTTGCTGTTCGCTCTTGGCGTTGGGCATATTGGCTATGCCTTCGCGAAATTCAAGACGCCGTTGCTCGAAGGGATATCCGCCGGTGTTGTCGGGAAGTTCTCGGCACCTGAGATCAGGCGTACCGCGTTCTGATTCACGATGTTTGGGCCGCTCCTCATGTTTGCAGGGCAAGTGGCCGTGCATGCGGCGTCCCAGAATGACCTCATTCTCTATCGGCTAGTCGGGCTGTACTTGCTCGGGATCTCAGCCGTCGGCGTCTTCGTTATTCCCAAGTCGCCATTTTGGGTTGGCTTGGGAATTTCAACGCTGATCGTTGCTGCGGGTTACGGGTGCTTATGAGCGCATTTGCAAGTCGGCGGCCTAACCGGGCGTTGGAGCGGACAGTCAACTTTAGCTAGGCGGTATGGTCGTCCTCCATCATCTCAATCAACGCATCGATACGCCGATTGATGCCTCCTGCGTGAAATTGAATGAGAAACCAAAGAATCATGGCGACACAACAAATGACTAACCGGTCATACTTCGGATTCGTGATGAGCATCGTTGCTGGATACAAGACTGCCATGACAAGTGCTGGCGACCATGATAACGTCCTCTCTGCTTTAGAAGTCGCTGCCGCACCGCATCGCGCTTGACGATGGCAGAACCCAACGCGGCTTGTTGCTCTGGTGTGAGCTGGTGTATCTGGTCTTTGGTAATGTTCATAAATAAATGCGCGAAACTGTTAACGTTGCGTTTAGCCGCGGGGGGATTTCCTCGTCTATCGAAGATAGAAGTTCCCAATGGCCTTCGAGGAAAATGAAGAAATTCGTGTGTGGACAGATCGGTCGGAGGTTGAGGTCGTACGAACGAGCATTTTGTTTTGTGGAGCAAAACTACAAGACCTCTTGCGCCAGGCAGCCGGCCGATCCCAAACCGAACAAAAAGATTTCACGAAAACCCTGCCGCATTAGTTCCATTTTGTCACACGACCAAGGCCTCGCAGTGCGGACAACGCAGATGCCACTGCGGTTCGGGCGGCACCGGCGCCGTCCACGATGATCGGCATGACGAGTAAGGCCTGCACTTTGAGGAAGCGCGCTGGAGGATGCGGCCAGCCAAAATATCGCACGCGGTGTTGTCCCGACGGAGGGAAATGCTGCAAGTAACGCCGCAGAAACTCCGCTGCGCTCACGGTGCACACTTTCTTTTGCTGCGCGCATGCGGCATTACGGCCTCGGATCCGTTACGCGGCCGAGGAAGAGGCAGGCACCGGAAGAAATGTGTTGGATGGCGAACAGGAATGGTCGATCGGCGTGGACTTCGACTGTCGGGGGTTCTTTGGAATGAACCAGCACGCTGAGGGTGACCATTTCCACCACCGAGGTCGCCGCGGCTTCGGTGCCTTGCTCATCCAGAACGAGCTGTGTTTTGTGGAAGACGTTTGAGATGGCGAGATGGTCGTTAGGCTTGCGTGGCGCCATCCGGTCGAAGTTGGCACTCCCGGTTGGCTGATCGAAAGCCGTCCGTAATCCAAGTGACTGCAAGGCCGGCGTGAGTGCGATCGTCTCGGGCGTCAGCTTGAATTTCGGTAAGTGCAGAATCACGTCGCGGCGTTCCAGTTGGGTGCAGGCGGTCAGTGCTTTGGCGGTGAGTGATTTCTCCAGCCACTCCAGGCCGTCATTCTTATCCGGCACGAAAAGCACGAACTGGAGTTGGTTGCCTAGGTAGGGGAGCGTCACCACCGAATACCCTTCATGCTTCGCGTAACCAAATGCACGGTGAGCTTGCATGGTCGGAACCGCAGCGGCGGCGTGGCCGATAAAATGAAACGGCTCGGGTTTCGTGGCCGAGTCTGCAAATTGATTGGCCCAAGCGGCTCGCAGATAAAGGGCATTGATGAGCGCAAGCCGGGTACCTGGTCGGGGCTGATTGGCTGGCAGTAAATCGCGGATTTTATCCTCGGTCTGGCTGGCGACCCATTGATTGATGACTTGCCGCGCGTGCGGTGCGTCGTTTTTGAAATCCAACTCAGCGAGGTCGGAACCGAAATGACGACGTAACTCATCGATGAAGGCTGACTGTAAAGAGTAGCCGCGTTGCACGAATAATCGATTGGCGACGCTCAACTGAATGGGGGTGGCGTTGCTGCCCTTGTCACGCATTTTGGCGGCGTCGCCCGCCGACTTACTGACAACATCTGCGAGTTGGTCGGCGAGGAATTTAAACGCTGCGCCGGAGGCATTTTGGTCGGGGAGAAATAAAGTATTTTTTCCATCTCGGCCTTCGTGACGCCGTCGGCCCCGGCGTAGGTCATGGCCAACGCGGTCGCGATGGAGTAGGGTGAAAGCAATATGCTGGAATCGCCGCTGGATTTGATTTGTTCCCGATAAAGATCGAGCCCCAGCGAGTTGATGGCCGGAGCGATATCCGGAACCGGAGTGGCAGCGGTTGAGCGCGAGGCCAAGAGTGAAACGGCAAAAAATAAGAGAACGCGGCAGCTGATGGGAAAACTGAGCGACATGGTTATACTACGAGCGACCGGGCGTTTCTTTAGCGAATGTTTTTTGGAAAGCCAAAAGAGGTATGTCCGGCGGGTTCAAAGTGGACACATGTGCGAATTTCCCCGCTGGCACTTCGTGTCTTTTCCGTTCCACTCGGATTTAATTCTGGAACCCGCATAAACCACTGCAGGAAAACACCGGCGCTGGCCGAAATTAGGGAGTGTTTTCAAACTCGTTTGTCATTCTGAACGAAGTGAAGTCTAGCCA
>JBEPTW010000218.1:0-6214 GCA_041691855.1 Verrucomicrobiota bacterium | reverse complement strand
ACCAGCGATCCCGCCTCGGCGGGATTATTCGCATGGGTTGGGGGAGCCGATTATTTGGTAAAGTCCGTTGCCTCCTTTCTGTCGTTTGAGGTGGTTTTCTAGCTTTCTGGCCTCGGTTAGCGAGAGATCGCCGCTTTGCCAGAACACCGTCCAGAGACGGTATTTGGCCGTCCATTTGCTTGATCCGGCATTGTGCTGGGCGAGGCGAACGGAGACGTTCCCGCTCAGCCCAGTGTAGAGCTGACCGGCCTCGTTTTTGAGATGACAAAACGCCAGGTACGGAACACCTGCGTGCTCTCTTCTGGGAGCAACTCCATACGGCGCTAACTGGATCCAACGTTGCCATAAGGTTGCCAAATTTCATGTTTTCGGCGTCACTTTCTTACACATGCGTGCACCTTTTTTCTTGTTCTAAATCACCCACCATTAACTAAGCATGTGAATATTTGCGGCTTAGCTCATCCGGGAAAAGAGTGCACCCCGCCTACATTCGAATTAAACAACTTTTCGCCTTTATGCTCACTCCCCGCACCGAACATTTGATCGATCTCGCCCTGGATGAAGACGCTGGACTGGGCGATGTCACTAGCCGGGCGATTTTTTCCGCTTCGCACCGGAGCCGAGCCGTGATCGATGTTAAGCAGGATCTTGTCCTCTGCGGGCTTGAGATTGCGGCGCGGGTTTTCTCGCGGGTGGACCCGCTGCTCAAAACCAAATTGCTCGCGCGCGATGGCGACCGCCTGAAACCCGGCGCGGCGGTTTTGCGTATCGAAGGACCGACCGGATCGCTGCTCACGGCCGAGCGGACGGCCTTGAATTTTCTCCAGCGGTTGAGTGGAATCGCGACGCTGGCGCGAACGTTTGCCGACGCCGTGAAAGGCACGGATGTCCGCATCGTCGATACGCGGAAGACCACCCCCGCTTATCGCGCCTTGGAAAAATACGCGGTGCGTTGCGGCGGTTGTTTCAATCACCGCAGTTCCCTCGGCGAACACGTGCTCATCAAGGACAACCATATCGCGGCCGCCGGCTCGCTGGCCAAGGCGGTGGCATTGTGCCGCGCGGCCGCGCCGCATGCCGCGAAGATTGAAGTCGAGGCGACGACCCTCGCCGAGGTGCGCGAGGCGTGCCGCGCTGGCGCTGGCGTGATTTTGCTCGATAATATGACCCCCGATCAAGTTCGCGCCGCAGTGAAAACGATCGACGGACGCGCCACAGTGGAGGTCTCCGGTGGCGTGCGTTTCGCGACGCTGCGCGACTATGCGCTGCCGGGCGTGGACGTGATCAGCATCGGCGCGCTGACTCATTCGGCAATGGCGGTGGACTTGAGTCTGACTATTCTCCCCGCACACGGGTCACGCTAAAATTTCATCCCGTGAAAATCATTCAAACCGATTGTCTTGTCCTCGGTGCCGGGCTGGCCGGCTCAGCTTATGCGCTGCGCGTCGCGCGGGCGGGGTTTCGCGTGGAATTACTTTCCTTGGGCGAACCGCTTCAGGCGAACAGCGACTGGGCGCAGGGCGGGATTATCTACGACACGAATCCCGATCCGACGAAGCTGACCAGCGACATCATTGAAGCGAGCGACGGCACGGCGAACCCGGCGGCGATCGCTCAACTGGTGCGCGAAGGCCCCGTCGCGGTGAAGGAACTTCTGCTGGAGGAATTGCAGGTCGGCTTTGATCGCGACGAAACGGGACGATTGGATATGACGCGCGAGGGCGGTCATCACGAACGGCGGATTATTCACGCGAAGGACGCGACCGGTCACGCGATCATGGCGTCCGTGGTGCGGCGGGTGGATACGACGCCGGGTATCACGCGCCGGCGAAATTTTGCCGGAGTGGATTTGCTGACGCTCTCACACAACGCCGTGGACACTCACGATCGCTATGAGCCGCTGACGTGCTTCGGCTGTTATGCGCTCGATACGGCGACGGACGAAGTCGTGGCATTTGTGGCGAAGAAAACCGTGCTCGCGACGGGCGGACTGGGAGGAATTTTTCTGCACAGTACCAATCAGCCCGGCAGCGTTGGTCACGGCGTGGCGATGGCTTATCGCGTGGGTGCGCGCCTGATCGATCTCGAATACGTGCAGTTTCATCCGACGGTTTTCATCCAGCCGGGAACGCAGCCGTTTTTGATCACGGAGGCATTGCGCGGGGAGGGCGGAGTGCTCGTCGATGCGCAAGGGCGTCGTTTCATGGACGGGGTGCATCCGCTGGGTTCGCTCGCGCCGCGCGATGTTGTGGCCCGCGCGATCAAACAGCATCTCACGGAAACCGGGGACAATTGCGTTTATCTGGATCTGTCCGCATTGACGGCCGATTTTATTCGCGAGCGGTTTCCTGCGATCTACGAACGATGTCTCGCGAGCGGGGTGGACATCACACGGCAACCGATCCCGGTTGTGCCAGCGGCGCATTTCTCGTGCGGCGGGGTGCACGCGGATTTGCATGGCCGGACGAATGTCTGTCATCTCAACGCCATCGGCGAAACGGCCTGCACCGGCTTGCACGGGGCAAACCGGCTCGCGAGCACGTCGCTGTTGGAATGCCTCGTCTCGGCGAAATCCGCGGCGCAGGCGGATATTGCGGAATTGAAAGCGGGAGTGACGATTTCAGCGACGCCCCGCGAATGGACGAGTCCGGTGCGGGAAGCGGACCCGATGTTGGTCCGGCAGGATTTGCAACTCGTACGGACGACGATGTGGAATTACGCGGGTATCATGCGTTCGCCCCGACGATTGGCCCGCGCGCGCCGGATTTTACTCGAACTCCGCGAAGACATTCAGGCGTTCTATCGCGATTGCCGGCCCACGCGTGAACTCATCGAGCTTCGCAATGCCGTCCAAACCGCGCTGCTGGTCGTGCACGCCGCCTCACTGAACCCCGTGAGCAAAGGCTGCCATTACGTGGTGACGGAGACGTAGGTTTTTAATCGCGGTGCGGGCAATCGATTGAACTCGCTGGCCGGTGGGGTGAGTAGAAAAAGATTTCTTAAACCGTGTGCGCAAAGGACGCGAAGAAGTGGGATGCAACGAATGTCTACCCGGCTTGGCGGTCTTTGAGTTGGTCGCGTAAGAGGCAGAAGTGTGAGAGGTTGATAGCGTCCACGGTGAATAAACGTGCAGAGACGCGCACAACAAACTGAAATATTTGCCCATGATGAGTCGCTTAAAAATCATTCTCGTCGCTTTGGTTGTTATCGCAGGCCTTGGGGCTCCTTTATTATATTTCCGGAGTAGGGAATCATCGCGCGGACCGAAAAGTGGCCATCACCTGGCGCAGGTGAATTGGCTTCCCGCGTCGGCCAGCGACATCAGTTTCTATCGTAACGGTGATTCGCTATTTCCGATGTATTGCTACGAATGCACCATCCCCTATGCGGATGTGCTCAAATTCGCGCGGGAAAGCGACTGGATGCTCGTCGAAAAATCATCCGTTCGACTTTCTCATTGGCGAGCCCTTCTGAAATTGCCGGGCCTTGGGGTGGAAAATGGCGACACCTATGATTCTGCCCTCGTGTATTCGGCCGACCAGCAAAATGGCGGTGGCATCCAAGTGGTCTTTCATCAGCCGAGTTCGCGTCTTTTCGTGAGCTACTCGGCCAACTGATGAGATCTGCGAGCAACTATTTTCTATGGATTCATCGCGTGACAGCTTGCCAGCGACATGCACTGGGAACTTCGCGCTTTTCCCTCGGCGTTTTGAGGCAATGCCGGGGCTTGCCGGCACGGCTATTGTGCCGATAGAAATTCAGCCTTCATGAAAAATCTGGCGGTCGGCGGAAAGACTTCGGTTTTGATTTTGCACGCCACGGCGGGGGCGGGGCACACGCGGGCGGCTCAGGCAATCGCCGCGGCGCTTCAATCTTCCGGTCGAAGTTTTCGGGTGGTCGATATCTTGGAATGTACCTCGGCGCTCTTCCGTCGCATGTATGTTAAATCTTACATCGACCTGGTGCAGAAAGCTCCGGAACTCTGGGGCTATCTCTACGAAAAATTGGACGTGATGCGGGAGCCCGGGAGCCGGCGAGTCCGGGCCCGGCTCGCATTCGACAAACTCAATGCCCGCTCTTTCAAGACGCTGTTGGCGGAAACTGATCCCGAGGTAATTGTCTGCACTCACTTTCTTCCGCTGGAACTACTCGCGGACCTGAAGGCGCGGGGGAAATTGAGCATACCGGTGCATGCGGTGATTACGGATGTGAGCCCGCATGCGTTTTGGGTTTATCCGGAGATCGATTTCTATCACGTGGCGACGCCTGCGGCCGCCCGCGAGTTGGTTCGTAAGGGATTTCCTGCGGCGCGCATCAATGTGACGGGGATTCCCATCGACCCTGTTTTTGCGCAATCGCTACCATCGAAGTTGGCGCGCGCGAAACTCGGATTGCCCGAGAAGCCGACGGCGTTGTTGCTTTCCGGTGGTTTTGGGGTTGGCCCGATGAAGCAAATGCTCGCGTCATTTGCGGGCCAGCCGAACGCTCTTTCGCTGGTCGTCGTGGCAGGAAAAAACGCCGCCTTGGAAAAAGAATGCAAAGCGATCGCCGCGAAACTCCCCGTGTCGGTGAAAGTGTATGGCTTCGTCTCCAATATGCATGAACTGATGGACGCGGCCGATCTGATCGTGACCAAGCCCGGAGGTCTCACCACGACGGAAATTCTCGCGAAGGGAAAACCGATGGCCCTCGTCGCGCCAATTCCGGGGCAGGAGCAGAGGAATTGCGAGTACCTGCTCGAGAGCGGAGCCGCCGTGCGGCTCTATGAGGTCGGCGATTCGGCGCATTACCTCAATGGATGGTTGTCCGATGAAGCGCGGATGAAGCGCATGGCGGCGGCCGCGCGCTCCATTGCGCGACCACGGGCGGCTCACGAGATTGCCAGTGCGCTCATCGCCAGACTGTCGCCAACCTCGCCATGAAACGCTGGTTGATCGGAATTGTTTTTGTGGCGGTGGCGCAAGCGGCGTGGAGTGCCGAGGAGGTGCATACGATTGTGGACGACGCCTGGCAAGGTGCGCAGGGCTATCACTTTTCCGGCCGCATCACCGAAGCTCACCCCGGTCCCCGGCAGACCGATAGTCCGCTCGCCTCGTTGTATCGCAACACGCGGATTTTGATGGCGGGCGGCGAGGAAGGATTGGTTACTTGGAGCGTCGAGGGCAAAGAATGGACCCTGCGTTCGAGCGAGCATGGCTATTGGGAGGTGGCGGAAAGCTGTTCGCTCGATCTTAAGCCCGGCTGGCACGAAATCACCTCCGTGCCGACCGCCAGCAGCCCAGCGGGATTGCTGGTGGTTGATTCACGGAACACCTTTGGGATCATATCGGATATCGACGACACGATTCTGGTGACGGACGTGTCGCACAAAGGCACGATGCTGAAAAACTCTCTCATGGTGTCGCCGGAACGTCGTGAGGCGGTGCCAGGCATGGCCGAGCTGTACCGCAAATTGGCGCAGAAAAATGCTGCGCCCGAATCCACTCCCATCATCTACCTTTCCTCCAGCCCGCGGCAGCTGACCGATAATATCCGGCGTTTTTTGGTCGCCGAACTTTTTCCGCGCGGAGTGCTCCAGTTGAGGGCAACTTCTGCCGAGGGCGGCGAAGTCGAGAAGGATCATGAGGCCTATAAATTAAATCACATCGAGACGATTCTTGCCGCGTTTCCCCAGTTGAAGTTCTATTTCTTTGGTGATGACGTTGAGCGCGATCCGGAGATCTATGCGAAGGTGGCGGACCGGCATTCCGATCAAGTCGCCGGCGTCTGGATTCACCGGATTAATCGCGATCCTAAGCGGACCGTCTATCCGGGCCAAGCCGATGTGCGAGCGCTGATGCATTGATCAACGGCGTGTGCTCGGTGATGAGCGAAAGCCCCCTGAGTCGTATCAGACTATGGAGTGCGGTGGCTTGACACCGCTTTTCCCGGGCACCGGCTTGACGGTGCCTTCCATGATCGTTCAGCCTAAATTCCGCAGTTCGATCTCGTCACAGAGCTCACAGAGTTCGGAAGGAGGCCACGGAGAAACACGTGTTGTGAGTTGATCTGCGAATTTGCCTTCACCTACTGGGTGATGGTGCATTTCGATGATTTACTGCGGCATTCCTCTGCGTGCTCCGTGCTTCTCTCGGTGTACGCTGTGTCCAACTCCGATTTCTAGTATTACTACGTTAAGTTAAAGTATTGCATTTTTAGCGCCGCGGCTCAGGGC
>JBEPTW010000217.1:0-6224 GCA_041691855.1 Verrucomicrobiota bacterium | reverse complement strand
GACGAGAAGGTGGCCGCGACTTCCGATTTTGATTTCATGATGTGGAAAGCGGATGTGGCCGGCGATTACACCCTTCAGGAATGGCACGACTTCGACGACGCGCTGCAGGATATTAAATTCGAGATCATGGCTTCAGGAAAAGCCACCGGCACCAATGGCGTGAGCAATGCCGCCTATGAAAGGATCAACGGAAAAACCGTTCGTGAAGTGCTCAAAACCGGCTTCGATCTGAAACTAAAACGCCTCGGTGACGAACGGGAAAAAGTCGCGGCATTTCTGGCGATAAACAGAAAGTTCCACACGCGGCCGGGCGACGACGAATCCGCCAGCCAGCTGGCGAATATCCGTGAGGAACAGGAACGGAGATTGGAAGTCTTGGATGGCCATCTCGCGGAAGCCCGTGAAGTCGTGCAGCGAAGAGGTCTCCAGTAATTTTACCGGTCGGACATAGGTACAAGCCGTCTTCTTTTTTTAATGAGGAAATGCCTGACCGATGGCCGTCCCTTTCCTTGCGGCTGCGCTACCAGCGTAGAATTTTAGCATGCGGCTGAAACGCGGGGTGTTTTGGCGAATTATTTTTTCCCGGCGACTGAAGCGGTGTGGTTTATCGAGTAACCGATCCTTGCTGGGTCGCACCAAACCTACCTGACGGGCCGCATAATGACATGTTGATTTGAAGACCGCTTTGCGTTTCGCTTGAAACTCCCCAAAGTCTTCCCGCGTCTCCTCGGATTCCCCTCTTTACCCATGCGTCTTCTATTCTGTCTCGTTTCCCTTTGCGTCGCCAACCTCCTGCGAGCAACCGATCCCACCACCGAACGCCAATATCTCTCCGGACACGGACCGGAGGATGCCGTCTCCTGGGACTTCACTGTCACCGCAGGCCGCCGCGCCGGTGAAAACGCCACGATTCCCGTGCCTTCGAATTGGGAACAACATGGCTTCGGCAGCTACAACTACGGTCAGGGTTCCTCGACACCGAAATCGGCCGAGCACGGTCTTTATCGCCTGCATTTCGCCGTGCCGGAATCGTGGAAAGGTCGGCGTGTCCGCCTCGTGTTCGAGGGCGTGATGACCGACACCACCGTAAAAGTAAACGGGCACCTCGCCGGCCCAATGCACACCGGCGGTTTTTATCGCTTTCACTATGACGTCACCTCCGTGGTCAAATTCGGGGCGACTGCGGAAAATCTCTTGGAAGTGGACGTCTCAAAGGTTTCTGCGAATCCCACCACCGAGACGGCAGAACGCGGCGGCGACTACTGGGTGTTCGGGGGCATTTTCCGTCCCGTGTGGCTGGAAGCCGCGCCGGTACAGGCGATCGAACACACCGCCGTCGACGCCCGCGCCGATGGAACATTCGCCGCCGACGTGACTCTCGCGTTTGTGAGCAACGCCAACCGGCTCGACGCGCAGATTTTCGATGCCGGCGAAAAAGCCGTGGGCCAGCCTTTTTCTGTTCGCGTGCCAGCGGGCGGCGCAGGCCGCGTCCGCATCGCAACGAAAATTGATGCGCCCAAACTCTGGACGGCCGAGACGCCCAACCTGTATTCCGTGCGACTCACGCTTCGCCACGACGGCGAAGCGCTGCATACGACGACCACGCATTTTGGTTTCCGCACATTCGAGGTGCGCGCCGGAGAAGGACTTTTTCTCAATGGCCAACGCATCCTGCTCAAGGGCGTGAGCCGTCACAGTTTCCGCCCCGATACAGCGCGCACACTCAGTCGGCAGGATTGCTACGACGACGCGCATCTCATCAAGGAAATGAATATGAACGCCGTGCGCATGTCGCACTATCCGCCCGACGAGGCGTTTCTTGAGGCGTGCGATGAACTCGGCTTGTACGTGCTCGACGAACTCAGTGGATGGCAGCACGCGCACGACACCACCGTCGGTCGCCTGTTGGTGCGCGCGATGGTCGAGCGCGATGTGAATCATCCGAGCATTTTGTTTTGGGACAATGGCAACGAAGGCGGCTTCAACCGCGAGCTCGACGGCGAGTTTTCGCTCTATGATCCGCAAAACCGTCACGTCCTCCATCCGTGGGCGCTGCATGACGACGTCGACACGAAACACTATCCCAATTACGCCGATCTCACGCAACGGTTGGGCGGAAAGAATTTGGTGATGCCGACTGAATTTCGGCACGGCTTGTACGACGGCGGAGCAGGCGCTGGCCTCGAGGATTATTGGAACGCGATCAACGGCTCGCCCGTCGGCGCTGGCGGCTTCATCTGGGTTTTTGCCGACGAAGGCATCGTCCGCACCGACGAAGGCGGACGCGTCGATGTTTTCAGCACGTACGGGCCGGACGGAATTGTCGGCCCGCGTCACGAGAAGGAAGGGAGCTTTTTCACCGTGCGGGATTTGTGGAACCCGGTGCAAATCGCGCCGCCGGGGCTCGACACTAAATTTGATGGCACACTCACCGTGACCAATCGCTACGATTTCACGTCGCTGCGGGATTGTCGTTTTGAATGGAGCACCGTGCGCTTTTCCGGCCCGACCGAAAAGCAATTGGACCCGAAAGTCCTAGACCACGGCCACGCTGAATCGCCCGCGGTCGGTGCTCATTCCGCCGGGAAACTCTCGCTCACCCTCCCCGCCAACTGGCGTGAAGCAGATGCGCTTTCACTCGTCGCCTTTGGTCCGGATCAAAAAGAATTGTGGACCTGGACCTGGCCGATCGTCGCGCCCACACCGCGCGCTCCCGAAGCGAATCATGATTCGTCCGTCGCTCGCGTGAATCCCGAAGTCAGCGTTCGTTCCGATGCAATCGAACTCACTGCCGGCGATGTGTCCGCAGAATTTGATCCGGCAACGGGTTCATTACGCAGCTTGAAACGAAGTGGAAAAATCGCCGCGTTGACCAACGGCCCGCGACTCGTCTTCGCGCGGCCCGCTTCCGAAGGTCAAATCAACTGGCTGCCATTCGCCAGCGAAGATCGGGCCAACGGCACCTACCGTCTCTCGACGCCGCAGCCGGCAAGTACCTTGGAAATAGAACTGTCGTACACCAAAGCCATCGCCTACGCCGGGTTTAAGCTGGAGCTTTCACCGGATGGGCAATCGTGGAAAACGATTTACGATAGCTCACGTCGCTCGGGCGATGGCGCGAGTTACAATTTTCCTCCACAGAACGTTCTGGCTGTACGCATCACGCATCTCCTCGATTCAGCAGGAAATCCCATCGCGACGAAAGCGATTCGGCTCGGGTACGCTCCCGCCCGATTCCCCAGCGTCGCGTCTGGCGGCAAGGTGAAAACTGGCCACGGAGCCGATTCCAAAACGGGCCAACCCGTCGCATGGCTCGAAAACGAAGGAACCGATGGACTCGCTCATTTCCGTTGGACCCTGCACGGCGACGGCTCGTTGCAACTGGACTATGACTACGATCTCGAAGGCGATTTCGTCTATCACGGCATCACGTTCGATCATCCGGAAGACAAAATGAAATCCCTGCGTTGGCTCGGCGAAGGACCGTATCGCGTCTGGCAAAACCGTCTGCGTGGCACGTCGCTCGGCGTCCACGAAATCGCGCGCAACGATATTCAACCCGGTACAGCGTGGAACTACCCCGAATTTCAGGGCATGTTCGCCGGACTGCGCTGGGCGCGTCTCGACACCGAAGCTGGGCCGCTGACCCTCACGAGCGGCGTGGACGACGTTTATCTGCGCATCGGTACACCGCGCATCAACCATCCCAAGACCACCGCTGATTTCCCCAGCGGCGATATTTCCTTCCTCCACGCGATTCCCGCGATTGGTTCGAAGTTCATCCTTCCCGAAAAAACCGGCCCCGCCAGCCTACCCGCCAAAGCCCACGGAAAATATACTGGTTCGCTTATATTTTCATTTGGCGAATCCGCTCCAGATCACCCCTGACAAGGGAGGAATAGTGACAAGCCCGAAAGGCCCGGACGCGCTCCGGGCCTTTACTTCATTTCCTTGATTCGCAGGTTGCGGTACCAGACGGGTGCTTGGGCTTTTCCGTGTAAACCTTGAAGACCGATCGGGCCGTTGCGGCTGAAATCCTTCAGTGCCTTGGAAAATTTGTTTGGGGTGCCGTCAGGATTGAGGTGCGGTTCCTTCCAGTTATTGAGGTCCACATTGAAAACTTCCTCGCCGTTGAAGATGAGTGAGACGCGACTGTCCTCGCAGGTGATCGTGAAGTGATTCCATTCGCCCACCGGCTTCGCCATGCTTTTTGAAGGCGGCTGGGCGTTATAAATGGCGCCCACCATGCCGTAGAGCGCGCCGTCTTGGTTCTCGTGCACTTGGACTTCGAGCGCAGCGAGCACGTCGTTGATATCACCCGAGTGAAGAAACACGCCGCTGTTGGCGTCCTTCGCGACTTTGAATTCAAGATCGAGGACGAAATTTTGATAGGATTTTTTCGTCCACAGCGTCTCGTGGTTTCCCGCCACGAGGACGCCATTGGCAAAGGTCCAGTCGCCCGGTTTCGTGACGGCGTTGGAGAGATCGTCATTAAAGAGCGCCGGCCAGTCGCCGGTGTTCGGGTGAGCCTTCGGAGTGGCCTCAAGGCCAGAGGCTGCAATGAGAGAAAGGCCGGCGGCGACCAGAAGATGACGGAGGATGAGGGGCATCGTTAAAGAAGAAATGGAGAACGAAGGGACAGGTCATATGGAAGAACGAATGCGCCAACGGCAATAGCGATGATTCGTCGTATTTCCGTTACAACCGACGAAGTAAAACCCACCACCAAAGCTTACGTCGCGCCTGAATCGGGCGGCGACTTATCAATTGCGTCAGCAGCTGGCACCGGCTCAATTCCCTCTATGAAACCCACTTTCGTCAGCATCGGGATCATCGCTGGAATAATGGTGCTCCCCGCGACGCTCCTGTATGTTTTCGGAAGTTTTCAGCCCGAACATCACATCAGTACGATCGCGTTCACTCTACCGAAATCGCCTGCCGTCGTTTGGACCGCACTCACCGATTATGGTGCGACGCCGCAATGGTGGCCCTCCGTTAAAAAAGTGCGCTTCGAAACCCGCCCGGATGGCCAGACTATCACTTGGAATACCGACCCGCACGGAAAGGAAATCGGATTTCGCACGCTGGAGGAAAAAGCACCGATTCAGCTGATACGCGAGATCGTGGGAGACGATCTGCCCGTTGGCGGAACCTGGACCTATTCATTCGCCGCGGAGCAGACCACCACCCGGCTGATGTTGACCGAAGATGGCTTTATCAAGTCCCCCTTTTTCCGCGCCATCACAAAACTCTTCGTGAAACCCGACGCGACCCTACGCGACTTCGAAAAGAATTTCACCGCGTACGTGGAAAAGAAGTAAACCCGGATACCAAGTTGATTTTTTGCCGGTCCATTCCCTCGCTCAAGTTATCCTCTTTTTGACTGAGTGACGCCCTGCGCCACAATCAATGTTCGGCAAGCGAGCCATGCGTATACCACGAATAAAGGGATTAATTAAGCGGAGGCTGCTGGTGAACTTCCGTGCATCGCCGCAGATTGTTCAGCAGCTATTGCCGTTTCCTTTCAGACCAAAGCTCCACGGGGGTTATTCGTTGGTGGGAATTTGCTTAATTCGACTCCAGAATATTCGGCCCGCTGGGATTCCCGAATTCCTCGGGATATCCAGTGAGAATGCGGCCCACCGAATTGCGATCGAATGGAATGATTCTTCCGGTGCACTGCATGAAGGCGTCTACATCCCGAGACGAGACAGCAATTCCTGGTTGAATCATCTTGCTGGTGGCCGAATTTTTCCCGGCATCCATCACCCGGCTCAATTCTCGACTATGGACCGTCCTCCCGTGGTCAAAGTCGTCATGCGATCGATGGACGAATCGCTTAGCGTCAGTGTGACCGGACGCGAGGTCGACGTGTTGCCGGGCTCTTCTTGTTTTAGTTCGTTGGGGCAAGCTTCAGCCTTTTTTGAAGGAGGTAGCCTCGGTTATTCGCCAGCCCGCCACGCTGGAAAGGCTGACGGGGTCGTTCTGAGTACGAAGGATTGGCAGGTCCGTCCGCTGGAAGTCTCCGAGGTTCATTCCAGTTATTTTGAGGATATTAACCTGTTTCCTTCCGGCACTGTGACCTTTGATCATGCTCTCATCATGCGCGATATCGACCACGAGTGGCATGGCGCTCCTGACCCGCATCACGCCCCGTCGATTAATCGGGGTAAGCGTACAACTTGGACGTGACGACAGCGGTCGAGGAATCGGGTAGAGTTGGC
>JBEPTW010000216.1:0-6248 GCA_041691855.1 Verrucomicrobiota bacterium | reverse complement strand
ACGGGCGCACCGTTTTCCGCCAGCAGTTTGGTGAGCGGCGCGACTTGATCGTCCTGAATATCGAACAACATCAAATTGGGTCGTTCATTTCCGCCCACCACCCGCAACTGGCCCAGCAAGGTGTCGCGCGATAAATAAAGGGTCATCATCAGGAAGGTTCCCATGCCGAGCGAAACCAGCAGCAGAAGCGTGCGATTATTTGGCCGGTACAAATTCGCGAGGCCCTGTCGCCACGCAAAAGGCAGTGCGCGGAAGGAGAATTTCTTCGCCAGCCACGAGATGATTTTGGCCAGCGCCGCGAGCACTCCAAAAACCGTCAGTAAAGCAACGCCGAAACCCACGCCCCACCGAATCCGTCCGGTTTGCCAGATCGCGAAAGCAAAAATCACCCCCACGATCACGGCAAAAAGAACGTACTGCATCCAGTCGCGCTTATTCCCGGCATCACCATTGAACCCGGCGCGCAGCGTCAGCAGTGGGGAAACCCGCCGGATTTCCAACAATGGCAAAAGTGAAAAAAGTACAGTGATCACCACGCCCGCGCCCAATCCTCGTCCGATGGCCGCCCACGAGATGGAAAACTCAAACGCGAACGGCAAAAAATCCTTCAACAGACCGGGCAGCGCTAATTGCACCGCCATGCCCAACAAGGCCCCCGCACTCGCGCCAATCACGCCGAGCCCGATTCCTTGCACGAGATAAATGGAAAAGCTCGTACGCGCCGAAGCGCCAAGGCAGCGCAACATCGCGACCGTCGGGATCTTCAAACGAATATGCGCTTGGATCGCACTGGCGACGCCGATCGCCCCGAGAAAAAGCGAAGCAAAGCCGACCAGACTGAGAAACGAATTCACATTGCGAATCGCTTGTCCCAAGTCGCGTTTCCGTTCCTCCACCGTATCGAATCCCAGACGCATTTCGCGAAAGCGGTTCCGCATGTCGGCCACCAACTTTTCGACGTCGACGCTGGCGGGAAATTTAAAGTAAACGCGATGGCGCGCCAAGCTTCCCGTTTTCAGCAAACCTGTGGACGCTGCCGCCCCGAGCGGAATAAAAATCCGCGGGGCAAACGTCGCGACCGCCGCCGATTCGCCTGGCACTTCCTTGAGTCCAGCCGCGAGCGTAAATTCCGTGCTGCCCAGTTTGATTTTATCCCCGGGTTTCAATCCGAACTGCATCATCACGCCTTCCTCGAGCACCGCGCTTTTCCCATCGGCAAGAGCGGCCCGCGCACCTGCCGGCGCAGTCACAAAATTTCCGTAGAACGGAAACCCGCCCTCCAACGCCCGCACTTGCACCAGTCGGGTGCGTCCAGTGCCCGGAACCACCAGCATGGAATTGAAGGAGATTTCGTGCGATTGTTCGCCGCTCAGTCCGGAAATAAATTTTACCGCCGACTCGGCGAGCTCGGCGCGCGAAGTGACCACGAGATCGGCCCCGAGCAGGGTTTTGGTTTGTTCTTCAATGGCCTGCTTCAGATTTTCGCGCAGCGAGCCCACCGCAACGAGCGACGCGACGCCCAGCACAATCGCCAGCGAGAACAGCAACAATCGTCGCCGCGAAGCGCGCGTATCGCGCCAAGCCATTTTTAAAATGAAATTCATGAAATGAAGTCGCCCACGAAATCTACGAAAGGACACGAAATCGGAGTCATCGAACCATTCGCTCCCACTCTAGTTTTGGATAATGGCCAAAATTCTTTGGCTGAAATGACGTCATTCATTTTTCATGCCCTTTCGTGCTTTTCGTGGGCCCACTGTTTGAGGATTGGTCGATGATCAAAAATTAACTTTTCTCATCCGAAACAACCGCGCCATTCTTGAGGCGAATAATCCGCTGCGTGCGGCGGGCGAGTTCGAGATCGTGCGTCACGAGGATGAGCGTCGTGCCGCGTTCGCGATTCAGGCCGAAAATCAGATCCACCATTGCCTGCGCGGTTTCGCCATCGAGATTGCCGGTCGGTTCGTCGCAAAACAAAATCCGCGGTCGGTTGATAAACGCCCGGGCCAATGCCACCCGCTGTTGCTCGCCGCCCGACAGTTGCGTTGGATAGTGGTCGAGCCGGCTGCCGAGACCCACTCGCTGCAAAAGCTCGATCGCATCGGCCGGCTCGACTTTACCGCCGCGCAATTCGAGTGGCACCAGCACATTTTCCAGCGCGGTGAGCGTCGGAATCAGTTGAAAATTCTGGAAAACAAAACCCACGCATTCGTTGCGCACAAGGGCGCGTTGATCCTCGGAAAGACCACCAATTTCGCGGCCCTCAATCGCCACGCTGCCGTGCGAAGGTTGGTCCAATCCCGCGCACAGCCCCAGCAGTGTCGTCTTACCGCTGCCGGAAGGTCCGACGATCGCGCAAGTGGCCCCGGCCTCGATCGCAAACGATACCTCGTGTAACACCGTCAACGGTCCGGCGGCGGTCGCGTAGGTCTTGGCGAGGCGCTCGACTTTCAGGATGTTTTGAACACTGGTTGGTTGAGACACGATGGAGCTGAACAAGATTGAACTTCGGGCAAAGCGCAAAAGCCAAACATGGGGAATACTCCTTCTCAGCCTTGGCGTCTTCGCGGGGACGAGACTGGCTGGCGCCGAAAACAAAACGGTCATCTTTTTCGGCGACAGTCTCACCGCCGGTTACGGTCTCGATCCCGACGAGGCTTTCCCGGCGCTGATTCAAAAGAAGATCGATGCCGCCGGTATCCCGGCCCACGTGGTGAATGCGGGTTTAAGTGGGGAAACTACGGCAGGGGGACTTCGGCGGCTGAACTGGATTCTCCGACAAAAGGTGGCTGTCTTTGTGATCGAACTCGGCGCCAATGACGGCCTGCGCGGAATCGCGCCGGAAGTAACCCGCACTAACTTGCAGGCCATGATCGATCAGGTCCGGACGAAGTATCCATCCGTCGTCGTCGTGCTGGCTGGAATGCAGCTCCCCCCCAATCTCGGTCCGGAATACACGCAGAAATTTGCGGCGATTTTCCCCGAACTCGCCAAATCCAATCACGTGATGCTGATTCCCTTTCTACTCGCGGGCGTGGGTGGCGTCCCTGACCTCAACCAAGGCGACGGCATGCATCCGACAGCGCAGGGTGACCAGATTGTCGCGGATACCGTTTGGAAAACCCTTCAGCCGCTGCTAACCGGCACCTCCAAATAGGCGGCGCTCAAGGTGTGGTCCAAGCGGCCTCGTCGGCCGGCTGCAAACGAGCCACGACGTCCTCCGGCAGCAACTGGGCAACCATTTCACCCTTGGCGTCGCTCGTCACGCAGACGGCGGACATTTCGCCTTGGGCCATCAATTTGCCGTCTTTGCGAAATTGAAAAATGTAAGTGACCGAACGTTTCCCGAGTTTTTTCACGAACAGTTTCACGTCCACGACATCATTGAAGCGCAAGGGAGCCAGATACTGGCAGCTAACGTCCACCCGCGGCCATCCGATGACCTTCCCCGGCACAAAGGAAATGAGCGGCAAATCGAGCGAACGGTAAAACGCGACCTCACAACTTTCCATCCATCGGAAAAAATTAGTGAAGTGCATGATCCCCGCCATGTCCGTCTCGTGAAATTCTACCTGGCGGGAAATAGTGAACTCGGAAGGCATGCGGGGATTATCCTTACGGCTAGCAAGGTGGCAATTCCCATCAACGCGGCTTGAGTCGTCGCCGTTCCTTCGCTAGGAAAGAGCCATGAATCTTATTACCCGTATTTTCGCCGTGGGCAGCATGCTCGTGGCTTCACACTTATTTGCCGCCGGTGCCTTCGAAGGCAAGGTGACCCTGACCATGACGGGGGAAAGGGGAAAGGCGATGGACATGAATTATTCGATGAAGGGTGACCGGGTCCGGATGGACATCAACGCAAGCGGTCACGAAATGAGCACGATCATGGATGCACCGAAATTTGAAATGATCATCCTCATGGCCGAGCAAAAAATGTACATGGTGATGCCGCTCAAAAAGCCCGTCGAGCAGGCCATGGAAAAGCACCAAGGCGAAGCCGCGAATATCGATATCAACCGGACTGGGAAGACCGAAACCATTCTCGGCTATAAGACGGAACAGCTATTAATCACGGACAAGGACAAAGGCACCGTCACCGAACTTTGGGTGGCGTCCGATCTCGGAACATTCATGGGATTGGGCAACAGCGGTGGAAGTCCGTTTGGCGGACGTAAACAATCCCCCGCTTCCGCCAAGTGGGAGGAAGCACTTAAGGGCAGCAAAGGCGGCTTTCCCCTCCGCGTAATTTCGCACGACGCGAAGGGCAAGGAAACCTTCAAGATGGAGGCCACCAAGATCGCCCCCGGGCCACTCCCCGAGTCGTTATTCGTCCCACCGGCAGGTTATCAGAAATTCGAAATGCCAAATTTCGGCGGCATGAATCCATTAAAACACGAGTGAGTTTCATTTTTCACCCATCCCGGTCGATACAAACCGTCCTGTACAGACCAGCCTATAATACCAATCATCGGAGATTGTTTGTTCGATGGCTTACTGGACCTACGGGCCTCTGGCCTGTAGGTCTGTATTCATTCAATCAATCCCATCCGATCCCAGCAGGCGAGACGCCGCTGCTACGTTTGAACGCATGGCCGCTGACTGGCGTACCTACGGAGCCTCTGGGCCGGCCCGCATTATTTGCCAATCTTGAGCAGTTCGTCCGCGGTAAACTGCGTGGTGCGGCTTCCTAGCTCAGCCCGGATACGGGCGACCGCATCGGGTTCGACTTCCGCCGCCTTATTGCCCCATTCCTGTCGGACATAAGTCAAGGCGTGAGCAATTTGTTCATCCTTCAAGGAAGTACCAAGACCGGGCATCGCATTATTAAATTCTTTTCCATCCACCTTGATCGGGCCGTTGAGGCCGAGCAGCACGATCCGGATGATCCGCTCTTCGTCGCCCTGCGCCCATTCGGAGCCGGCCAGCGGAGGGAAAACGCCCGGAACGCCCTGCCCCGTCGCTTGGTGGCAGGTAATACAAATGGTGGCGAAAACCTTTTTGCCGAGCACGGCCGGTGAGATGGGAGCTTGGACGACTGCACCCGGTTTTTCCCGTTTGGCGTGCTCGTTGATCACGAGCGGGTCAAAGCGAACGGAGTAGTTGGCGAGATAGATAGCGCCGAAGAAAACCGCGCCGCACATCATTCCGAGGACGCCAAGAGGCAGGAAGGGATACCCGCCATGCGCCTTGTCCGGCATTTGTTTCCGGAGCTGCGCATGGACCTGCTGGATGCTGTCATCGCTGGCACCTGCTTCTTCAAAGCGATAATTTTTATCAGGAGTGGAGCTCATCTTAGTGGCCTTCCTCCTTGGAGGTTTCAGCGGGAGTATTCAAGCTGCGCTCGGTGGGATAATCGTAGGTATCCTTCAAACTTTTCAAATAGGCCACCAAGGCCCGGGCACGATAACTCGGCACCACTTCAGATCCGGGAGCGGGCGCAAATTTACCCGTCAACTTGAGGGCAAGATCCGAGGGTTGGCGGTCTCTTGTGGAGTGTGTTTCGAAAAGGAATTTATAGGACGGCATGTTGCCAGAAGCGACCGAAGCCGGGGCATACAGGATTTTGTAGAAATAATCGCTGTAATCATCCGCGCTGGTGGTCTCACCGAGGCGAGCGCCCACGTTGCGGAGATCCGGTCCCATGCGGCTTTGCCCAATCAAAACCGTTTTATCACGGATGTAATCACGCGCGTAGCTCGGTCTCTGTCCCCATTTCCGGGCGATATCGGCTCCGAATCCCTCGTGTCTCACCTGTTGCGTGTGACACGTCACACAGCCGAGATCTTGATACACCATGCGTCCTTCGTCAGCCAGACCTGACATCCGCTGGGGATAGAGCGTATCGTCCGTGGGATCCCTGAATTGGCTGAGGCTGCCCAACTGCTTATGGGCCGCGAGTAAAACTCCGGCCCAAGAGACTGCGATGATGGCGAAAACGCCGAGAAAAAGTGTGAGGCCGTTCTTCATGCGTGGCTCTCCGTGACAGATACTTTTGTGAGGCTCAAAGCGGGAGGATTGCGAAAGGCGACAACCTTACTGTTCTTGGCGGCCATCGCCCAAGTCTGCCATCCGAAGTTAATGAGAAAGGCCACGTGTCCCAACAACAGTAGCGCCAGCCCGATTGATTGAAGGGTCAACCAGACGGAAAGTTCCTTGGCGATAACGCCGAACAACGAACCCGTTTCAACGGTTTCATTGTTCAATAGGTGCCCCTGACTCCAACCACCGGCACCGAGTCCCACCACCAA
>JBEPTW010000215.1:0-6350 GCA_041691855.1 Verrucomicrobiota bacterium | reverse complement strand
AGTTCGCCTGGCGACCCGATGACTCGCTGCTCGCGGTCGGCACGGAAAAAGGCGCAATCTTCGTGTTCAAGGTCGAAAACTGATCTCGCGCTGGTGGACCCAAGAGGGGCCTAAGCGAGTGTGCCGCTACCTCCGACGTCCCCAACTAAAGTCATTACCGCTTCAGACAAATCCGAGGCCGCCAGTGGGCGGCTTTTTTCTTTGAAACTGCAATCATGCGCAGTTGCCTTGCCGCTGCCGAATCGACCACCCAGCCTCTGATCCCTTCACCCATGCAAACCGAGTCCGCCATCCCTCCGCAGGATGTAACCTTCCCCATCGTCTACGAACATCCCGGCACCAGCAGCCAAAATTCAGATTTCAAGGGACGAGGAACGTTCACGGCGCGCGCCAACGGTCCGGCGTATGTTTTCTCCGGGCAATCGCGCAGCCGGTTTTCCAGCAGTGCGCTGGAGCGGGAATTTGCCGCGGACGAAATCCACAACCTGTCCCTCTCCGGGCCGATGATTAGTTTTGACGCCCGGCGCAAAATCACCGGCGGACGCGACGGGCACTTTGTGTTTTTCTGTGCCGATGCCGCCGCCGCGCGAGCAGTGGCATCGCTCCTTCCCGCGACCATCGACGCTGACTTTGTCGCCGTGCGCGATTTCGGCACGCGACTTCGTTCGCTGAAGGGCGCGACCAGTCCGTGGACCTCGGTCACAAACATCATCATCGCCTTAAACGTCATTGTTTACCTGATCATGGGCGCGCTCGGCGCAGGCTGGTTCGAAGTAAAAAGCATGACGCCGTACATCCTCTATGGCGCGAACCAAGGCGCCGCGACCACCGATGGCGAATGGTGGCGGCTGCTCACGAGCCTATTCATGCACTACGGCCTGATTCATTTGCTCTTCAACATGTGGGCGCTGCATCAAGCCGGCCACTTCGTCGAAAAACTCCAAGGCCGCACCCTCTATGCGTTAACCTACCTCGCCAGCGGGCTCGCCGGGGGGTTTGCAAGCATCGCATGGCACGGCGATCAAACTTGGAGCGCCGGTGCGTCAGGCGCCATCTTCGGAGTTTACGGCGCGATTCTCGGATTCTTGTTGCGCGAAAAGCAGGGACTTCCCGCCAGCATTTATTCCTCGCTGCTAAAAAGTTCCCTATTGTTCGCGGTGTACAACATTGGTTTCAGCGCCATGCGCGCGGGCATCGACAACTCTGCGCACATCGGCGGTGTGGTCGGGGGCATCGCCATGGGTTGGCTGGTGGCGTTACCGGTGGATCGTGCGATCCGCGACCGGCAGACCGGACGCCGGATCATCATGGGCCTCATCGCAATCATCGTGATGATCGTGGCCGGAGTCGCGCTAACGCCGCGCTTCGACTACAGTGTGCGCGAGGACTTGAGCTTGGACGAAACCAACCATCCATTCATCGATCAGGAAACAAGGTTCTCGAAACAAAACCAAGCCAGTCTCGAAGCCATTGAGCGCGGCGGCGACGCGCGGGCCCACGCTGAATGGATCGCAACTCAGCTGGTCCCGTTTTATCAGGCGTGGGACAACAAGCTGGCGGCTCTCACCCTTAAACCGGGACACCAAACCGCGATTCGAAGAGATAAGCTCGAAGTCATCATCCACCAACAGGCCGAAGCGAACCGCCGGCTCGCGACCGCATTTAAAGCCCATGATCCGGGCGCACTGACTCGCTACACGCAGGACAAAGAGGAAATCTTCCGGCAAATCGAAGAGTTTAACAAACGGTAACCGTCGACGGAAACGCCCGACGGTTCCAGCGCCACAGCGCAATGCGTCGATCCAGCAATTGCCGAATCGCAAACACTTCCGCGACTCGCGATTTACATTCGGCGCATCCTGACTAGGGTTTTGTGATGGTATATCGTACTCTCGGAAAAAATGGCCCGCGCGTTTCCGCCCTCGGCCTCGGCTGCATGGGCATGTCCGATTTTTATGGCGAACGAAACGACGCCGAATCGCTTGCAACCCTCAACCATGCCATCGACCGCGGCATAAATTTCCTCGATACGGCCGACATGTATGGACCGTTTCACAACGAAGAGTTAATCGCGAAGGTCCTCGCCCAGCGGCGCGAGGAAGTGGTTATCGCCACAAAATTCGGCATCGTGCGCGATCCCGCCAATCCCACTGCGCGCAAGATCAGCGGGAAGCCCGACTACGTGCGCGCCGCCTGCGATGCGAGCCTCAAGCGGCTCGGGGTCGACGTAATCGACTTGTATTACCAACACCGCGTCGATCCCACGACGCCGATCGAAGACACCGTGGGCGCAATGGAGGAACTCGTGCGCGCCGGCAAAGTCCGTCATCTCGGCCTGTCCGAAGCGGGCGTCGAAACGATCCGCCGTGCGAACGCCGTCCATCCTATCGCTGCCTTGCAAATGGAATACTCCGTCTGGACGCGCGACGCCGAAGACGGTGTTCTTCCGGCCTGTCGCGAACTCGGCATCGGCTTTGTCGCGTACAGCCCACTCGGACGCGGTTTCCTCACGGGACAGCTCAAACGTTTTGAAGACTTCGCGCCCGACGACTACCGCCGCCTGTCGCCGCGTTTCCAAGGGGAAAACTTCGACAAGAATCTCGCAGTGGTCAGCCACCTCGCCGAAATGGCCCGGGATAAAAAATGCACCCCCGGCCAGCTCGCGCTCGCCTGGGTGCTGGCCCAAGGGGACGACATTGTGCCGATTCCCGGCACCAAACGAATGAGTTATCTCGCCGAAAACCTGGGCGCGCTCGATGTGAAGTTAACTGCCGCCGAATGCGCAGCGATCAGCGCCATTTTCCCGGCGGATAGTATTTCCGGTACCCGCTATCCGTCCGCGATGATGGCCGCGCTCGGACGCTGACCGGGCGCACTTTCTTTTAATTGAGCGACGTTGCGCAAATTGCCGGGATCGTGCCGCGATCAGCAGTAGCGACAGGCGTCTCGCCTGTCGACGACGGCAACCAAAACCTCACAGGCACAGAGGCCTGTGACTACGCTGAAGCGCCTCCGCTCAATCTCGTGTCTGCGAATGCGCTTCCACACCCGGCTTGCGTTGCTTCCCGGGGCAAATCAATTTGCCACCCATGAAACCGGTTCAAAAAATGCTCGGTGCCAGCGAGGGGCTGCTGGATCGGGCGCTTTGTGTCCTCGGTGCCGTGATTTTTTCCCAAGCACCGGAATTCATGCAGCAATATCTGCAGCGGCTTGGCGGACACCTCGATGAAGCGCGTCGCCAACTGCAACAATTTCGCCACGCCGCAGAGCAGTCTGGTCTGACGCTCGACCGTTTCATCGAGCAGACCAGCACCAACTCCGACCCAGCTGTCGCCAAGCTGGGCGGCGTCATGAGCGATGCCGTCACGCGCGTTGATTCCCTCCAATCGGCCCAAGACGCGCTGCAAAACGCTTCGCTTTGGACGCGCCCGTTTGTCTTCGTGCGAAACGTCGATTCTTCCATCGCGCACGCGACGTGGACCATTTTCAAGCCGGCTGTTCCCACCACGATCGAAGGCTTGGTATACGCGTTGTGCGGCATGCTCATATTTATCGGCCTCTATCACCTCGGCGTGAAAGCGCCGATCGTCCGCCTCCGCGAGCGCCGCCGTCGTCGTCCCGCAGGGGTTACCGTTTAAATACCGCCCAATCGCTTTTCAGCCCGACGGTATTGTCCATAATGCCATTGTCGTTTCCCTCGGGCGCGAACATTCGCAGGCCCATATTCGCAGCAGACCTCAAGCACGACCCCGAGAAGGCAGATTCAAAGCGGGCTGGGACTGAGAAACAGGGTCAGCAACGGTTTTTCAAGTGAGCGTAAATTGAGGATTTTTTAAAGGATCTAAAAAAAGGACCATACTGGTTGTTTGCGCTTGTGCTGACTCGCCGGGATTGTTTCTGGCGGCATGGACGAAGCAAACAACCAAGCCGACCCTCTTTTCAGGTTCCGACTCAGCACCGCAACCACAAACCACAAAATTTGACCCCTTAAAATCTGTCGCGGCTTCACCGACCACGAACAACTCGACGACCTCGGGCTGATTCACATGAACGGCAGAATCTACGATGCCGTGCTGGGGCGGTTTCTGAGCGCCGATCCAAATGTAGACGGCATCAGTGATGCGCAAGGATATAACCGGTACAGTTACGTCGGAAATAATCCTATGGGGGCGACTGACCCAACGGGATTCTTTAGTCTTAAGGATGGATTAAAGATTGTTGCGGTAGTAGTTTTATCGATCGTTACTTATGGAGCGGCCAGCGTTTGGGCGACAGCTTTTTTGTATGCTAATACCACTATGTTTATGAGCACGGCCATAACACTTGGCTCAGTAATTGGAGGTGCCGCAGCGGGATTTGTATCGGGATTTGCAGGATCATTGTTAAGCGGTGGGAATTTGGGCGATGCATTCAAATCAGGAGTGATCGGAGGAGTTGTCGGAGCGCTAACTGCGGGGATTGGCGCTAAATTTGGCCACTCGCCGGGATCGTGGGAAAACGAATTTGAGCGTGGCGTAGCGCACGGTGCAGTCGGTGGTGCGCTGGAAAAGGTTCAGGGAGGACAATTCAGACACGGATTCTACAGTAGTTTCATCGGTTCGGTAGCAGGAAGTGCCACGATGTCAGGACCGCTGTCCGGCGACGATTGGGATCGTATTGCCGAACGCACTGCGATCTCTGCTGTTGCTGGTGGTACGGCCTCAGCACTTGGTGGCGGAAAGTTTGCCAACGGTGCGGAGACAGCGGGCTTCCAACATCTTTTCAATGATGAAGCATCCTTTCTTAATAGCATGCGAACCATGTTTCGTCATACGTTTTCATATATTGTTGGCGGTGAAATGTCACCGTCGGGCCAAGTCACTGCTGATACAGGCAGTAAAAATGATCAGCTAATGGACCGCGCGGTAGCTAAATTGACACTTGCGCCCGCGGCGATTGCTGAACTTTCACCCATTCGCAGCGTGTTCATTCTAGCTGGAGGGGGGGTGACTGACAGATTCTCAGGATATGGTTTGTTTGGGATTTCCGCTGACTCTGGATATTTTGTTGAAGGTATGGGCGAAGGCCAATATGGCCACTTCGCAGCAGGTTCATCAGGGGCATTAAGTGGAGAAGCGGCTAATTATTTGTTTGCGGATACCCATACGCAAGAGGGGGTGGGTGGCGGTGCGTTTGGAACATTTCGCGGCTGGCACCCTACGGGTGAAGCTGGGGGATATGGATATGTGGCTATGTTTGGGGTCGATGTGGGTGCCGGAGCGAGCGTTGATGTTAAGCGGCTGTATAATTTGTTCAAAGGTACCTACTCGGGTAACGCTCACTACATGGAACTATATGGATTTTAATGAAGCGCACACGCACACAAGACTCGTCGAAGTATTGCTTAGGCGAGAGAAACTTGCCGGGTTGGGAACGATTAGCTGGGGAGCGGCAATGCTTATTATTGCGACTGCAACGATGCGAAAGGAAGATTTTGGCTTCAATTTTTTTTCAGGCCTCTTAGCCGTCTCAATAGGTCTTATTTTTCTAATTGGTTTAGCGCGTATATTTCTCGGCTTTATGAATGTGAGCCGTGTTTCTTCAGTTCCATTTATCGGAGCTGCCACAAATGTGTTTGTTGGTGAAGGTCCTAGGCTAAGTCTACTTGCTGTAACGGCTGATAATGGACGGGAGCTTTCTTGGGACATTTTTGACGCTGAGTTGGTTCAAGAAGAATATGCAATAAATTCTATATGGCGTTTAGATCACGTCGATGAACGTTTTTTTAAAAAACTTTTTCTTAAGCTCGGATTGAGATCTGTTCCGAAGCTTTTTGGTCGAAGGCTTTACTCGTGGTTAGTGATGATTCCGAGGGGTGTAGCGCAAATAACGATCCGCGCCAAAAATCAGATTCAAGTGGAAGCACATCGAACTCGGATAGTAATAATTGAGCTTGTTTGGACAACATCGAACACGTCAAAAGAGCAAAACACGTCAGGTCTTGACTCTTGACAAAACTGATTGGGTGATTGAAGTCGAGGGATGCCCCGACCCTTGCGCATTGAATACCCTGGTGCTTGTTACCTGTTACCGATTTTTTTCTGATCGTAAAATTTGCCGAATTGGCCTCGTAGGGGTTTTGGGGTTCTGGCCGGACTGGCGTCGCAATTCGTAGCCAAATTGCCGTGCTCCTATCGTAGCTTGTGATGCGATGGAGCGGAAGCGGTCCAAACTGGCTGTGGCTTTACGATGGGAGCGTGGATTTTCCCCGCGCCTGATTTTCGGTCGCAACGATTTTGTCCCGTTCCGACCGTACGGTTTTCAACCGCGTTCTCGTCGTAAGCGCAAAGTTGTCCCGGTTTTTGCGATAG
>JBEPTW010000214.1:0-6364 GCA_041691855.1 Verrucomicrobiota bacterium | reverse complement strand
GCGCGATCACGGTCACACCGGGCAGTCGGCCGCGCACCGCGGTGTTGCTCGCGAAGTTCTTTTGAATCCCAGCGGTGAGCATGGGCGCTTCGGCGGTGGCGGCCAACTTCGTCGCGAGCGCTTGCACGAAAGCTTCGGCGTCAGGGGAACGCTGGAGCACAATGAGACCGGGATTCGTGCAGAATTGACCCACGCCGAGCGTGGCCGAAGCGTGGAGTCCGTCCACCAGCGCGGTCGAGCGTTCGGCAATCGCTCCGGGCAAAATGAAAACGGGATTAATGCTGCCCATTTCCGCGTAGACGGGAATGGGTTCCGGTCGCGCCGCCGCCAGATCGGCCAGGGCGCGTCCGCCTTTGGTTGAGCCGGTGAAGCCGACTGCCTTCACCTGCGGGTGGTTCACCAACGCCTGGCCGATTTCAAAGCCGGCATCGAACAACAGTGAAAATGTTCCCTCGGGGAAGCCGCAATCCCGTACCGCATTCAGAATCAATCGCCCCACCAATTCGCCGGTCCCCGGATGCGCCGGGTGGGCCTTGACGATTACTGGGCATCCGGCCGCGAAGGCCGACGCGGTGTCGCCGCCTGCCACCGAATACGCGAAGGGGAAATTACTGGAGCCGAATACGACCACCGGTCCGAGCGGTCGCAACATCGACCGATGGTCGGGCCGTGGGAGCGGTTTGCGATCCGGCTGCGCCAGATCAATGCGCGCGTCGAGCCAGTCGCCGCACTCGGCCGCGTCACCGTACATCCGCAATTGCCCGCACGTACGGGCAACCTCGCCCTTTAGCCGCGCCTCGGGCAAACCGGTCTCCAACCTGGCGCGCGCCACGAGGTCGGAGGATTTCGCTTCCAGATTATCAGCGATCGCGCGGACGAATTTATTGCGCTGCGCGCCGGACAATTTTGCCCAGAACGGCGCGGCGGCCGAGGCGAGTTGAACGGCCCGCTGGACGTCCGCGACCGACGCTGACAAAAACGTCGGATCGAAATTAATTCCGCGCGCCGGATCGAATGCCTGAAAAGTTTTGCCACCGGGAGCGCCGGAACCAAAACCGATGAGTGAGCCGCCGTCTGGTTTCATCTTCCTACACTTCGCCAAAACAGGACCGGTGCAAGCCGGGGATTTTATGAAGCGCGTTTTCCGCAGCGCAACGGATCGCCGCGCTAACGATAGCGATTCGGATCAAGCATCCGCAGATCGATGGCCGGTTTCCGGCCGGCGATGACATCGGACAGGAGCAATCCGCTGATTGGCGCCGTCGTGACTCCAAGCATCGCGTGGCCAGACGCGGTCGTGAGATTAGAAAACTTTCCCAGGCGTCCGAGGTAGGGCAACCCGTCCGGCGAAACGGGACGATAGCCAAACCATGGACGCAGCCCTTCAAAATCCGCCGCAGTGAAATCAGGGAAATACATACGGGCCGCCGTGATGATTTGTTGCACGCGCTCGGGGCGGATCTGACTGTCATGGCCGCTGATTTCCATGGTGCCGCCAAACCGCAGGGTGTCGCCCATCGGCGTGACGGCCACCCGGCGTTCCTTCAAAATCATCGATTTCGAGAGCTGAAATCGCGGCTGTTGAAGGGTGAGGCTGTACCCCTTGCCCGGCTGCATGGGCAGGCAGAGACCAAGTCCCGCGACCATGCCCGGCGACCACGACCCACCGGTCAGGACAAATTCATCCGCGACGAAATCGCCGGCCGTGGTTTGCACGGCTGCGAGCGAACCGCCAGACGTGCGCCAGCCGTAGATGCTCGTGTTCCATCGGAACTGCACTCCCATCTCGCGGAGCAGACCAACCAGCGCGGGAATAAATTTTCGCGGCGTGAGATGAGCATCGATGGGAAAATAAACCGAGCCGGCGATATTCATTCGCGCGCCCGGTTCGACGGCGGCGGTTTGGGTGGCATTCAACACCTGCGCTTCGATGCCCAGCTCGCGGGCGAGCGTCGCTAATCCCCTCGCCTCGTGGTCGAGCGCCTGCTGGGTATGGCACAAGTTGAGCAGCCCCTCCGTTTTCAATTCGAAGGAATTTCCGGTAATGTCCGCCAGCTCCACAAAAAGCTGCCGGCTCCCCAGACAAAGATCGCGCAACAACGGTGCGGCCCGGCGCGTATGTCCCTTCGTACAGGCTCGCGCGAAGAGCCAAGCCCAGCGCATCAGGTCGCCGTCGAGGCGTGGCTTTACGTAAAAGGAACTGCTGGAATTCAGCATGCCCCGCAGCGCGTTGGCCACCATACCGGGTGACGACAGCGGAATGACGTGGCTCGGGGAAATATAACCCGCGCTGCCGTGCGCACAGGAATCGCCACCTTCCGCGCTGCGTTCAAGCAACGTCACGCGAAAACCATCGCGAGCGAGATAGTAGGCGCAACAGAGGCCGATGATTCCGCCGCCGCAAATCAGGACTGACTTGGAAGCATGCTTTGAAGAGATCCGGGTGCGGTTGGGAGCGGCCATCGATGGAGGGTGATCGCAGGATCAACGCTCCCCTTGCGGGTGAAAAGAAAAAAGCCGGTCTCACGTCCGTGAGACCGGCTGGCAAAAAAGAAGGTTCGTTTTCTCAGACGGCGTCGTCGCCGCGTTCGTCAGTCCGGATGCGCAGCACATCGTCCATCGGCACAACGAAGATTTTCCCATCGCCGATCTTGCCGGTTTTGGCGGCCTTGGCGATGGTCGTCACGACCTTGTCGAGCGTGTCATCTGAGACGGCAATCTCGAGTTTAACCTTCGGCAGGAAATCGACCGTGTATTCGCTGCCACGATAGATTTCCGTGTGTCCTTTCTGGCGACCGAAGCCTTTCACTTCGGTAACCGTCATGCCTTCGATCTCGATTTTAGTGAGGGCTTCCTTCACTTCCTCAAGCTTGAAGGGTTTGATAATCGCGATGACTAGTTTCATGGGACGAGTGGATTAATGGGTTAGTAAATATAGCCTTCTTCACCGTGCTCGTTGATATCGAGACCTTGGGACTCAACATCGGCGGTGGGGCGAAGTCCGATGACCGCCTTCACTAAATAAGCGAGGACGACCGTTCCGACAATCGCCATCACCACGGTAATACCGACGGCCTTGAGCTGGGTCAGCCAAAGACCGCCGTTCGTGACAAGGGCAGCGAGACCGTTTTTCGCCGCGGCCGCGCCGGTCAGATTGCTGTTAACAGAAGCGGTGGCGAGAACGCCGGTGAGTATGGCGCCCATCGTTCCGCCGATCGCGTGCACGCCGAAAGTGTCGAGCGCATCATCGTAGCCGAAGATCGCCTTGACCTTGGTGACAAAAATATACGGCACGACGGCCGCAAACACCCCGATGATCACCGCACCGGTGCTATCAACGAAACCGGCCGCCGGCGTGATTACCACCAATCCACCCACGGCACCGGAACAAAACCCAAGGATCGAGGCGTGACCGCGAAAGATTTTTTCGATCAAGCCCCAAACAAAAGCGGCGACGGCAGCGGCGAGTGTGGTGGTCATGAAGGCATTTGCCGCAATCCCATCGGCAGCGACCGCGCTGCCGGCATTAAAGCCGTACCAGCCGACCCAGAGCATTCCCGTGCCCACCATACAAAGCACCATGCTGTGCGGGGCCATTTTTTCCTTACCGAAACCCAAGCGCGGCCCGAGGATCAAGCAGAGAATCAGTGCCGACCAGCCGGAAGACATGTGAACGACCGTACCACCGGCGAAATCGATGGCGGCAATCTTCGCGTCAGGATTCCAGACGCCGTTCATGAAGCCGTTGGCACCCCACACCATGTGGGCGAGCGGGAAATAAACCAAAACCATCCAAAGCGTCACGAACAGCATGATGGCGGAAAACTTCATGCGCTCCGCGATTGCTCCGACGATCAGCGCCGGCGTGATGATCGCAAACATCATTTGATACATCGAAAATACATTCTGGCTGACCCAGAAGGAATAATTAGTGTTCGGCGCGGAGGTGACGTCCTTCAGGAAGAAAAACTCCGAGCCTCCAAAAAACGCGCTGTTGTAACTGGTGCCGAAGACCAGACTGTAGCCAAACGCCCACCAGAGAATCGTGACCAAACCCGTGATCCCCAAACATTGGGCGAGCACGGAAAGAACGTTCTTCTTCCGGACCAAGCCGCCATAAAAAAGCGCGAGACCGGGCAAGGTCATGAACAGCACCAGGGCGGCGCTCGTCATCATCCACGCATTGTGGCCGGGGCCGGCGACGCCCGCGAGGGCCTTGCCGGGATCGCCGTTGGTGATATAGGCCTCGAGCGCGGCCAGACGTTGGTCCGTGGTCGGCGCTGCGGCGGGGGCATTTTGGGCGAAGGCTAAGGTGGTGCCGGCAACAAGCATTGCCAGACACGCAACCAGCGGTCGGAGGATTCGGGGTGGAATGATATTCATGGGTTTTCGAGATTCAATGAGCAGTATTAATGCCAGAAAAAAATCCTGTTAACGGTATTCGTGGCATAAGGAGCAAATTTGGGTTTGGAAGCAATACGCCAGACGCCATCGACGTCAGTCCAAGAAAAAACCGCCCCGAAAAAGGGCGGCTTCAAATTCCTCAAATTATTGGAGAACGGACGGTTCAGATGGCGGCGTCGCCGTGTTCCTCGGTGCGAATGCGAATTACTTCGTCGAGGGGAGCCACGAAGATCTTTCCGTCGCCAATCTTCCCCGTCTTGGCCGCCGTGGCAATGGCCGCGACGACTTTTTCCTTCATGTCATCGGTGACCGCGATCTCGATTCGTGTCTTTGGTAAAAAATCCACCGTGTACTCGCTCCCGCGGTAAATTTCCGTGTGGCCCTTTTGCCGGCCAAAGCCCTTCACTTCCGTGACGGTCATGCCCTCAATGCCAATGGCGGTGAGGGCTTCTTTAACTTCCTCCAGTTTAAACGGCTTGATGATGGCGGTGATTAATTTCATGGGAAAAATCAAATACTGTTGGCGTCGTAAATGTAACCTTTTTCGCCGTGCTCGCTCTCATCCAAGCCGATGAGTTCCATCTCCCGCGTAGGCCGCAGACCAATCGTCCATTTCACCCCAAAAGCGATCAGGGTACTCATGACCACGGCGAGGACGGCGGTCACCGCCATGCCCTCTAGCTGCGCGCGCCAAAGCGTATGTCCGACGACATCGTGAAGGTTGGTTAATAGGTTGCCGTTGACCGTCGAAGTGGCGAACACGCCCGTGAAAATCATCCCGAGCATACCGGAAACGCCATGAACGCCAAAAACATCGAGTGCGTCGTCGTAACGGAAGAATGACTTGATCTTGGTGCAGGCGAGAAACGAGATCGAACCACTCAGCAAACCCAACAAGATCGCCGACGAACTGGTGATGAAACCGCAGGCGGGAGTTACTCCAACCAAACCGGCGATCGCGCCCGAGCAAAACCCGAGCACACTGGCCTTGCCTCGCCAGAAATATTCCAGAGCGGCCCACGTCCCCGACCCAACCGCCGCAGCGAATGTCGTAGTCGCAAATGCGTTTCCGGCGATTCCATCCGCCGCCATCGCCGATCCGGCGTTGAAACCATACCAACCCACCCACAGCAAACCGGTGCCGATCATGCAAAGCACGATACTGTGGGGCGGCATGGCAGTTTTACCGAAGCCCAAACGGGGACCGACAATCAAACAGAGCACCAAAGCGGACCATCCCGAAGCCATTTCCACGACCATGCCACCGGCGAAGTCGATCGCCTTAATCGACGCGTGCGCGTTCCAGACGCCGTTCATCAATCCATTCGAACCCCACACCATGTGGGCCAGCGGACAGTAAACCAGCACCAGCCATAGGCCCGTAAACCACAGCACCGCGGACAATTTCATGCGCTCGGCGATCGCCCCGATGAGCACCGCCGGGGTGATGATCGCGAACATCAATTGGTACATCGCAAAGACCACGTGCGAAACCCAGTATGAATAATCGGGATTGGGCGCGCCCTCGACGCCATGAAAGAGAAAGAACTCCGAACCGCCCAGTATCCCACTGTGAAAACTCTTTCCGAAGACCAAGCTATAGCCAAACGCCCACCAAATCACCGCGACCATGCTCGTGATTCCAAGGCACCAAGCCATAATCGACAGCACGTTTTTCACTCGAACCAATCCGCCATAAAACAAAGTCAAACCCGGGAGCGTCATCAGCAACACGAGCATCGCACTCACCATCATCCACGCATTATGGCCGGGGCCAACCGCCTGAACGCCAGTCGGCTTCGCGGCCGCTGGATCGGAATTCGCCATGTATGCCTCCATCCTGGCCACGCGTTGTTCCAGCGTTGGTTCGGAGTTGGGCGGAACTGAGCCGGCACCGGCAAATACCTGAACGCTGCCGCTAAAAATCAGCAGCAACGCGAAATTTAATACCACGAACATA
>JBEPTW010000213.1:0-6368 GCA_041691855.1 Verrucomicrobiota bacterium | reverse complement strand
AGAGTATGATGCGGCGCACGGGCTGGGTGCGTTTGCGCGACTTGCCGTTCCGCAGCTGGCGGCGCGTGCACAAGACTTTGATCGCTGGCTTCCGCCGACCGGTCGACATCCCAAGGCGAAAGGGATTTTTCTGGCGGAGGTTGCAAGCAATGCGCCAGACCAGACCGATCTCGGCTTGTGGAACTGCTATGGAAATCCGGACGTGCCTGCTTCACAGCCAATGGTCGAGCGCATGCTCAATCGGGATGGCCGGCTTGATTCGGATGCCGTGCTCGCTTTGACTTTGGGGCGTTTCAAAACGCCGACGGTGCGGGATCTCGGACAATCTGGACCTTATCTCCATACCGGAGGCAAGGGCACCATTGAAGACGTGATTAAATTTTATCAGGAGATGAGTTCGCTCGCGCACGAAAACAAAATGCGCAACGCGCCGCCCGAATATTTTGAAATGAGCCTTAGCGAGGAGGACATCGCCCCGCTCGCCGCGTTTCTGCGGTCATTAAATGAGGACTATGGAAATCATTAGACTACGCTGGGGCACGTGGTCGCATTTTCCGACCGCCGCGTTGTTCTATTTCCACGGATGGTAACGGATGTCGCAAAGCACTTGGTCGCTTGAGCAATCTAGGCAGATTTTTTCGGGAGAGTTCATGTTCCCAGATGCGCAGTACTTTCCAGCCGCGTTCGCGTAGAGCGCGATTGACGCGGAGATCACGGGCTTTGTTGCCAGTTAACTTCGCCAGCCGGAAGGCGGCACGATTTTTTGGCTGAGCGCCGTGCTTTGGACAACCATGTCCAGAAGCAGCCGTCCACAAACACCGCTGTCTTCCCTGTCGTTCGCAGGTTCAAGGTCGCAAATCGCGACCTTGAATAGTGACGGGAATATCGAATGACTTCGCCCGCCTCCCTGTCAGTATTTCGTAAGCGTACAACTTGGACGTGACGACAGCGGGCGGGGAATCGGTAGGCGCGGTGGATACGACGTGGTATTTCCCGGAGACGCCTAACGTGTCGGCAATGAATTCGCTCCCGATGGAGCAAGGGCCGTTGAGGGCAACGGCCCGTACGGTAGGCTACGCTGGGTCGGTGAGGCAACCACCCCGGTGTCTTCGGGAAAAACCTTCCTTCGTACTGCTTTCGTACTGCTATGCCGAATCCTTGCCGGACGCTTCAGGCAGGGTTGCGGTAGGTGAAACACCCTGACTCGGAAAGATGACCACTACGACAAAAGCTGAGCCAAACGGAGCTACAAAGTGAAGCTTTCGACGCGAGAGAGGATGACGATCTCGGCACCATTACGGTTCAAGAATGGCATCAAAGATGGTTCTGGACCTGTTTCCTTTGGGGCGCGACTTCGGAGCGATTCCGTTTGGCGAAGATGTCGGCCGTAGAAGCGGCTTTATGTTCTGTTTTAGCCTGCTAAGTGTTAAGCATGGCTACGGGCAAACGCTGGACGCGTGATGAGCTTTTGCTCGCACTGAACCTCTACCACAAACTGACGTTTGGGCAGATGCACGCTCGACAACCGGCCATAGTTGCACTCGCACTAAAAATGGGGCGGGGTGCCAATAGTCTTGCGATGAAGCTCTGTAATTTTGCATCGCTCGACCCGGCATTGAAGATGCGCGGCATCAAGGGACTCACGGGGGCCAGTGCGCAGGACCGCGCGGTGTGGGCAGAGTTTCATGAGAATTTGGCCGAGGCGGCTCCGGCGAGCGAGGCGGCGTTCCGTGCGCTCTTCGGTGCGGATGAAACCAAGCATATTGAGGTAACGTCCAAGGGAGGGGTTCGAGTTCTCAAGGTTCCGATCGGCCCAACCGAAATGAGTGCGACGATCAAAGTCCGACGAGGGCAGGAATATTTCCGGCAGGCCGTATTAAATAATTTCGGCGAGCGATGCGGCGTCACGGGATTGGCAGTGCGTGAACTTCTCATTGCTTCGCACGTTCTACCTTGGGGAAAAAATGAAGCGGAGCGATTGAACGTTCGTAATGGCCTATGTCTTTCAAGATTACACGACGCGGCATTCGATATCGGACTGGTCACCTTTGATGATGATTTGCGGCTGAGGCTGTCAAAACGATTAAAGGACGCGTTACCACAGCGTACGGTGTTGGAGAATTTTTCAGCATACGAGGGTGAGGCACTGCAACTGCCGAAAGACGCCGCGTTGCCGGACGAAAAGTTTCTTGCGGTGCATCGATCCGAGGTGTTTCAGGGTTAATGGTGACAATGTCGTCCAAACGAAAGCTGACTAAAATGGAACAACGAGTGGCGATAAAGGCTGCACGTGGTGGGTTGCGCGTTGGTCCGAAGAACGTCTCGTTTGTTGAGCGAATGACAAAATTGAAAAATGAGGATCGTGAAATTGAACGTCGGCGCGATGAACGTCTGGCTGCGCTGATCGGAAAATGACTATTCGATTTTTCCGAAAACGCTGCCGTCTTCAGTAGAGATTCTGCCATCGGACCAGACGTTTACAGCGAGAACAAATTCGTCGGTAGAGATCGCATCGGCGAATTCACGCTCCCCATCGAGGAACTCGTGTAATCGAGTGAGCTGGTTGTCGGCGATTTCACGTTGAGCCTCCAGTTCGGTCGGAAAAACAACAGGGTAGTTGGTCTCATCATAGCAAGCGGGCATCGCTCCTTGAAATAGGCACTGACGAAATATTGCGTAGCCGGATCGAATCGGTTGTTCCATTCAAGAATCTTAGCGGAGCGGCGGCTATCAGACCACGGACGATGAGTCACATTTTTCGGGGCGTCCTGATCAATCTGCCCGCTGCGCGGTGGCTTTGTTCAAACCGTGGTCACGGTGGAGGCAATCGAAGCGATTGGCTGATCGCACGGTGCTAAATTTGATTTCCCGGGCGACTCGTCCGGACGAATCCCAGATCGGCGGCGACCAGCAACGGTGCCTCCAACTACGGCGTCACGACCAAACGCCTCGATGAACAGGTTCAGCGCGACATTGAGCGGTCTCCACAGGATTTTCTATGCCGATTAACACCAATGGAAAAGAAAGATGTGGTCGCGAATTGCGACCACCTTGCCAGTTAAAGTTTGCCCAGGCGAAAAATATTCCTGACCCCACCACCCAGAATTTCAGCCGAGACGCGAATGGCTTGTCGCACGATCCAGTGAATGTGGAATCAGGGAATACCTTGCCCAAATGTGAAGCGATTTCCGTCTGACTTGGTGTTTCAGCTGACTGCCGATGAGCACAGAGTTTTAAGGTCGCAATTTGCGTCCTTAAAATCTGGTCGCGGCCGGCAACGGTATTGCCAACGGACGCGGGTTCACATCCACTTCCGATCAGACGGGCCGTCACTCCTATGAAGAAACGCGCCCAGATTATTCCCAACGACACCGTCAGTTCTCGAATCCGAACCATTCGCGGGCAGAAAGTCATCCTCGATTCTGATCTTTCTGAAGTGTACGGGGCTGAGACCAAGGCTCTCAATCGCGCGGTCAAACGTAACTTGGGTCGCTTTCCGCCTGATTTTATATTTCAGCTTACGCGCAAGGAGTTTGTGGACTTGAGGTGCCAATTTGGCACCTCAAGTTTCACGTATGGCGGACGTCGTTTCATGCCCTATGCGTTTACGGAAAACGGCGCGGTAATGGTGGCAAGTATTCTCAATAGCCCCGAGGCCATACGAATGAGTATATTTGTGGTGCGAGCTTTCATCCAAATGCGTGAGTTGCTCTCAGGCTCACACGAACTCGCTGTAGAGTTGAAGAAAATCGAGGCGACGCTCACCGCCCGGTTGGATGGTCACGAGATCGCGATCATTGATGTGCTTCGCCGCATCATGCAACTTTTGGATCCGCCGCCGGAGACTCCTTTGCCGGAGAAATCCATGGGGTTTCACGCGACGATAAAGATTCCGGGAAAAACGGAGGGTGCGAAGAAATAGGCGGTTGAAGTACGAGGGATTTTTAATCCGGGGAACACAGGCCGGAGGCCTGTGCTACGTAACTGATTTGATTCTCCGTTTGCGCGTGGGTTTTGTCTGGTCGACTTCCTCGTGGGAGAGCCCCACAGAACACACCGAATGCACAGAAATCAGAGTGCGGAATTTGAATCTGACGGACCGACGCGTCCACCGTTTGGTGCCTGATCGATCGATTCGTTCATGATCTCAATAACTTTCATTCTGTGTGTTCTGCGTCTTCTGTGGTTAAATCCGATTGCGTGGAAACAAGACGGTTGTAGGGCCGGCCGGCCGCCATGAACTTTCGATCCGGCACGCCGCAAGCGGCGGCCCTGCATTCGGATTCCGAAATTTATTTTCCGTCCGTAACATGCCGTGTTTTCTGGTTTGGGGCTGCGTGGTTTTCGCGAAGCGGGAGCACCGCAGCGGGGTCGCTGCGGCTCCAATCTGTAGAATCGTGGGGGCTGTTGGTTGTCACGAATCGTTGGCTGCTGAAAATAATTGCGATAACGTACAATATTTTGCGGGCCGGTTCGTCTTAAACGGGAAATGGACGCGGTCCGGCCAGTTTTAAAATTAATGAGCACCGAGCAGAATAGACGCATCTCTCAAGTCGTGCAGGACTTGGGGCGACGGCTCATGCGGTTCATCCGGGTGCGCGTTTCCAGCGATGCCGACGCCGAGGACGTGATGCAGGATGTCTGGCAGCAACTGGCGACGACTTTGGAGGCCGGCCCTGTCGAGCAAATGGGCGCGTGGCTCTTCACCGTCGCCCGCAACCGGATCATTGATCGCTCCCGGAAACCGCGCATGGCGTCGTTGGATGCGTTGGTCGCCGATGCGGAAGAGGAATCCTCGTTTGATTTTGCGGGCTTTTTCCTGCGTGACGACAACACGCCGCGTACCGAACATTTGCGTAATCTTTTCTGGGAGCAGCTGCACGCCGCGTTGGCGGAACTGCCCGAAGAACAGCGCCAAGTTTTTGTCTGGCACGAACTCGATGCGCTGTCGTTTCACGACATCTCGGCGCTGACCGGTGACAATGTGAACACGCTGCTTTCCCGAAAACGTTACGCTGTCATGCACCTTCGTCTGCGCCTCGAACCGCTGCGCGCTGAATTTCTTTCTCTCACTCCCTAACCGATTTTTTCTTTATGAATGATCATCCCTGTCGCCGTTTCCGGTTTCTGATTCCCTTCGCCATTATTGGCTTCGTGGCCTTGTTCACTTTTGCCGTTCACGCGCTGTGGAACGGCGTGCTCGTCGACGTCGTGGCCGTGAAAGCCATCACTTATTGGCAGGCGCTCGGATTGCTCGTCTTAGCGAAAATCCTCTTCGGTGGTTTTCCCTGTCGCGGTGGGCGATGTGGTCACGGGTGGCGTGATCGCATGATGGCCAAGCACTGGGAATCCCTTAGCCCGGAGCAGCGCGAAAAGATGCGCCATGAAATGCGTCACCGCTTCGGCGACTGGCCGCGTCCGTCGTGGTGCGACGCCGGCGATGAGAAACCGGTTGCCTCAGGGAAGGGGACGAATTCTTAGCCAAAACCATGCAGTCGGATTTAACCACAGAACACACAGAATGAATACTTTTGAGCGCATAATAGGATCGATTGATCGGGCACCAAATGGCGGGCGCGTCGGTCGACTCAGATCTGAATTCCTTACTCTGATTTCTGTGCATTCGGTGAGTTCGGTGGTGCTCTACTGAATTGGCGAATTCCCGTCGATTCCAGCGACCTTCGCACGACTAACAGTGTTCTCTCTTCTGCGCGCTAACTTTTCGAAATCCAACACGTTTTCCTCCATGCTGCCCGTTTCCATTGTTCTCCTATTGCTGACGCTGCTCGTGGCGACGGACGGGATTTCATCTGACCAATGATAGCGTTGGCAGGATGGCTCACGAATGGGCGCGGAATGAATCCTTCTCAAGGAATTCAGCCGCGGTCGCTATTTCAATTTTCATTTCCATGAACGAATTCATTTCAAAGTTAGAAGCCACCGTGGTGGACGACTCGATCCTACAGCGGCCCGAGACTTCCCCCAGCGAACCGAGCCGTTTGTCGGAATCGTCCGACGAAATTCCCTCCGATGAGAATACGGAACGGCGGCTCTATCGCTGGAGCGTAGCCTACTTTCTTTTTGGTTTCGGCTGCGACAAGAACGCTATCATCACCGACGAGCCGTGACGGTGGAGTCTTGGAAATTGGGGTGGATGGGATGCCGCTGCGCATGGTCATATCGGTCGAGCTTTTAGATAGTCCCAGGCATCCTGATCCCAAGGAATTAGAGTGAGTTCAACTCCGCCGCGAACGGGATAAAACGAATTTAACGCGGAGAGCACAGAGAGCGCGGAGCTTGACGTGATTTCACTCTCGATCGTCCTCGAGCCGAAGCGCCCAGTGGCGTAGGCATAAATCAACAGCGCC
>JBEPTW010000212.1:0-6460 GCA_041691855.1 Verrucomicrobiota bacterium | reverse complement strand
GTCTGTTTGCCCTGTGGACGCCTTGACGCCGGCCCCACAGCCTGAATAGGTTACGACTGGCTCGAACTTCCCGCACCGTGACTTTTTCCGACTTATTCAAACGCAATTCCCGGCGCACGCTGCTGATAGAGGTAAATCCCTATCAGATCCTCGCCGCGGGTTTCAGCCGTCCGGAAGAGGGCACCGTCATCCTGGATTGCGCGGCAGAATTCGACACCGACGATGATCTCGGCCTGCGCCAGTGGCTCGACGAAAATTTCGACAAACAAAAGGCGTGGCTCCCGGTGATCTGCGGCGTGATCGCGCCCGAGGGAATTCTGCAGCGCGAAAGTATCCTCCCGCGCCGGCTGCACGACACGCACTACTTGGCCAACCTCGTCCGCGAACAGTTCAAGGTCGAGCACCCGGAATCGTGGAAACTTTTTTCCCTCAATCCTGTTGAAGGTAATCCGCTGGCCGCCGAAGGCACTCAACGGCCAGCCCTCATCATCGGGCTTTCCTACACAGACGTTCATCGCAGCCAGCAACGCTTGCTCGATCATCGGCTGCTACCTTACCGTTTGGAGATGGGCATCCTGCCGTTGCTCGGCGTGATCTCCTCGGTCAAGACCCGGCGCAATGACAAGCGCGCCATTGTCGTGGTCAACATTGAGCAGGATCACACCGTCGCGTACATTATCGGCAAGGAAGGTGTGCACACGCCAGCGGCGGTCCGCCACGGTTTCTCGTCGATTGTCCATGCCGCCCGCAAGGAATTTGGCCTCAATCATTCCACCGCCGTGCGCGATCGCCTCCAGCAAAATGACGAGGAGTTGCTGTTGCGCGGCAGCCGCTTCGTCCGCGCGATCGGCCGCGACCTGAAGCCGCTGGTCGATTCGTACGAAATGACCACCGGCCAACCCGTCGGCGAAATTTACTGTGCCTATCTACCGCCCGCTCTTTCCTGGATCGCCGAGCCACTCGCCCAAGTTGTCGGGCGCACCCCCTTCAGCCTGGAGTGCAAGGAGTGGATGCCCACCGTCGGCTTGCAGGTCGCGGACGGTGTCCCCACCTTTGGCCAGCACTGGATCGGAGCACTCAGCCTCCTCACGAATTTCTCCGCGACCAAAGTAGAAGGCGCACACTCGGAAGATGCCGCTTACCAAGGCCCGTGGCACATCGACTGCCGGCTTTCCGCGCACCTGCCCAACAACAAGCTGGTGCGCCGCCGGTTTCTCAGCACGGCGGTCATCGCCGCGCTGGCCGCTTCCGCGCTCACCCTCACCTGCTGGTTGCTCTACGTCAGCCACACCCTTGAGGCCGATACCGTTTTCTGGAATCAGCGAATCGGCGAAAGCCAGAACCTGTTCAATGATCTCAACCAAACCAGTCGCACCCTGGCCGATCGGACCGCAAAACTGGACAACGCTTATGACCTGATGGGCGGGCCTTATCGGGTGTCCGATTTGATTCTAAATCTTGGCCGCACTCGCCCAGCCAACATGCGGATCGACAGCATCGCCGCGAACGAAGCCGGCGTCGCCATGCGCGGCGGCCTGCGCGAGCCATCCGAGCAAGCGAGCAGCACGCTTCATAAATATGTCGACGACCTGCGTCGCGATCCGGCGATCGGCCCGATTTTTGCCACCATCGCGCTCACCGCATTGCAGCGCGAGGACGAATCCGACTCCCTTGCCTTCGAGATCACGTTCAAGTTAAAAAAGGCCGAGCAATGAACGCCGCGCTGCAAAATTTCCTCACATTTGCGCGACGCGCACCGTTCCTCGTCTTCTGCGTCGTGGCCTTGGTCACATTTTCCCTCGCGGATTATTACCTTTGGCAGCGCGAAGTGGAAATCAATGCGCAGCATGAGGAAGTCCGTCGCGGCGGAGACAAAATGTTTTCCGCCCTGTCCAGCCATGGACGGATCAGCATCGAACTTCAGTCGGTCAACGACGCCTTGAAGCGGATCGATGACAATCTAATCGCCGAGACCGACCTCGCGGAAAACATCGGTTATTTCTATCAACTGGAAACACTGAGCCGAGTCCATCTCACGCAGCTGAATCAGCTGAGTTCTCAACCAGTTGAGGACAGCGCCTACAAGGCCATCCCGTTTTCGATGCGCGCCACCGGCTCGTATGCCCAACTCATCGGTTTTCTCCGCGAGCTGGAACGCGGTCCGCGTCAGTCGCGGATCAAGACCTTCGATTTCACCCGGGCGGATGCCAAGAGCAACGCCCTGACGCTGGGCCTCACCGTCGAACTCCTCGGCAGCCCATGAAATCTTTCTTCCGCCAATCCCTTGGGTTTGCTCTCTGGCTGTTGATTTCCATCCCCGTGGTGTCGGCTGCGCCCGCCAAAGGGAAAAAGCCCGCAGTGGCACCCAAGGATGTGAGTTTCCAGCGGACTAAATCGCGCATCGATGCGCTCATCGGACCACGGTTAAAATCGGAACCATTGCCTGACCCCTTGCCCAATCCCTTCCAACCGGCGGAAGTCGCGCTAAAGTCCGGAACCGACAAAACACCGAAGCCGATGGAGAATTTGTCCGTGAGCACGGACAGCGAGATGCTCCTCTATTATGGAGCCAGCTTGAAAATCAGCGGGACGGTTCGCACCGAGGATGCGACTCGTCTCGTCATTAATTCGTCGCCCTACAAGGTGGGCGATATCCTCACGATAAAGATGAAAGACTCAACCGCCAAGCTGCGCATCCTTGGCATCGCCCCCGGCGAACTCACCGTTGGCCTCAACGAGGCCGTACAGGTGATTAAATTCAAGAAATAAGACGGAACGCGCTAAGCGAAAAATTTAGCGCCACAAAAATCCGGTGGAACGTCACCCTTGGCGCATTTTCCGCGCTAAAGCATTTTAACATAAACTGTAACCAGATCGGTGACTCGCCACTTAGGCCGTTTTCCCAAACTACCTCGTAGCAGCGGGCGTCTTCGCCTGCTGGGATTGAATGAACGCCAAACCCTACAGGCCAGAGGCCCGTAGCTACTCCAATCACGGCTCCACCCGTTTCGGAAGACACTGCCCGGCTCTCGACCTCTGTCAGCGAGCAGCCGAGCTGGGGCTCGGCGCTCCCAAGTTTCCCCGTGAAGGCTGCGGCCACAGCTACGATTCTATTTGATTCGCACTAATAATTCCGACCGCAGAAAACCCAGAATACACGGAAGCAGAGCAAGACCATTGGAAATACTTCGGCTGATTTTATGTTTACCCAAAGAACACCAACGTTGCGGAGTTGGGATACTGGGCTTCGTGGACTTTGCGACCTTGGTTTTAAAAGCTCCGCGATCGAGTTCCATTGTTGGAACAGCCACAACGAAAAATCCAGGACCTCCCCAATCCCGTAAGTATTCTAATAGTTCACGTTCGAGCGTTTCCCCATGGTGCCTTTTTTAGCTCTCGCTCGATTGTCCGGGACCGCCTCAGATCGGCACTTTATGTCTGCTCCCTCTCTCAACCGCGAAGCACCGTGGCATGCCGGATGGAAAAGCGCTCAATTGCTTTTCCGTCCGGGCCTCGTCCTGCAAGCGACGGCGTTGGGGTTGGTCTTGAGTTATTATTATCTGCCGTCCGCGCATCATTTGTTCGACCAACTCGCGCGTTGGCGAACCGACGGCGGTTATGTTTTCTCGGCTCTGACCAGTGCGGTTTGCGGCGGTCTGCTGCCCTTTCTTTATCTGCGAACCACCGCGACGCATCCCACCGCTTACCCGTGGTCGCACTTGATTTTCTTCACCGTGTTTTGGGCGTGGAAAGGCGCGGAAGTTGATCTCCTCTATCGTACCCTCGCGAAGGTTTATGGAAACGGCACCGGAGCGGGCACAATCCTCAGGAAAGTCGTCGCTGATCAATTTGGCTTCAACGTCCTCTACGCCGCCCCCATCGGCAATCTTCTCTTTGCCTGGAAAGATGCAGGGTTTCATTGGACTCCAGTTAGCGCCGACGTCCGCGCGGGAGAGTGGTATTGGCGCCGGGTTATTCCCGTATTGATCAGCGTCTGGGCGCTTTGGATTCCGGTGGTCACGTGCATCTACGCCCTGCCCTCAGCGCTGCAAATCCCGCTGTTCAATATCGTGCTCTGCTTCTGGTCGCTGCTGTTTGCGCATATCACGACCCACCAGCAGCAGCGCGGCGGCACATAGGACGCGTTTTAAAACCACGCCACCTCGCAACAACGTCATTCCAAGAGCCCGACAAAAGCCCCGCCTTCGGAGCTACTTCAACACAAACTCCGCCTTCACTGTCACCCTGAGCACAGCGAAGGTTCCACGATCACAACCATGATGAAGTCTGCGATCGCATGGATTCTTCGCTGCGCTCAGAATGACAATCCAGTTTGAAGACACTGCGGAAGCGTTTTGTTACGGCGGCCGGCTTGAATTAACGCGAGGTTTGAAATAAACCGCCTTTGCCATTACTCTCATCCATCGATGAAACTGCCCTCTTTCCTTTTGCTACTGTGTTTTCTCCCCGGCCTCGTTTTCGCCAACGAGTCCAAACCCGTGAAAAAAGGCGCGGTCGAAGTATCGCTGGTTTCCGACGCTGCGATGATCGAAGCGGGAAAGCCGTTCACCGTGGCCCTGCGGATGCAGCACGATCCGCATTGGCACAGTTACTGGCTCGCGGCGGGAACGGGTTACCCCACGTCGTTGAAGTGGACTCTGCCGCCCGGTTTCAAAGCCGGCGACATCCAGTGGCCCACGCCTCACGTACTGGAGGATGCATTCGGAAAAATCACCGGCAATGGATACACCGGTGAAAATTATCTGCTCGTGGAAATCACGCCGCCCGCCGATCTCGCCGCCGGCTCAGACGTATCGCTGAAGGCAGTGGCCGAGTGGCTCATGTGTCAGGAAGTGTGCATGCCCGGAGACGGAAAATTGGAAATTAGTTTTCCGGTTGCTGCCGAGGGCGCCGGCAAAATCGATGCCAAATGGCGTGAGGCGATCGCGACGACGCGCGCAAAACTGCCCAAGCCCAACACCGAATGGGACCTAACAGCGACGCACACCGACAAAATCACCACTCTCCGACTTACACCGAAAAACGGCGCGGTTCATCAGCCGACCGATCTGCATTTCTTCTCGGCCGATGCTTACACCGACTACGAGAAACCCGAAAAAATTACCCAGGAAAATGGCAGTTGGGTCATCACGATGAACCTCGATACGGCGGCGGAAAAAAGCACAGCGCGTCTCACCGGGGTCCTCGCTTCCGCCAACGGCTGGAAAGATTCCTCCACTTATGATGGTATGATCATCGACGCACCGTTTTCTGACGAGAAGGTGGTGATTTCAGTGCTGATGCCACCCACTCCGCCGGTGCCTGCGTCGACCGGATTGATGGGAACACTGGCGCTGGCGTTCGTCGGCGGCCTGATTCTAAATCTCATGCCCTGCGTTTTTCCGGTGCTCGGCATCAAGATCCTCGGCTTCGTCAATCAATCCGGTCATGACCGCCGCAAGATCACTTTGCATGGATTGGTTTTTGCCGCAGGAGTACTGATTTCGTTTTGGATTCTGGCCGGCGCGCTGCTCGTGCTGCGCGCCGGCGGTTCCCAACTCGGCTGGGGCTTCCAGCTGCAATCGCCCGCTTTCGTTTTCGGCATGGCGGTCTTTTTGCTGATCTTTGCGCTGAACCTCAGCGGATTATTTGAGATCGGCCTCGCAGCGACCGGCGTCGGCGGAAAACTCCAGATGAAGGACGGACTCTCCGGTTCGTTTTTCACCGGTGCGCTGGCGGTGCTCGTCGCCACGCCGTGCAGCGCGCCGTTTCTGGCACCGGCGCTCGGCGCCGCGCTCTCACTTCCGGCCGTGCAATCGATTGCGGTTTTTACCGCCATCGCGATCGGACTCGCGTTACCGTATTTGCTGCTCTCGATTTTTCCGCAGGCGATTAAATTTCTCCCGAAGCCCGGAGCGTGGATGGAAACGTTCAAGCAATTCATGGCGTTCCCGCTTTACGCCACCGTCGGTTGGTTGCTCTGGGTGCTCGCCGCGCAGACCAAGGACGACGACAACGCGCTGCTCCTGATTACCTTTGGGTTCGTTCTTGTCGCGATGGCCGCCTGGGCGTACGGACGGTTCGCCCAAGCGTGGGGCAAACCCGGCAAGCAATTTTTCGGACGAGTGTTCGCCGCACTGCTGTTGATCGGCGGATTGTACACCGGCTGGCCGAAGCCAGGGGATGCCGCACCGGTTGCCGGTCAGTATCAGGTAACGTGGGAAAAATGGAGTCCCGAGGCCATCGCCGCAGCGCAATCGGCGGGAAATTTCGTGTATGTCGATTTCACCGCGCGCTGGTGCGCCACGTGCCAGACCAACAAGGCCGCAGTGTTCCACTCGGAAGAAGTGTTGGCGGAATTGAAGAAAAAAAATGTCGTTCTCCTGCGCGGCGACTGGACCAATCGCGACCCGAAAATCACCACCGAACTCGCCCGCTGGAATCGTTCCGCCGTGCCGTT
>JBEPTW010000211.1:0-6468 GCA_041691855.1 Verrucomicrobiota bacterium | reverse complement strand
GTTTGTCGGATATTTCCCTTAATACGCTGGGCACCTTCGCCGGTGCGGTGGTGGCCGTTTTTCTTGAGCGGTGGAATGTGACCTCGTTCCAAGGTCCGATAAATCGCGCGTTCGAAAACCAGAAGAAATAGCCGGGGTATTTCGTACGGGAGTGCGCCTTCCCTCGCGGAGGCTGGCTCAACCCATCCCATTCGGCATGCGGCCGGGCATCGTGGCGTTCGGATCGGCCTTCGTGAAATTGTCCGGCAAGACTTGGTGGAAGCGACTGAACTGCGCGAGCTGGTCCGCGATGAGTCGGTCGGAACGGCAGCTAGGCATTTTGCTGACGCGGGAAATCGCACCCTGCCGCTGAGCCCACTGTTCGAACAGCCCCGGTACGACCAGCCGGATCGTCGGCAGATCGAGCGTGTGATTTGCGCGTTTGGCGGCGTAGTCGGAATTTCGCTGGATGAGTTCCGCATCCAACTCCGGGGCGATGACATTGGCCGTCGGGGTTTTCATGGTGTGCGTGCGGAATTCCAGCCACCATTCATGACTGGAAATGGCGCGCCCTGCGGCCGCGCGATAGTGATAGGGCGCGACATGGAAGCCGACCGGTTGCCAGCCGTTGCGCTGGCAGACGGCAAGCAGGGATTCGAGGAGTTCGCGTTCGGTGACGCGTTCGCCAAATGAATTCAGCTGGAGTTGCGTGCGCCCGACGAATTGCAGACGCGGCGGATCCACCGACACGAATCGCACGATGTCGCCTGACACATAACGGCAAAGCCCGGCGGGAGTTGTGAGCAGCACCACATAATCGACACCCGGTGTGACGTGCTCGAGCGGCACGCAGAGCGTCCCTGCGGTCGCGAGGGTTGCTTCATGAAAGTCGTGCGATGGGAGAAATTCGAAGAAAAGTCCGCTGTCGCTTAACAAGCGGAGCGCGCTCGAGTTTCCCTCGTCCTGCGCCGCAATAATGCCTTCGGCGGCAGAATACATTTCATGGAAATTCACCGTGGGTCCGAGCGCCGCGCGCAGGCTTTCCGCGTGGAGTCCGAGCGGTGTGCCGAAATGGAAAAAGCATTCCAGATTGGGCCACATCGCCTGCAACGTGGTCATGCGACGTTTTCCGCTGCTGGCCGCTTCGCGGGCGGCGAGCGATAGAGCGTAGACAGCGCCCGGCGTTCCTGCGACTAAGGTGACGTCGCGGCCGACCATGCGTTGCGCGGTGGCGCGGATCTTCGCGGAGCCTTCGACCATTTGGGCGACGGCCGGAATCGGTGAGCGCAAGTTCGCCTCGACCCAAGGTGTGAGGCACAACGTCAGCATGCCGTCGAGACTCGTGCGGTAGCTTCCTTTTTCGCTGATCAATGCCGTGCTCGCTCCGATGTGAAGATGTCGGCCGAGGAAAACTCCGTTGTGGGCGACCCGCGCCGCATAGAGGAAGAGCGCATCGCGCAACCCATTTCGGTAGTGCTGCAACATGCCTTCCGGTGCGGGCAATCGTTTGGGGCGATCGCCTGTCGTGTTGGTGGTTTCAACGAAAAACACACAACGCTCAGGGGTCAGGACGCCGCGTTCGCCCGCCATCATGCGTTGAATCAGTGGCTCAAAATCCGCGTACGTTCGCGGTGGGACAGTCTCGCGGAATTGCGCGTAAGAGGTCTTCGAGTTCAAACCGTGGGTCTGGCCGAATTCCGTATTGGCGCTCTTTGCCATCAGCGTCCGAAATGTTTTTTCCTGCGCGGAAATTCCGCGGCCTAAGGACTTCATCCGGCGATTGAATCTCGCGACGCGGTAGCCCGCCCAGAAATTGACCAGAAATCGCGGCGCCAACGTCATGCTTGCATTGTTATGAGTTTTGTCGGCGCAAATACCACGGCGGTTTACGGAATCATTGGGAAAAATGCGTAAACTAATCCCCTTCGGAGTTGATGCGCGGAGGGTTGCGCGCAAAGTTGCGCTTAACCCATGCCGCTGCCGCCTGTTCTCTTCGAAGATGAATGCCTGATTGCGTTCGATAAACCCAGCGGTTTGCCGGTGAGTACCGACCGGAAAAATCACGACCGGGAAAATCTTACGGCTTTGGTTAAGGAAAAAATGGGCGAAGGGATCGCGACGGTGCACCGGGTGGAGGAAGAGGTGAGCGGGTTGGTCCTTTACGCCAAGACGAAGCCGGCGCTGGATTTCGTCAGTGGACAATTTCAATCGAAGACTGTGATCAAACTCCATCACGCGCTGGTGGTTGGGATTCCGGAGGAGGACGGCTATACCGTGGACTTCTTTTTAAAGGAAGATGAAGGAAAGCCCGGCACGGTGTGCGTGGTCAAAAAGCACGGTTGGGCGTGTGAGACCGCTTTCACCGTGGTGGCAAAGTTTCCCCAGACGGCCGGCCGGCCCGGTATCGCGCACGTCGAATGCCGCCCTTCGACCGGACGCATGCATCAGATTCGGGTTCACTTGGCGGCGTCGGGTACGCCGATCCTCAACGATCCACTTTATGGCGACGGCGCGCAGCTCTTCCTTTCCGATTTGAAACGCGGCTACAAAGGGCGCGACGACGAGAAACCGTTGATCGCGAGACTCGCGCTCCACGCCGGCGGGCTGACGTTCACGCATCCGCTGACCCGGGAGAAAATGACGCTAACGTCTCCGTTGCCCAATGATTTTGCCGTGGCGATGAAATACTTGGAGAAATTTGCGGGCGGAAAAAGCCGACGGTGAAGCAGCCCGCGTTTTGACCCAATGAATCCGACTTCCTTGCCTCGATGTGAAGAAGGTCGATTTGAGCGGGACGGATTTTTGCGGTGGTTCGCGTTTGATTTATTCGCCCGTTTCGCTGTTTTGTTTTCAACGCACCGTACGTCATGAGCAATTTACCCCCGGTTACCCTCTCGGTTGATGCAGAGGGCGTCGCTTGGATTGCCTTCGACGATCCATCCGGTCGGGCAAATGTGCTGAATCCGGATACATTTTCGGCGCTGAGATCGGTTTTGGATACGCTATTCGACGCGGGTGGAAATTCGAAGGACGCGATCAAGGGGGTGGTGATCGTGAGCGCGAAGGAACGGATTTTTCTCGCGGGCGCCGATTTGAAATGGCTCGCGTCATTGCCCGACGCCAAGGTGGCGGCGGCGGCGGCGCGGGAAGCGCAGGAGCTATTTACGCGGATTGCGGAACTGAAGATTCCGGTCGTTTGCGCCATTCACGGCGCTTGCGCAGGTGGCGGCTATGAACTCGCGCTGGCCTGTACCTGGCGCATCGCTTCGGATGCACCCGAAACTCGGATCGGATTGCCCGAGGTTAAACTGGGTTTGATTCCGGGTTGGGGCGGATGCACGCGACTGTCGCGACTCATCGGGGCGGAGCCGGCGGTTGATTTTATTTTAAAGGGAACGTTGGTTCACGCGTCAAACGCCTTGGCGGCGGGTTTGATCGACGAGGTCGTCCCGGCGGGTGAATTGAAGGCGCGGGCAAAAGCGGCCGCATTGCGAATGGTTGCTGACGGTCGGGTGGATCGCGCAAAACCGGCTTCGCCTTCAGCGAATTCCTTTGCGGAAAAGTGTTTGGTGGCGACGAGGCGCGGGGTTGGTCAACCAGCGATTCCGGCGGTGATCGAGGCCGTGCAGAAAGGTGCTGGGCTGCCGATGGCGGATGCGCTCGAATTGGAGGCGAATTTATTTGGAAGCGTCGCGACGGGTGACGTCACAAAGAACCTGTTTCGGGTTCATTGGCTCAAGGAGCGTGCGCGAAAAACGACGACGGACGGTTGGTACGATTCGTCACCGGCCGCGGTGGTCGCGGCGCCGTTCCGGATGATCGGAATCATTGGTTCCGGCGTTATGGGATCGGGCATCGCGCACTGGTGCGCGGCGCAGGGGTTTGGGGTGATCTTGTGCGACTCCAACCGCGCGGCGATCGAACGGGGAGTGGCGGTCATCCGCGAATTATTCGCCGACGGTGTGCGTCGTGGGAAAGTGTCGTCGGGCGATGCGCACCGCATGACCGGCGGCATTGGTATTACGACGAGCCTCGAAGATTTTGAGTATTGCGACCTCGTCATCGAAGCCGTCGTGGAAGATTTGGCGGTCAAACAAAAGGTCTTTGCCGAGCTGTCGGCGATCGCGAAACCCGATTGTGTGTTGGTTTCAAATTCTTCGGTTCACCCGATTGAAAAAATCACTGCGGGCGTGGCTAATCCCGGAAGAATCGTCGGGTTTCACTTTTTCAATCTCGTCAGCCGGATGCCGCTGATCGAACTTTCTCCGGGCCCTGAAACCTCGCGCGCCACCGCGGACCGGGCTTTGGCCTTGGTCAAGGCGTTGGGGAAGACGGCGGTGATCTGCAAGTCGTCGCCCGGAGGATTTGTCACCCGGGTGATGGCCTTTTATCTCAATGAGGCGTGCCGGCTGTGGGAAGAGGGCGCGACAACTGAAGCGATTGATCACGCGATGCAGAACTGGGGTTGGCCGATGGGGCCGATGCGGCTTCTCGATGAAATCGGCGTGGATTCATCCGATGCCATCTTTACTGGCATGGAAGAATATTTCCCGGGGCGATTTGTGCGGAACGGACTCTGTGCGCAAATGATGCGCGAAAATTTGAATGGTCGGAAAAACGGGATAAGTTCCGGGTTCTACGTTTACGCCGGCGGCAATGAGAGTTTGAATCCGCTCAAAATCGTTCGGAATACCGCTTCCCGTCAGAGCTGGTCGGAAAAGGAAATCCAAAACCGTTTGATGGCGGTGATGATCGATGAGGCGAAACGAGCGATCGACGAGGGCATCGTGAAAACAATCGATGACGCCGATCTTGCCCTGATTTTGGGTGCAGGATTTCCATCCTTTCGCGGGGGTTTATTGCGATCGATCCGATCGTGATCCGGCGCGATTTTCACCGCGGTGGATTCCAAACGGTTTCGGACCCAACTACGTGTATGTTGTTCGTCTCCAGCGCGGGGACGCAAAACGGGCGCGAGGCGGGGTTTGATTCGATTTTTTTCGGGAAGGTCAGCGCTCTCGATGAACCGGCGATCCATCGTTGCCAGATTCAAACCCACCTCTTTTCTTTCCTTCGTCTCATGCGCCGCCACTCATTTTACCTCTGGCTATCGATCCTTTCCCTTTGGATTGGTGTGGTTGGCCGGATGCAGACAGCGGAAGGTGCGACGACCGAAGCCTCGGGCGACCGGATTCCGTTGACCCCCGAGGAGGACGCGTGGATTTCCGCCCATCCGGTGATTCGCGCCGGGCACGACGCCACTTATTTGCCCTACGCGATGCAGGATGCGGCGGGACAAATCGTGGGCATCGATCCCGATTATCTGGAACTGATCGGACGTCGCACTGGATTAAATTTTCGGAACGAAGTTCGCAGCGACTGGGGCAAGGTGATCCAGGATTTCAAAGCTGGTGATTTGGATATTTTGCTTAGCTTGGCGAGGACCCCGGATCGCGAAGCTTATCTGATTTACACTGACGCCTATGCAACCGCGCCGAACGTGATCATCACACGGAGCGATTCGCCGTACTTGTTCGCGCTGGCCGAATTGAAGGGACGGATCATCGCGATTCCCCGCGGGGCGGACGGACTGCGAGCGGATTTGGAGGTGAATGTGCCGGGCAATTCGATTGTCGACTACGATTCCCCCGCCGAATGCTACGAGGCGGTGGCGAAAGGGACGGCTTATGCGGCGGTCGGGGAAGTCGCCAATGCTTCCTATCTCATCAACACTCACCGTTGGACGAATCTCCGTCTGGGCAGCGTCATTTCCTCGTCCACGAAACTTTACGCGGGCGTCCGCAAGGACTGGCCGATGCTCGCGCAGATCATCAACAAGGCATTGGCTGGCATCACCGTCGATGACCGGGAAGGAATCAATAATCGCTGGATCGCGGTGGACACGTCTTACTATCACCGTTGGGCCAAGGCCTTTAAAATCAGCGCTCTCGTGGCGTCGGTCGCGGTTGTTATTTTTCTGCTGATCTTTTTCCACAATCGACGTCTCGCGGCTGAACTGGCCGAGCGGCGGAAAATTCAAGCCGAGCTCGAGCGAACGCGCGACCATCTCGTGAGGGCCAGCCAGGAAAAGAGCGAGCTCATGCACATGGTGGCGCACGACCTGCGCGGACCGCTGACCTCCATTCAACTCGGCGTCGAGCTGTTGCAGATGGAGCCGCCGTTGAGCCCCGCGAGCCGCGCCACGACCACGGCGCGGGTCAACGAATCCGCCGACCAGATGGCGCGACTCATCAGTGACCTGCTCTCCGCCCAGAATGTCGATGAAGGACGGTTTGCGTTGAACTATGTGGCGGGCGACGCCTGCTATATTGCGAAGGCGGCGATGAGTTCGCTTTCGACCGTCGCGCAGCACAAACAAATCGTGATCGATACCCGCCTCCCCCGAACGCCCGTGTCGCTGACCACCGATTTTGTCGCGATGCAGCAGGTCGTGGATAATTTGTTGTCGAACGCGCTCAAGTATTCACC
>JBEPTW010000210.1:0-6505 GCA_041691855.1 Verrucomicrobiota bacterium | reverse complement strand
AACTCTACCCGATTCCTCGACCGCTGTCGTCACGTCCAAGTTGTACGCTTACGAAGGAACGGAATGGCAAAATTGGCGAATTATTGAGCATAGCAATCGTACGCAAGCAGCGCAATTCCAGTAAAATGCCCGGATATGTCCAACTGCGGAGCAGTTGAAAATCATCACTTCGACTGCCGCTTTTAGGTTGAGACATCTTCAGTCCGGTTTTGCAATGCATGCACCTTCCGCCCATCACCGCGCCAATTAATCGCGTCCCATCAATAGACGACGTCCATCTCTGGCGGCGGATCTGCAACGAACACGATTTTTCCCGCGAGTTCCGGAAGCCAAGCTTTCAGTTCCGCTGGCGTGACCAGATATAGCAGCACAAAATACCAGTGCTTTCCGCCATCGGGTGACAGCGCGAGCACCCGGGTTTGCTGGGTCAACTCCAGATGCGCGCCATGCAGGATGGCCGTGACCGGAAGAATCGACGTCAGCCACGGACCGATCTGGTGCGGTGCCGATGGATGACCGGGCAACGCTTGCATCCGATCTGCGCCGAGGGCGCGAGCTTGAGCAAATTGATCCTTCAGATCGCGCACCATCACGGCCCGTCCGCCCGAACGCGAAACAACCTGCGGCGGAAGATACGCGACGATCCCCTCGCAATCACCCCGCTGCCACGCCAGCGCGCACCGGCCCGCCTCCCGCCGCAATATCGTAACGACCTCCGCCGCCCGCAAGATCGCGGGTAGGAAAATAAGTCCGATTAACAAGCAGCGCAGTTTTCGCATGAGTCGCGAGGAAGGTAGTTTCATTCTCCCGTCCCGCAAGCACGCCAATACCAGCAAAATCAAATTCTGGCCGCATCGGGAGCAGACCGTGCTTCCTCACCAGCAATATGCGTGAAACCGCCAGTTCGGTCCGCCGCAGGGCACTTGCGCTCCGACCACCATCATCATTCACCAAATCTGCGGGTGTTACGGGGTCCAATCGCCCCAGTTAATTATTTCCGGCCACCATAGGTATCTCCTACCTGCTGCCGTCAAATTCGCTAGAATAGCTCGTACGCAGTTTTCCGATTTCTTTAGAATTCAAAGAAAAACTGACGCCGGGTTTCTGCTTTCCGTATCTCTCGACCTCGGCACACTCCAAACAAATCAGGAAATTTCTAGTTCCTCGATCAGTCTAAAAATGAACCGCGTATCCCGGATGCGGCATACAAAATGAGCTGAGTACAAGTCTCTCGTCTCCGCCAGCGCCGGCGTACGCCCGAATCGACGAATCGATCGCTTCTCGTAACGTACGAACCAGCATAGCTCCGCTTCGCTCGTCTACGTGCCGCCATTCCGAAATAACCCGATAACCATGAAAGTTGGCTCCTTCACTTTTTGCTTTCTTTTCTGCTGCGTCGCTTATTTTCGCTACTGTTATTGATTTTACCTCGGAAAAAACGATGGATCGAAATTCCGCCAGGCGGCGACGATTCTACGCGAGTAGAATCATCACTCGCGAAACCCATGGTGGCTGCAAATAGCCACATTGGGAGAAATTTCATTTTCATCGGTATATGTACTAACCGCCAGTCAAAGTTAAAAACGAACAATGAATTCGCCGAAACCTGAAAATGTCGCATGCGCGAACGGTAGCGCGAGCTATAGGTGGCGTCCAAACATGGACGGGGTGTAATCGGGTGACACGCTAGCGGCTTATATTCCGCTTCGGTGACCTGCTCGCGGTCTTTAGGTCGAACGAACCGGCAGCAAGACCGCAGTGGGTGGGCAAACGCAGTCGTTCGATCAGGAACCTTCCAATGATCGCACGTATGCAGTGAGCGCACTGATTTCGAAGTGCCCCAGTTTTTTGGCGAATGATGGCATCTCGTCCGGAATGCCCCGAGTGATAGTATTACCGATGTAGCGATCACTCACTTCGACTCCGTGCAAATCGGGACCTTCGTCGCCACTCGCGTCAGCACCGTGACAGTGCGCACAACTATCCAAAAAAAGCTTTCGTCCGCTCACGATCAGTTGCGGCGATGTCGGAGTGGTTTCTTCGAACCACTGATCCCTCATCGGCTGCTGGTGCGAACCGAGCGTCGCCCGTTTCCGCAAAGCTGCACCGAAGCCAGCGATCGAGGTCACTGCAATTGCTGCCACGATCAGCGCACGGCCAAGCTGGCCCACTCCGGAAATCGGTTTCATATTAGCGCGCGATCAACATTTCCCCGCCCCAATAACCCGCGGCCGAGATCAATCCCGCCGCGACTACAACCCCGGCCAGATAACCGATGAAAATACTTCGTGTTGGCTCACGCCCGAGCATTACGCGCCAGGTTGCAAGAGCCATGAGCAACGCAAACGCCGGCCACGCGAAGAGATGATGCATGCGTACCATGCCGTGGCCAAGAACGATGCCCTTCGTCATGACTAGACCCGAAATCACCGCAGGCAGGCTGCCGAGAGCGCCGAGCAGCATTGTCCAATAACCCGCAACATTCAGGTCGCGTCCGATCGGGCGGCTGGTCAGCGCAACTCCCGTCGCATCGAACGCGCCCGAACACAGCGTCAACGCGATGGGGAAATGCGTCACTGCCCCGTGTAGTTTTGCCCAGAATCCGGTGTCCATGTCACCACTCACTCCGACGCCAACGTTGAATCGACAATCGCCAGCGTGGGATGGTTTTCAACGTACGACACCTTCGTGAGTCCAAGGAAGGAACGCAGCTTCGTTGCCTCCACCGTCATCGGTCCGGGCTTCGGCGCAGTGCCTGGCTCGGGTTGGGGAAACGCCGTGGACCGGGCCGTGTGGAAAGTCATGTTACCCTCAATTTTCTGCAATGCCTGGTGGATGTGGCCATTGAGCACCGTGACCGAGCCGAAACGTTTCATGAGCGCGAGCGCCTTCGCCCCATCGTCGGTGCCCCAGCCCCATTTTGGATAAACCATCCACAACGGCACGTGCGCAAAAACCACGAGCGGAGTTTCGGCTGAAAGCGGCGCGAGATCCCGGGCGAGCCAGTCGAGTTGCTCGCCACCGAGAACACCGAGTCCGCCCTCTGTGATGCCTTGCACATTAACCAAGCCCACGAAATGAACGCCTTTTTGGTCGAAACTGTACCAGCCCTGACCACGCGTGCCTTTGCCGAATCGCTCACGATATTGCGCGCCATTGTCACTGAGAATGTCGTGCTCACCGGGAACGTAGAAAACCTGCTTCGTCCGGCAATCCTTCAACATTTGTTCGAGTCCGTCGAATTCCTCCGCCTCGGCGAGATGAGTGAGATCACCCGTGTGCAGTATGAACTCCGGCGCAACCGGCAAGGCATTAACCCGCGCAATCGTCTCGCGAAACGTCGCCGCCACATCGGTATTCGCCGGTTTTTTGAAGCCTATGTGACTGTCGCTGATCTGCACGAAATTCAGCGTACCGGCAATTGCGCTGAGGGATTTATCACTGGCACCCAAGGTTTCACCGAGTGCTTTCGAGGAGAGAATTCCACCGTTAATGGACCACAGCACACCGGTACCGGCCCAAGCCATGCATTTCAAAAAGCCCCGGCGGTCGATTCCATCGGTGCTGCGATCCTGAATAATGTGGTCATTCATAGAGCTGTGTTTTTTGCCAAGATAAGTTGAAGAAAGGCCACCATGGCCCTTTGCCATTGAATACCCAATTGACCGTGTGATTATTCCGTTCGTCGAAAGAAAAAACTTTTCCCGGTTTCGCGGGAATAAAACCACTATCGCCAGCGTTTATATCCAGATGGAGGGCCATGTGCCGTCGACTTTCGAACATCTCATGCTGCCTCATCTGGATGCCGCTTATAACCTCGCCCTCTGGCTGCTGCGCGACGAACACGCCGCGGAAGATGCCGTGCAGGACGCCTGTGTACGCGCCTATCGCGCGTTGGATCGTTTCCGGGGCGGCGACGGCCGGGCGTGGCTGCTGACGATCGTGCGCAATGTTTGCTATTCTCAGTTGCGGCAAAACCAACGCAAGCCGGTCGCGGAACTCTTCGTCGATGACGCTCATGGTTCGACCGAGGACCACGCGGAAGCCAACGCCCTTCTCTGGCGCGAAACCAAAAGCGATCTCCTGCGGCGCGCACTTGAGCGATTGTCCGCTGAATTTCGCGAAGTGATCGTGCTGCATGAACTCGAAGGCCTCGCCTATCGCGAGATTGCTCATGTCACGGAAGTTCCCATTGGCACTGTGATGTCACGCCTTGCCCGTGCGCGGCGAAAACTTCAAACCGAGGTATTGGCCCTCGCTGACCACGAAAACTCCCATGGACTGTAACGATACCCGCCGCTTTCTGGAAACCGACGCCGACGGCGAACTCGATCTCGTGCGCCACCTCGAACTCGAAGCTCATCTCCACACGTGTTCGGACTGCGCTCGACGCGCGGACACTATCCGCACCCGACACGCCGCTCTGCGGGATTCGCTGCCGCGCTTTAATGCGCCGCCCCACCTTGCGGCAAAAATCAAGACGACGTTGGAAAACAGAGTTCCTTCTCCGTCTGCGACCCCGCCAAAATCGCGCCATCTTTTCGCATTTTCTCCCCTGTGGGGCAGCTTCGGTGTCGCCGCGTCCGTGGCGGTCGCGCTATTTATCGGCTACACTTGGGGCGGTTCCCACGCCCGTGAAAATCTTCTGATAGACGAGGCCTTGTCCGACCACGTTCGTTCGCTCCAAGGCAATCACCTGACTGATGTTGCTTCGACCGATCAGCACACGGTGAAGCCGTGGTTCGCAGGCAAAATTAATTTCTCCCCGCCTGTCGTGGATCTCGCCAGCTCAGGTTTCCCGCTCATCGGGGGACGACTCGAACAGCTCAGCGGACGCACGACCGCCGCGCTGGTATTTCACCGCCGGCAGCATCCCATCAATCTTTTTATCTGGCCCGCCAGTGGAAGTTCCGTGACCTCACACCAAACCGAACGCAACGGCTACCATACGGAATCGTGGTCACAAAACGGTTTCAATTTCATCGCCGTTTCGGAAATTCCGGTCGTGGAACTTACTCAATTCGCCGACATGTTCCGAAGCGCGCAACATTAGCCGCGAAACGGCCTGTTCCGGCGGTCGCCTAAAACCACCTGCTCTCGTCGGCGTGAATCGCACCGTGGTGCGATTCACGCAATTTTAATTTGGTTCAGAGTTTCGCCAGCGCTTGTTCGAGATCGGCTTGCAGATCGGCAAAGTCCTCGATGCCGATCGACAAGCGCACATAATCAGGCGACACGCCGGACGCTTTTTGTTCCGCTTCGGTGAGCTGGCTGTGCGTCGTGCTCGCGGGGTGAATCGCCAGCGACTTCGCGTCGCCGATGTTGGCGAGGTGCGAGAATAACTTGAGACCTTCGATCATTTTTCGGCCGGCTTCGTAGCCGCCTTTCACCCCGAAGCCAAGCAGTCCGCCAAAACCTCCGTTCAGGTATTTCTTCGCCGCCGCGTGGTTCGGGCTGTTCTTGAGACCGGGATAATTTACCCAAGTGACTTTGGAGTGCGACGAGAGGAACTCCGCCGTCTTGAGCGCGTTCGCACAGGTGCGTTCCATGCGCAGGTGCAACGTCTCGAGACCTTGCAAGCCCGTCCACGAATTGAATGGCGAGATGCAGCCGCCCGTGTCGCGCAACAGCTGCAGGCGCATTTTTAGAATGTAAGCGATGTTCGCGCCGCCAGCGGGTGCGAAACTCTTGAATGCCTCCCAATGCACGAGGCCGTGATAACTCGCATCGGGTTGCGTGAAGCCCGGAAACTTTCCGTTGCCCCAATTAAAATTACCGCCGTCGACCACCATGCCGCCGATCGACGTGCCGTGGCCGCCGACATATTTCGTGGTCGAATGCACCACGACGTTCGCGCCCCACTCAAACGGGCGATTTAGATAAGGCGTGAGGCAAGTGTTGTCGATGATCAGCGGCACGCCCGCTTCCTTCGCGATTTTCGCGACTTCCTCGAAGGGGAAAATATTCAGCGCGGGATTGCCAAGGCCTTCGCCATAAAATGCCTTCGTATTCGGCCGCAGCGCCCGGCGGAAAGCGTCCGGGTCCTGCGCGTCGACAAATGAAACCTCGATGCCGAGCTTTGGCAACGTGTGGTGAAACAAATTATAGGTGCCGCCGTATAGTTGCGCGACCGACACCAGGTGATCGCCCGATCCAGCCACGTTGAGAATCGCGTTAGTGATCGCTGCCTGCCCGGACGCGTGCGCGAGGCCGCCGGTGCCGCCTTCGAGCGCCGCCATGCGTTGCTCGAACACATCTGTCGTCGGATTCATGATCCGCGTGTAGATGTTGCCCAGTTCCTTCAGGGCAAAAAGATTGGCGGCGTGCTCCGTGTCACGGAACACGTAGCTGGTGGTTTGATACAACGGCACCGCGCGGGAGCCGGTGGTGGGGTCCGGCGTCTGGTCGGCGTGGAGGGCTTTGGTTCCGAAACCTTGGTTACTCATAATCAAACGAGGGGTTGAATGAACGGAAACGTGACTTGCCCTACGCAACGCACGAAACC
>JBEPTW010000209.1:0-6551 GCA_041691855.1 Verrucomicrobiota bacterium | reverse complement strand
GAAGCCATATTTTTTCTTGTCGATGTCCTCGGGCTTTTGCAGTCCGACCAGGTGACCGACGGCCGACGAAATCACATATTCGTCGTTTTCAAAATGGTCGCCTTGTTTCGGTATTTTACCCAACGCGCGCGCTAAATCGGTGGCAACGGAGGGTTTTTCTGCAATAATGAGGCACTTCATGTGGGGGAGGACCCGTTAGCTCCCCCGCGCCGAATTTCAAGCAATACTTTTTTTCCGACCGCGCCGGTGGTCCCGCTCGCATCTGAAAATTGATCGCTATTTTTCGCAGAAAACAGTCGAGCGCGCGGCGGTACACAGGACAGCGCCGGAGCGGAGTTGCTGGGAAACCGCGAAAGTCCCGAAGTTTAATCCACACGAATTTACGGGGCTTCTTCGGTGAGCAGATAGGTCCAGACTTTGCCGAAGACAGCTGCGTTTCGAGGATTGATTCCTGTAGTGTGAGCAACTTTCGAGGCGATCTTTCCGCCGGGATAGTTCGTCTCCAGAATGTGGCTGTGGCGGTAAGGTGGATTGGCTTGGTCGACATCAACCATTTTTCCGAACTCGGCTAGCCCGAGGGCATGGAGATTTTCCAACTGCTCGGCCGGGCTGCAAGCTTGGTGATCCTGTTGATGGTTGAGGGCGAAGAAGCGGGCCTTTGGCGTGGCGGACTGGGCTGTAAGCCATGCGGCCGGGCCATGGTGGGCTTGGCTGAAGTCTTTTGGCGCGCCGAAGCAGATGACCCGCGCGACCTGATATTTGATGCCGAGCAAGGCCGCGTGGCCACCGCCTTGGGATTGCCCGGCAACCGCAATCGCGGACCATTTGATGGTTCCGTCGGTTTCGATGAACTGCTCCCAATGCTCTGTCGGACGAACTCGCGCCAGATAGACGAGCAGTTTCGTCAGGCGATTCACGATGCTTTCCGAACGGGCCACGTTGAGGTGCGCGCTGGTGCCACCGGTGATGAGAGCCATGCGGAATTTTTCAAAGGCGTTGCGATCGGCATCGTTCCGGCAGGCGGAGGCAGATTCGTTGTTTGGGTATTTGAGAATAACGACGTGGTAACCGAGGTTCGCTGCGAGCTTGCAAAATCCGGCTGCTGCGCCCGGGCTTTCGTTTTCCTTTTCCTGCGTGCCTGGAATCCATAGCAGGAGTTGGTTGCGGATGGGAGTCAGGGAAGCGTCGTGATCGACAATGATGGCGTCGTTTACATAAGCATAGTGGTAGGTGTCGAAGGTCTTGATCTCCGGGTCGGTTTCGCTGGGACGAATCCGAATGGTGTTTATCGCGTCGTCGCGGAGCGCGGTGTCGGGAACCTTGGCGAAAGCAAGCAACGGCAATATCAGGCAGGCCCCGACGACGAGCAGACGGATGGAAATTGAGCGCATGTGCAAAAAGAAACGGCGGCTCCAGTGAAGGAGCCGCCGGGAAAGGAGGCAACTGCCGTTTCGCCGCAGGTTAAGCGGCGGTGCTCTTCGGAAGCTCCGCGAGCACCGAGTCCAGTGCTTTGAGCAGAACCCCCATCGACTCATCGGTTTCGTCGCCCATGTTTGAGATGCGGAACGCGAGGCCCTTCAGCTTGCCGTAGCCACCGTCGATCACCATGCCGTGTTTGGCTTTCAGCGCCTTGTTCAAAGCGGCGAGGTCGACCTTCAGATTATTGTTGAAGCAGTTCAACGAAACCGATCCGGCGCCTTCCTTCGGGAAAAGCGTGAAACCTTTCGCGAACGCCCAGTCGCGGACGAGCTTGTTCAAACGCGCATGCCGGGCGTAACGGACTTCGACGCCCTCGGCGTTGATGTCTTCGAGCTTGGACTTGAGCGCGTAAATCAACGGAATCACCGGCGTGCTCGGCGTCATGCCGGCTTCATGGTTTTTCTGGAATTCGAGGAAATCGAAATAATAGCCGCGACCGGTGACGGTGGCCGCGCGATCGAGGGCGCGTTTCGAGACCGAGAAGATCGAAAGTCCGGGAGGCAGCGCGAGCGCCTTCTGCGAACCGGTGATCATGACGTCGATGCCGAGTTCGTCCTTCTTGATCGGGAGAGCGCTGAACGAGCTGATCGTATCGACGATGCTGATGACATCCGGGAAATCGCGCAGCACGGCCATCAAGGCCGGCAGGTCGCTCATGCAACCGCACGAGGTTTCGTTATGGATGATCGTGACTGCGTCGTAAGCCCCGGTGGAGAGTTCCTTGCGCAGTGCCACGGGATCGGCCGGCTGGCCCCATTCAAATTTCAGGCCGGCGGCGTCGATTCCGCAGCGTTTGGCCACGTCGAGCCACTTGTCGGCAAACGCGCCGTTCATACAGCAGAGTAATTTTTTCTTCACCACATTCCGAAGCGAGCCTTCCATGACGCCCCAGGCACTGCTCGTGCTCAGGTAAACCGGGTCTTTGGTGTAGAAGAGCGCCTGCAGCTGCGGCGTGAGCGATTGATAGAGCGCCACAAAATCGGCACTGCGATGCCCGATCATGGGCTGCGCCATTGCCTGCAGGGTTTTTTCGGAGACGGCGATTGGGCCGGGGATGAAAAGTTTATAGCTCATGAGTAGGATTGTGTGACGCCGGTGTTGCATGTCGCAAAACCAACGACTACCACAAGACTCACAACCGTCCATCCGCTATCGTCAAAGCCAAACTTGTTCATGCCCAACCGCTGGCTCCGTCATAAGTTCGATGAATTCGAGCAATTCGCCATTGATGTAATCAGGGGGCGCCGCGAGGGCACGGCGGCGACGCTGTTTGGTGCGTTTTTACAGGCGTGCTCATATCTTTTCAGTGGAATTGTACAGCTCCGGCTCCTGCTTTATCGCAACCGCATTTTGCGTGACCAACCGCTCGGCTGTCTCGTCGTCGTGGTCGGGAATCTCACGGTCGGCGGAACCGGAAAAACTCCCGTCGTCGAAATGCTGGCCAAAGCGCTGCGGAATCGCGGACGGAAAGTGGCGATTCTTTCCCGCGGTTATAAAAGCAAAGCGCCGCCTTTCTGGCAAAAGTGGTGGTTCTGGCTCAACCACACCGAGGAGGAACCGCCACGCGTCGTAAGCGACGGCAAGACTGTCCTGCTCGATTCCGAGGTCGCCGGCGATGAACCCTATATGCTCGCCCGCAATTTGCCCGGCGTCGTCGTGCTGGTGGACAAAAATCGCGTCAAGGCCGGCGCGCATGCGATCAAGGATTTTGGGTGCGACACGCTCGTGCTCGACGACGGGTTTCAGTATCTCCCGCTCAAAGGCCGGCTGAACCTTCTGCTCGTGGACAAGAGCAATCCCTTCGGTAACGGATTTCTGCTTCCGCGCGGCATCTTGCGCGAGCCGATCAAGCACGTCCAACGCGCGTCCTATGTTTTCCTGACGAAATCCCGCGGCGAACGCGACGTGGAACTCGAGGCGATGATCCACAAATTTAATCCCGAGGTGGAAATCATCGAGTGCGCGCACAAACCGCAGTACCTGCAGCGCATCGATGGTGACGAACGGATTTCGCTGGCGTCTCTCGCCGGTCGGAAAATTGGCGGCTTCAGCGGCATCGCGGCACCGGAAAGTTTCGAGGCATTCCTGCGCGAAACGGGCGCGAAGCTGATCTACACGCGGCGCTTTCTCGATCACTACCGGTTTACGCAGGAAGATCTCGACGGGGTTTTTGCCGAGGCGAAACAAGCTGGCGTGGAAATGCTCATCACCACCGAGAAAGACGCCGTGCGCATCGAATCGGTCAAGAAATCCGCCGTCCCGTGTTATTACCTGCGATTGGAAATCGAAATTCTCCGTGGCGCTGATGACTTTCAGGATTTGGTGGGAAAGATCTGTTTCCCCAATGGCGAACCTGCCGATGGCGAACGTCAGCCGTCGGGCGTGACGACCACCGGTTGAGTGTGTGCGAGCGAACCAGCTCGCTTGTTTCCCGCCGGTTCATTTCTCCAACCGCCGCTTTGAGATTGAACGTGGCGGCGCGAATCCCGAAGGTAAGCGAACCATGAGTGATCCCCGTTTTGCCCGGTTGGCCGAGGTGTTGACCGGTTTTTCCACCGATCTGAAGAAAGGCGAACGCGTCTACATCGACGCCTACGACGTGCCGGACACGTTCACCATCGCGCTCGTGCGGGCGGCGCAGGATCGCGGCGCGTTGCCCTACGTGAATATCCAGCGCGCGCGCGTCACGCGGGAGTTGCTCAAGGGCGCGACCGCCGAGCAATACGCGACGACCGCCGAGGTGGAATTGCAACGGATGCAAAAAATGCAGGCGTACATCGCCGTGCGCGGTTCGGACAACATCTTCGAAACTTCCGACGTTCCCGCCGAGCGCGTGCAGATCGTCGCGAAAACGCTCCAGCCCGTGCTCGATCACCGCGTCAATAAAACGAAGTGGGTCGTCCTGCGCTGGCCGTCGTCCGCGATGGCGCAGCAGGCGGCGATGAGCACGCAGGCGTTTGAGGATTTTTATTTCCGCGTCTGCACCTTCGATTACGGCCGATACGGTCCGGGCATGAAAGCGCTGGCCGATTTGATGGACAAAACCGACCGCGTTCACCTCAAAGGTCCCGGCACCGATTTGAAATTTTCCATCAAAGGCATCGGCGCCGTTCCGTGCGGCGGACTGCGGAACATCCCGGACGGCGAAGTGTTTTCCTGTCCGGTGAAGGACAGCGTGGAAGGCGTGATTCAATACAATGCGCCGACCGTTTACCTTGGTACTTCGTTCGACAACATCCGGCTCGTTTTCAAAAAGGGGAAAATCGTCGAAGCCACGAGCAACAACACGAAACGGCTCAATGAAATTCTCGATACCGATGCCGGTTCGCGTTACATTGGTGAATTCGCGATCGGTTTTAACCCGCACATTCTCGAACCGATGCGCGACATTCTTTTCGACGAGAAAATTGCCGGCTCATTCCATTTTACTCCCGGCCAAGCTTACGAGAAAGGCGGCAACGGCAACAAGTCGTCGGTGCATTGGGACATGGTGAATATCCAGCGCCCCGAATACGGCGGCGGCGAAATCTGGTTCGATGACAAACTGATTCGGAAGGATGGATTGTTTACTATTCCCGCGCTGAAAAAACTGAATCCGTCCGAATTGCTTAAGGTGAAGTGACGATCTTGGGCGAACTACGGGTATTTGCGAAATTCATGCGCACCGATAATGCTTGGGCAAATTTCCATCCCTGTGGGCGGGGTGCCCTCACCCCGCTTCTCCCGGAGTGGCGCGACAAGCACGCCACCTACTGGAATCGGGTAGGTTGCGCGCTCGTCGCGCAACGGTTTGAGCTCAACGGATAGACCCGATTCTCTTTTCGATCCCGTCTTACTTCATGAACCTCGACTCGTCACTTGCCGCCTTCATTCAGTCTTTGCCGAAGACGGAGACGCATCTACACGTCGAAGGCGCGTTGCCTTACGAGTTGCTCCGCGAGTGGCGTCCGGAAACGTATCCCGCTTTTCCCGCGTTTCGGGAGCGCGGTTACCGTTACTCATCCTTTCCCGATTTTGAGCAACAACTGCTCGCCAACGCGCTGCCGTGGTTCTCTTCGGCGGAACGTTATTACGAGGCAGCCAAGATGATGTTCGCGAAACATGTCGCGCAAAACGTCAAGTACGTGGAGACGAGTTTCCATCTGCCCATCAGCGGATTTATTAACGTTCCAGGTCCGGAAATCATCGCTGCGATCAAATCAGCGGCGCCGAAAGAACTCGAGGTGCGCGTCTTTGCCGGGATGTTGCGCAGCGATATCAGCGGCGTGTTGCGGCCCATGATCGATCAGCTGCACACGTGGGATGATCTCGCCGGCGTGGATCTCCATGGAATCGAGACGCTGCGGACCGAACCGGACACTGCGGCGATCTGGGCGCGTCTTCGCGTGGCGGGGAAGGTCACCAAATGCCACGCGGGGGAATTTGACGGTGCCTCTCGCGTGCGCGAAGCAATCGAAGTCCTCGGAGTGACCCGCGTGCAACACGGGGTGAGAGCGATCGAAGACCCCGACGTCGTCACGCTGGCGGTGAGTCGCGGCGTGACTTTTGATGTATGCCCGATCAGCAACATCGGGCTCAAAGTGTTTCCCGATCTGGCGCATCATCCGCTGCGTCGACTGAGCGAAGCGGGTGTCCGTTGCACGATCAACACCGACGATCCGCTTTGCTTCGCCAATTCAGTCAACGAGGAGTACGCGGCTATAGCGCACGGTCTGGGTTTCAACCGCCGGGAGTTGGCCCGGTTTGCCCGCAATGGTTTTGAAGTCGCATCACTTTCAGCCGCGCAAAAAAAGCCATGGCTAGATGAATTGGATACGATCATCAGCAAACAGAGCGAATAACGCGCGATTCCCCAATCCATCAAACCGTGAGTTTACCGATCACCTACACCATTCCCGAAGGCGTCCGCCGCGAACGCGCGGACAAGCTGCTCGCACAAGCATTTCCCGAACATAGTCGTTCCGCTTTTCAGCGGGCACTGGAGGCCGGTCTAGTAGCGGTCGAGGGTAAAGTGATCGCCCAGGACGACGAAGTGAAAGCGGGGCAGGTCGTGACGTTTTCATTTCCTGAAA